>JBGTII010000218.1:0-18308 GCA_041745735.1 Pyrinomonadaceae bacterium | reverse complement strand
CGTATCGGTCGATTCGCTGCGGCCATCAACGACGCAGTCAATTCCCAATTCTTCGTAAAGGTCGGTTTGGATGATCTGCCAGCCACCAGAGCCGCCGACGATCACCTTAAAATTATCGCGATGCTCATTGCCCTTGATCTTGGCAAACAGCTCACGCGAATAGTGCGAGTTAATCGGCATCTTTGACGAGCCAAACATTGATGTATAAACACCTGCGGCAAACGTCACGCCGAGCGGATTATGCGTCGAAACCGCCACAACGCGGGTGCGCGGGCCGATAAATTTCTCAAGGTCGTCCGGATAACAGGAAACAATGTCGTCGCTTTCGTACACACGCGAAAGCGATTTTTCGACCAGGCGAACACCGGCCGGCATGTATTTTGCCGAGCCGTCCTTGTAATGTTCGACCTCACGCCACTTAGGATATTTGCGGTTGATCACGCCTTCCATCCAGATCGGGAGCGAAGCCATCGCCATTTGAATAAAATACCCGGCGTGGTCAATAGCCTCGGTCAACGGAGCCGTCAGCACGATCAATTTACCCTGATCGTCCGCCGGTTTGGTTCCGTTCATTTTATGGCCGTTGCTATTTGCGTGGCCGTTGCCGTTTGTATTTTTGTCACTGACAATACTCATTCATATCCTCCAAACAATATTGAATCCTAACTTAAACCCGCCTACTAAGCTAGTCATTTATAGCTAAAACCTTATAACTGCGTCCGGTCCGCCCTCAACGTGGACGGTATCGACAAAGCGGATGCTCTTGCTGTCGGTCGTCATTACGACCGAATGTGTCCGCTTGCCCGACCCAAAGAACCGCACGCCTCGGAGCAAAGCACCGTCGGTCACGCCCGTTGCAGCAAAGATGATCTTTTTACCCGGAGCGAGATCGTTGGTGTCATACACCTTGTTTGTGTCGGTAATGCCCATCTCGCCGAGACGTCTCATCACCTCGTCATGTGGCGGCACTTTTGACTTATCGACACCTAATCTTTCGGGATCCCAGACGAGTTTGGCGAGTATCTCGCCGTTGAGGCATTTCATCGCGGCTGCTGTTATGACGCCCTCAGGAGCTCCGCCGATGCCCATTAAAGCATGGATGTTAGTTCCCGCAACCGCCGCCGAAATACCGGCCGACAGATCACCATCGGAAATCAGGCGAATGCGGGCACCCGCGGCACGCACTTCGTCAACCAAAGCTTTATGCCGGGCGCGATCAAGACACATAACCGTCAGGTCATCAACATCCCGGCCAAGACGGCGGGCGATGTTTTTGAGATTTTCGGTCACCGGAGCGTCAATATCAACCGCACCTTTGCACGACGGGCCGACGACGATCTTGTCCAAGTACAGATCCGGTGCATTGAGCAAACCGCCGCGTTCGGCTGCTGCGAGCACGGCGATGGCATTATTGGCACCGAGCGCACACAGATTCGTCCCCTCAAGCGGATCGACGGCAATATCGACTTCGGGAAACTCTGCCCGAGCTTCTTCCGAAAAGATGCCGCCGCCGACTTCTTCGCCGATGTAGAGCATCGGAGCCTCGTCGCGCTCACCTTCGCCGATGACGATACGGCCGCGCATCGGGACGGTGTCCATCACCTCGCGCATTGCCTCAACGGCAACGTGGTCGCTATATTTGCGGTCGCCCTGGCCCATTGTTTTGGCCGATTCGATTGCGGCAGCTTCGCAGACGCGCAGAAAATCGAGGGATAATTCTCGTTCAGCTTTGATAGTTTTCATTGTTGTTTCCCTTACGGAAATTGACCCGCTTCTGGTTAGCTTATTCTATGCATTTTACCACTTGTTAAGGCGGATTTGACAAGTTAGACTCAGGATATTACGGTTTTAAGTTGCTACCCGCGAGAAAAAGAGGAGAATTTCAAAAGTAAATGACCTATATCACTACACCGCCGTGCGTCGATTGTAAATACACCGATTGCGCCGCCGTTTGTCCCGTCGAGGCTTTTCACGAAACGCCCGACCGGCTTTTGATCAATCCTGACAACTGTATCGATTGTGACGCATGTCTACCCGAATGCCCCGTCGAAGCTATCTTTTCCGATATGTCGATCCCCGAGGAATATATGGATTGGCTCGAAAAGAACGCCGAGGCCGAAAATTATCCCATCATCAGCACCAAGATCCCGGCACTCATGGGCCCCGGCTGCACCGGCCCGCCCGAGTAAATAGTCTCACCGTATTAAATCTATATTGGCCCTGTGGAGCGAACTTCAGAGGGCCTATTTTCTTTTTGACACAAAAAATCATTGAAAAAGGAATGCGGTAGTGTTTAAATGTATATCAGCTAAAGAGTTTCCATCATCTTTGACCTGAAAAACTTTATGCTCGACAACGTGGCAACTGACACGGATAAAACTTTGCGCAGCACCGCTGATCGGCGAATGAAGGTCCTCGTCCTGTTTGGGACGCGGCCTGAGGCGATCAAGCTTGCTCCCGTGATCCACGAGCTGCGAAAGAAAAGCTTTCAGACGGTCGTCGTGTCGTCCAGCCAGCACAAACAACTGCTCACGCCCTTTCTCACATCGCTCGAGATCGACGTTGATTTTGATCTCGGCATCATGAAACCCGACCAATCTCCATCCGATGTCTGTTCGCGGGTGATGTCAAAGCTCGACAAAATACTCGCATCTGAGAAGCCCGATCTGATCCTGGTGCAAGGTGATACGACGACGACCCTTGCCGGAGCATTGGCCGGATTTTATCGAAAGATACCCGTCGGCCACGTCGAGGCGGGCCTCCGCTCGGGCAATCTGCTGAGCCCTTTTCCGGAGGAAATGAACCGCCGCGTCGTGTCGCAGATCGCATCATTTCATTTTGCCGCGACTGAAAAAAATCGCCGTAATCTGCTCGCCGAGGACGTTCCATCCGAAAAGATATTTGTCACGGGCAACCCCGTCGTTGATGCGATGAAGCACATGCTCAAAAACCTCGACGTCAGCCCTGAGATCGCCGAGCTGATCAATCAGACCGAGGGAAAGAAGCGACTGCTGTTGACAACGCACCGCCGCGAGAGTTTTGGCTCGACGATGACGACCAATCTCAAGGTGCTACGCGATTTTGTCGACAAGCGAGACGATGTCTGTCTTTTTTTCCCGGTCCACCCAAATCCAAATGTTAAGGGCATCGCCAAGGAGATCCTCGGCAAACGCGATCGCATATATCTGCTCGATCCTCTGGATTACCCTGACTTTTTGGCTGTCATGCGGTCCGCCTGGCTCATCGTTTCGGATTCCGGCGGCGTGCAAGAAGAAGCTCCGTCATTAGGCAAACCACTGCTCGTAATGCGGGAAAACACCGAGCGGCCCGAAGCGATCCGCTCCGGCGTCTCAAAACTCATCGGCAGCAGCCCGGGATCGCTGAAACAGATGCTCGAGGAAAATTACTCGGTCGAGACGTGGATCAAATCGGTCAAAGAGGTGGCAAACCCATTTGGCGACGGCCGTTCGGCCGCGAGGGTCGTCCGTGTCATCGAGGAAAAGCTGGCCGCCAAAGATCGCCGGGCTAAAGCGGAACAAGCCAGGCTTTTCTGATCCGTCGCCTTTCCCCTCTCACAAAAAGTTCATCTCAAATACGGAAACTCAATGGGTTTATAAGTTTATTAACAAAGGAGCGCAATTCTGGCGGTTGCATCCGGCTCCTTATTTTGCTTATTCGGCAGCCCCGCGATAAGCAGGAAAACGTACTACACGTCCCCGTCTCTCCACAAAAGATTGGCTTCGGCTCACCCGAAGCAAACTTTTAGGATCGAATATGAGTGCCGAAATAAAAAGATCAAAAAGCCTACTCACCATTCTGGTAGAGGACTATTTTCATGTCGGTGCGTTCGAGAATCTTATTCAACAACGCAACTGGCAGAATTTTGAGCCTCGTTACGAGCAAAACACTCTAAAAACCCTCGACCTGCTCGATCGCTACGACACCAAAGCGACGTTTTTTGTGCTTGGTTGGATCGCCGAGGCCAATCCCGGTCTGATCCGCGAGATAGCATCACGTGGCCACGAGGTGGCGAGCCGTGGATTCTATCACCGTAGCCCGCGCAATCTGACGCCTAACGAATTTCGCGAAGACCTCCGCCGCACAAACCAAGTGATCGAGGACGCTTGCGGGCAAAAAATAATAGGCTATCGCGCCGCCGAAAAGCTGGCGTTTGACCAGAGCGGCTGGGTTTTGGATACGCTGGCGGACGAAGGATTTACCTACGACGCATCGTTTTTGCCGACGTCAAAAACTGAAAAAGCAAAACGCGTCGCACACGAAATACAGCTCGGCGACAAGTCGATCTGGGAATTTCCATATTCAACGACCGATCTCGGCGTCGGCCTATTGCCGATCTCCGGCGGCAATTATTTCCGCCAACTGCCTTACACGCTGATGCGTAAAGCGGTGAAAAATTGGCACGACAAGCACGAAGACCCGTTCACGTTTTACTTTCACGTCTGGGAACTCGACCCGGAACAGCCCCGTATCATGGCCGCGTCGAGATACAACCGCATTCGTCATTACCGCAAGCTCGACAAGATGGAGTGGATATTGCACGAAAATCTTGCCCTGTACGACTGCACCGGCGTCGCCGATCATCTCGGCCTGAGCCGTGAGCTTGCCGAGAGTGTGGCGGCCAAGATCGCCGACATCGAACCGGTCGCTCACGACCTAAACACGCTGACGCCTGTCTCGATCGTCATCCCCTGCTACAACGAAGAAGAATCGCTGCCTTACTTAGCAAAAACACTTGCCTCGGTCGAAACACGACTAAATGATATCGGCTATACGTCGGAGCTGGTCTTTGTCGATGACAAAAGCCAGGACGATACGCTTAATGTAATGAATTCGCTATTTGGCGAGCATCGCAACGTTCAGATCCTCCAGCTCGAGGTCAACAAAGGCGTCGCCGGGGGCATTATGACCGGCATCCGTGCGGCGAAAACCGAGATCGTTTGCTCGATCGATTGCGACTGCACATTTGACCCGCACGAACTCGTCAAGATGATCCCGCTGCTGAGAGAAGATGTGGACATGGTCACGGCGTCCCCGTACCACAAAGACGGCGGTGTGCAGAATGTGCCTGGCTGGCGGCTCTTGCTTTCAAAAGGAGCGTCGGTGCTTTACCGCCGCGTATTGCGAACAAAGATCGCTTCATACACAAGCTGTTTTCGCGTATTTCGCCGTTCGGCCATGGTCAATATTAATCCGACGGCTCCGGGCTTTCACGGCGTCCCCGAGATGCTCGGGCTGCTCGATCTCGAAGGCGGCAAGATCGTTGAATTTCCTACCGTTTTAGCGGTTCGACTGTTTGGCGTATCTAAGATGAACACGCTCAAAACAATTGTCGGCACGATCAAACTACTGTCGCATCTCGCAGTGCTGCGGATGTTTGGCAAAGCCGAACCGGTTCGCCCCTCGCTGACACCGGCAACGCTGACTACCGTTCAAAAAGAATTGCCCAAATAAACTACTAGAGATGAAACAGAATATCGCCATTGTCGGTTCAGGCTTCCTCGGTATGACGCTCGCGATGCGTTACGCCGACGCGGGAGCAAAAGTGACACTTTTCGAATCCGCGGCCGAGATCGGCGGGCTGGCATCGGTTTGGGACATTGGCGATATCGTCTGGGACAAGCATTATCACGTCGTGCTCGCTTCTGACCGGCACACACGAAATATTATCGAAGAGATCGGGCTCGGCGACGAATTTCGCTGGGTCGAGACCAAAACGGGATTTTACACCGACGGCGAGCTGCTATCGATGTCCGATACGATGGAGTTTCTTAAATTTAAGCCACTCGATATCATCAGCAAATTGCGGCTCGGAGCTACCATTTTCTACGCGTCAAAGGTAAAGAACTGGAAACGTCTCGAAAAGATCACGGTCGAGAAATGGCTGACAAAGCTGTCCGGCAAAAAGACATTTGAAAAAATGTGGAAGCCGCTGCTAAAGGCAAAGCTTGGTGAGGCATATAAGGAAACCGCCGCCTCATTTATCTGGGCGACGATCCAGCGGATGTATTCGGCACGTAATTCCGGCATGAAACGCGAGATGTTTGGCTACGTACGCGGCGGTTATGCCCGCGTGCTCGAACGTTTTGGCGAAGTGTTGGTAGAAAAGGGTGTTGAGATCAGGCTCAATTCGAGAGTTGATAAGATCGAAAGGCTCGATTCCCGTAAAATCCGTATCACTCCGGCTGCTGCACGCCGCCACAAAGACATAAAGCCTACCGTCGTCCCGCAAGAGACGAAATACGCTCAGTATCAAACCGCAGCGGTTACGGCTCCGGGCTTTTCGGCCGGATTCATGACCGAGCCTAATCCGGCCAAACCTACGGTCCGCCAATTTCCCCGCAACGGTGCGTCCGATATTTTTGACCGCGTGATCCTCACCTGTCCGTCAAATGTCGCGGCCAAAATGCTGCCGCAACTCAATAAAACGGAAAAACAGGATCTCGAAAGTATCAGCTATCAGGGCATCGTCTGTGCATCTGTTTTGATGAAATGTTCATTGTCCAAATATTACGTGACGAACATTACCGACGACACTCCGTTCACGGGGATTATCGAGATGTCGGCTATCGTGGACAAAAAAGAATTTAACAAGAACGCCCTGATCTATCTGCCCCGATACGTCGCACCCGACGATGAGTTGTTCGATAAAACAGACGAAGAGATCGAGCGTTATTTCCTCAATGGCCTCGAACAGATGTACCCGCATTTCAGCAAAAAAGACGTTGTCGCATTTAAGATCTCGCGCGTCCGCCAGGTTTTCCCGATACCGACCGTCCGGTATTCCGAAGGATTGTCCGATATGAAGTCCTCCGTCGATGGCGTCTATATCGTCAATTCGTCGCACATCGTCAATGGCACACTGAACATAAACGAAACCGTCGCCTTAGCAGAGAAATTTTTTAGCCACGAATTACACAAATAACACGAATGGATTCCTCTTATTCGTGCCATTCGTGTAATTCGTGGCAAACCTTCTTATGAAATCAATCGCGAGCCTTTCGCTCGATCTAGACAATCAGTGGGCATATATGAAAACGCATGGCGATGCGGGGTGGGAATCTTTCCCGTCGTATCTCGATCTCGCCGTGCCGCGTATCCTTGCTTTTTTGAAAGAGCGAAACCTCAAGATCACATTTTTTATTGTCGGACAGGACGCCGCTCTTGAAAAAAACCATGCGTCGATCAGATCGATCTACGACGCCGGCCACGAGATCGCCAACCACAGCTTTAACCACGAGCCATGGCTGCATCTCTATTCGCGTGACGAGATCGTCGAAGAATTTGAAACGACCGAAACCGCTATCGAAAGCATAACCGGAACGCGGCCCGTCGGCTTTCGCGGCCCCGGCTTTAGCCTGTCACCGACCGTGATCGAGGTGCTGGGCGAACGCGGCTATGAATACGACTGTTCCACCCTGCCAACATACGTTGCACCGCTCGCGAGGGCGTTTTACTTCCTCAAGTCTCCCAACATGAGCGCTGCGGAAAAAGAAAAGTTAAAGAAGCTTTTTGGTAAATTTTCCGATGGTTTTCAAACTCTGAAACCGCACTTTGTCGACACGGCTGGTAAGGGCCTCGTCGAGATACCGGTGACGACTTTTCCGATCATTAAGACCCCGATCCACGCGACATATCTATTGTATCTTTCGGCGTTTTCTCCGTTGGCGGCAAAAGCCTATTGGCGGTCGGCCGTTGCGGCGTGTTCGCTGACCGGCGTCCAGCCTTCGCTGCTCCTGCACCCGCTGGATTTTCTGAGCGGTGACGATATTGCCGAGCTTAAATTCTTTCCCGGTATGAATATGCCGATCGAGAAAAAGCTAGAGCTGATCAACGGCTTTCTTGACACATATACTCGGTCTTTTGACGTGGTGACAATGCGTGAACACGCAAATTCGGTGCGGAGCGTCCAACCTGTAACGCAGCAACCAAGCGAGCTGGCACTATAAACCTACGGACGGATGCATATGATCGATCGCACCAGCTATCTTAAGTACGGCGTCGGGCCGCTGATAGTCATTCATCTGCTCATCGCCATCCCCCTCGCGTATTACCTGAACATCTGGAACGACGAGGCTTCGAGCCTGTACGCCACGCAAAACGGGTTTTGGGTTGCTTTTCAAACGGCTGCCGTCGAACAAAAACAAGCCCCGTTTTATTTTTGGCTACTCAGTTTTTGGCGGCTCGTCAACGAATCGATCTTTTTTGCGAGGTTATTCTCCATCCTATCCAGCGTCGCGGCCATCTGGCTTTTTGCAAAACTCGCCGGTCGCCTCGTACGTCCAACAGCGGCACTTCTCGCGACCGCATTTTTCGCACTTCATCCTTTCCTAGTTTGGGCCAGCGTAGAGATCAGAGTCTATTCTCTCGTGATCTTGCTTTCGATCGGTTTGATCTACACGTTTCTCGAGGCATTTTGGGATAATGCCGAGAACCGCATCGCCCCAATCGTGCCGTTTGCCATTCTATCCGTCATCGCACTCTATACCAATTATTATCTAGGGCCGATGTTGGTGGGTTTTCTAATACCGCTCCTCATCTTTCGACGTTGGCGCTCGGTCGCAAACTACCTAGCAACAATGGGTATGGTCGGCCTAGCATTCCTGCCAATGCTCCTAAGCGTATGGGCTGAGATGCACGCGAGAAGCAGTGTGTATATCGAGGAGAGATCAGTTATCTCTGGGATCAAGATCCTTTGGAATCACGTCCTCACATTTCTGCTGCCGACTGAGATCTTTTCGAGCTATGTAACATCCACCGTATCGGTCGTGAGGTTGTGGCTTGTGCGAATACTGTTGGTCGTTATCGTCGGCTTTACGCTCGCTCGGAGGCGGTCGATATCCGGTCACACAATAGTACTCGGGACAACGGTAATGACGATTCTTGGGTTTCTGCTTGTGGCATATTTTATCCTGGGCGAATGGCTGGTCCTAGTGCGCCACGCGTCTTTATTATTTCCGCCCCTCATACTATTTTTTGCGTCCTCGCTAAACGATCTGTTCGGTGAGGATATTAGAAACCGGAAGGTGTTTAGGTTTGCGATACCGGCGTTCGCGACAATAGTCCTCGCTTGTTTTGCATATACGCTTGTTAATCTCTACCCGCATCGGGCGAAACCGGGCGACTGGGGCAGGGTCGGACAATTCATCGAAAAGAACGAAGCGCGAGATCAGCCCATCGTGATCTTTCACACCTACGACGCCCTTGCATTGCCATACCATTACAGCGGCGTTAACCGGATCCTGCCCGATGAGAGGTATTTTGAGTTTGATTTTGGCACACCGACTCCGGCGTTTGTTGCCAGAAGAACCGCTTTCACACTGTCAAAGATCCCGGCTGACGCACCGGAGATCTGGCTACTGATGAATGACGAATGCAGAATACCTGGTATCTGTGAATCGTTTAGAGAATATATCTCGGCCAATTACACGGTCGTGACCGAGCATAGCTTTTTTGGACAGAAAGCGTATCTGCTTAGGAAAAAGGTTTCTTAAGGAAAGCTGCCTTGATCTGTTCGACCGGTAACTTTACCAGTGGTAAATACCAATGATCTGCATTCCGACCGTTTGAAGAAAAACAACCGAAGCAAGTTGGAGTCGTCCGGCAACACTTGTTTCAGAGTCTTCCAAATAATACGCCACAGGAAATAAAAGGTACGGGTAAATATACGCGCAGGCCCGTGCTGTTTCACCAGTCCGCCATGCACCCACCATGTACATTCCCAACAGCGAAGCGATCCCCAAGAAAGTCAGAACCATCAGCGGTCTCAGATTCAACTCTTTGATCCTTCCGAAACCTCTCAGACCCCGAACAAAGAGCACCGTTAGAAACGGCCCGAAGAACAGTATCAGTTCGGCAATGTTCTCAATTCTGGTAAAAAGGTAGTTCCAGGGATCGACGAACAGCATAAAGCCGTTAGGATTCTCGTAATGAGAGGCCTCTCGCAACGAATGCCACGCATTGTACCCTGTGAACCAATACAAAATTACATGAAATCCAAGGACTCCGCCGATGACAATTACCGACCGCTTCAAACTGCGCTTAACTATCAATTCAAACCCGACCAGTACTGGAAAGATAAATAGGCTGACAAATGTAAGCAGAAAAGACGCGGTCAGCATGGCCGCGGCCCCTGCGACCGCCAGCCGCCCTTTGCCAAAGCAAAAAAGATATAGTACGCCTGTCAAAAGAGCAGTTATGATAGCGTCCAGCGTGGCGAGATAATATATTTGAATGGCCGGCAATAGTACGAACAGAAACGCCATGTACCGGACCGTTTCTTCGCCAATTTCCGTTCTCAATAGCTTATAAAAGTAGAAAACGGTCGGGATCGTTGCAACGATCATTATGAAGAGCGCGATAAACGCCGGATCTCGAAGCACCCAATTTAGAAAGTAATATGTGAGAACGGCTCCCGGCGGATGTGTATGTGCATGGTTATGCAACGTCGGCTGGATCTCATTGTAACGCCGGAAAAAATCTATTGGATCCGCAATAGTCAGAGCATCGTGGTAATACTCTTCACCTTCTAACGAGTATGGAATATAAACCCCTTGCTGGGCATAACCGGCCACTGGCGCGTACAAAGCGGTTCCCACACCCTGGATAAGACTTCCACCTGTAATAAGAAGAATGCCCATTAGGCATGATAACCAGAGTGAGAAACGTTTGTGTTCTAGGTAACGAACCATAAACAAGAAGGCCAATGAAACCGCCCCGGCGACAGCGAAACCGCCGACAGACGGAAAACGCACCTCAAAAATACTCATCGGCCAATAATAGGGACAATCAAATGCGATCCAGTTCGAGCAAACATGCCGAAAAGATACCTGTATAACGCGGAGCGAAACCAGAAAGATCACGACGCTAATGAGCATTTGCCGCCAAGAAAATATCAGTCTATTGGTGTTTGTCATGAACTATGTTTTTTCAAGCCGGTGATATATAAGACAAATTTGACACCTTTTCCAGTTTGACCTGCCCCCGTAATGGACGACACTAAGTTAGAAAATTCTCATCGAGTAAACTATACTGACGTAGTGCCCAAAACTCGTTTGGTATAATGGTAAAATATGACCGACACGATTGACCCCCAGACAAGCAATAAGCTGCCCATCAGATGCTCAAAATGTGACCGCGAAATGGATCACTACAATACGTTTTTATCGCCAACTAACGAGGAGATCGTTGTTTGTTGGCAATGTCTGGCCCGAGATGAGAAAGGCTTTAACGCAAAACGCGATTTTCGCCGCACAGCCCGCTCGGGCGTGATCGTTCGATAGATCACCAGTGATAAGTGCCAAAGACCTGCATCCCCACTGCTTGCAGAAAAACTAATGCCGCGAGTTGCCAGCGGCCGCCTGCCCCCATCTCGGCGTCCTCAAGATAATACCCGACAGGAAACAATAGATACGGATAAATATACGCACACGCCCGCGCCGTCTCACCCGTCCGCCACGCTCCCGCGGCATACATTCCGAGCAGTGATATACAACCCAAAACGGTAAGCACAAGCAAAGGCCGCTGCCGCAGATCTGCGATCGGCCGGAGCCGAAACTTTGCCTTAAACCCACGAATTAACAGTATCAGCAAAAACGGACCGAAAAAGAATATGATCTCAGCGATGTCTTCGATGCGGGTAAACAGATAATTTATTGGGTCTACGAACAGCATAAATCCATTAGGATTTTCATGGAGCGAAGCATTTCGAAACGAATGCCAGGCGTCGTAGCCTGCGACAAGGTAGAAAAGAATGTGAACACCGACCATCCCGCCGACAACGATCAATGACCGCTTTAGGCTCCGTCTAACGATCAGATCAAACCCGACCAATACCGGCAAAATAAACAGGCTGACAAAGGTAAGCAGAAATGAACCGGTCAGCAAAACTATTGCTCCGGCGGCTGACCTATATCCTTTTCCAAAGCAAAAGAGATAAAGAACTCCAGTTAATAGAGCAACGATCAGTGCATCGATCGTGGCGAGATAATAAATTTGAACCGCCGGTAAAAGCACTAGTAAAAACGCCATATAACGTGACGTTTCTTCACTCAATTCCGTTCGCATCAGCCGGTAAAAAAAGAATATTGTGGGAATCGTCGCGAGAACCATAATCACGAACGCAATGATCGCGGGGTCTCGAAACAATCTTGTCAGGACATAAAACGTCAGCACTGCACCGGGCGGATGGGTATGCCCATGCATGTGGAGCGTCGGCTGTATTTCGTTATATCGGCGAAAGAAATCGACCGGGTCTGTTATCGCAAGCGCGTCGTGAAAATACTCTTGGCCATCGAGCGTATAGGGAAGGAGAGTTCCCGTTCGTGCATCGCCCGCGATTGGGGCGTAGTAACCGATGTCGATTCCGTGGATAAAATTCAATCCCGCGATCAGCACCACGCCAAACATGATCGTAAGCGCGATATTAAATCGTTTGACCTCGAGCAACCGGGTAAACAAAAAGAAAACGACCGTTACACCCGTCGCAACCGCCAAATCACGCAGTGACGGCAAACGCGGGCCAAAAACGCTTACCGGCCAGTAATATGGATTGTCAAACGCGACCACATTCTCCGAGACATACCGCAACCCTCGCTGGATAATAATTACCACGCCAACAAAGACCGTCGTATAGATCAATACTTGCCGCCAGGTAAATAAACGTGGGCTGGTCATCATTTAGCTGTGCACCCGGATCCGTTTTGTTATAGGTATCGAACCGCTATAAACTATTCTTTTGTAAAACTTGGTGCTTTTCGGCAATCGCCGACAGACAAGATTTTATGATAAATAAAGCGAAAGAACCATTGAGATCTTGTTTATGACCATTCGGAAAATAACAGAATATCCGAGCGAAGTGCTCGCCGAGATGGGACAGCCCGTGACAGAGTTTGACGACAAACTCGCGGAACTCTGTGCCGACATGTTTGACACGATGTACGACGCGGAGGGCGTCGGGTTGGCGGCTCCGCAGATCGGGCTAAACCTGCGGCTGTTTGTGATGGATTGTGAGGGCGTCAAGCTCATTGCCGCAAACCCTGAGATCATCGCGACCGACGGCGAGCAATCAAGCCCCGAGGGGTGTTTGTCCGTCGGCAAGGTTCCCGCCGTCGTTGTCCGCCCAATGAACGCAACGCTAAAGGCACAGGATGAGAAAGGCAAGTGCTTCGAACGCGAAGCCAGCGGTTACGCCGCCCGAGCATTTATGCACGAAACCGATCACTGCAACGGCACGCTATTCATCGATCACCTGCCAAAACTCCGGCGCGAGATGGTGTTGAAACGATTTCAGAAAGAAAAACGTTGGGTTTAGCCGTCGCAAGATTTCAGACATCGCACATCGCACGCGATGCCATCATAAATGCTGGAATGTGCTCACATTTCCGCAACTGCCCCACTTGAGCAAATTGGAGGATCAAAATGAAAATGAAAAGATTAATCGTATTTACATCGCTATTATTCGTATTGGCGTTCGGCGGCATCACAGGCTCCGCTCAGATTTCCCGATGCGACGGTAACACGACCTCGCCGATCAAATGCGGATTTTATGAAGAGGGTTATCAAGACGGCGTTGCCGATGCCACCCGCAGTCGTAGCAATGACTATCGACGCTATCGCAGCAAGTATGATTCACAGTACGAGAGTTTTTACCGCAACGGTTACAGCGCAGGTTTTGACAGCGTAAGGCCGACCGTTAGGTGGACAAATTCGCAACGTAGTGCGTACGATTCGGGCTATACGATCGGTCAAAACGATCGCCGCAATTCGGGCCAGACACGCGAGTCCCAAAATCCTATGGGCGGTTACGACCAAAACATCGGGTTGTATTTCCAGCAGGGATATTCCGATGGTTTCAGCAATCGTCCGCGAACATACGACGTGGTTCTGACCGGTACGATCTATCCGCCTCCGGGCGGTGGCGGCGGAGCAGTGAATACCGCAATTTGGAATGGCCAGGTTGACGACCGAGCAGAACTCATCATCCGCGGCAATACGATAACCACCCGTAATGTGAGCGGCAACGGCATTATTACTACTTTTCAGCAGGTGAACGGAACCCTGCCGCGTCGGCCAACCACGATATCCGCCCGGAAAACGAATGGCCGGGGTGATGTTTTTGTGATTCAACAGCCCGCTGCCAACAACAACTTCACCGCCATCGTGCAGATCTATGACAATGACGGCGGACAGGATAATTATGGCGTCGAAATGTCGTGGACCGGCGGCGGCTGGACGGGGGCCGAGGAATCGTATCGTTCGGGTAGCGTGAGCTGGCGGGGACGTGTCGACGGCACCGTTAATATCATCATTGCCGGTTCCGATGTACAAAGCGAGGATATCTCGGGCAGCGGCCTGTCAGGTACCAGCTTTTACCTGACTGGCTACTTGGCTAACCGCACGGGTTCCTTACGCGCCACTAGGCGCAACGGTCGCGGAAATGTGACCGTAATACAACAGCCGGCGAGGGATAATGGCTTTATCGCGATCGTCCAGATAACCGATCCAAGGAGCGGCTCTGACAACTATCAGGTGGACATAAACTGGTAGGTGGGAACGGGCCGGTGGCTTTAGATCTCTATCGGCCCATTTATTTTTTTTCCAACATTGTGCGGTAGATGGGCAAACCTTTGTCCTCTACCGCATTTTCTCGTTCGGTTTTTACCGAAAACGGATTTTCGCGCGTCTCGATCCCGCTCAATCTCTCGTCCGCTCTAAATAACTCAAACATCTCATCAGCCAAAAACTCAATGTCAGTCTGAACGAAAACTTTGCCGCACGGAGCAAGTTTATCGACGACCGTCGCAACCAACTCGGCATTTACCATACGACGTTTGGCGTGGCGTTTTTTGAACCACGGATCGGGAAACTGTATCGTCACCGCTTGCAGCACATCGTCCGGCACATCCGTGAGCAACTGCCGAAGCCGGAGCATGGCGTTGCAAAAGACGTAATGCAGATTAGTCAGCCCGGCTTCCGCCATAAGCCGGTTTGCCTCTTCAACCAGCGGTTCGCGTATCTCTATCCCAAGAAAATTCCACCGCGGTTCAGCCTCAGCCATCCGCAAAATAAAGCGTCCGCGGGCGCAGCCGATGTCGAGATGCAGGGGCTTCGCCGGATCGGCAAAAAGTGCAGACAGATCAACGGGCTCCGGCTCTTGGAGATAATACGGTGATAACGGATTGACGTGTTGATGAACGCGGACGCGAGCCATGGATTAGACAATACGGAGAATGAGCAAAATACCAAAGGCACACGCGGCAATATAAATACCCAGCGATGCGAGCCCTGCAAACTCGGTCGTCGAACCCGCCTCTCGCGGATCGATATGGACATCTGACGGTATCTGTAACAAACCGTAGACCGCTCCGGTGATCAGGCCGCCTATATGGCCAAAGTTATCTATCGTTTGATACAGCACAAGCCCGAAAACGAGAAGAAAGCCGATGTTCATCAGCAGATTTTTTCGAAATGCGGGCGAGATAAAATCACGACGGCGGAAAGCATAGACTGCCAAATAGCCGATCAGCCCCACAACTCCTCCTGAGGCTCCGACCGAAAGGCCATCAGGCTGAAACACGAGACTTAAAATGCCGCCGCCGATGGCAGAAAGCAAAAACACGATCGCCAAATGAGCCCGGTTCGACAGCATTTCAAAAATTCGGCCAAAGCTGTAAAACGCGTAGCAGTTCATCGCGACATGCAAGATGCTGCCGTGCGTCGTCGCACCGGTCAATATTCGCCAGTATTCATGCTGTTTTAGGAATAGAGGTTTATCAAATCCCGCCGTTATGATCGACGCTTCAAGGCCCGTAAGAAACTGCGTCACAGCAACCGCACCTATCGCTACGATAAATGTGATCGTGTAGATAGGCATCGGCGACGCGGGCTGTTCGACTACCTCACTTTCAGGCTCTTGAGCCTCGTCCTCTTCGGTTTGATAGTTGAGCGACATAATAGCCTACATTGCGAGGCCGCCGTCGGGCTGGATAACTTGACCGGTGATATACGCCGCCGCAGGCGAGAGCATAAAGCACGCAATTTCAGCGACCTCCGTGACATTGCCGAGACGCCCGAGCGGGATCATTGCGAGGATCTTTTCGCGATACTCATCGTTCATCTCGGATGCCATATCGGTCTCAATGAGGCCGAGGGCAAGAGCGTTGACGGTGACTTTTTTGCTGGCGATCTCTTTGGCAAGCGATTTTGTCAGGCCGATCATACCGGCTTTTGACGCCGAGTAATTTGACTGGCCGAGCATACCGACAACGCCTGAGATCGAAGAGATATTCAATATCGAACCGCCGTTCTCATTACGCATCATCGGGCGGATCGCGGCTTTGGAAAAATTCCACGCGCCTTTGAGATTGGTATCGATGACCGAATCCCAATCTTCTTCTTTCATCCGCAGGATTAGCTGGTCGCGGGTGATGCCGGCGTTGTTGACGAGGTAATCGACCGTGCCAAAATCCTCTTTGACCTGGGCGACAAACGCCGCCGCTGCCTCGGTATTCGCGACATCGCATTGCTCGGCAATGGCTTTTACACCAAGCTTTTCGACCTCAACCTTTAACGCCTCAGCCTCGTCGGAACTCTTGGAATAGTTAAACGCAACATTGCATCCGCGCCGTGCCAGTTCCAACACGATCGCCTTGCCGATACCACGCGTCCCGCCGGTGACGATCGCCGATTTTCCTTCAAATTGTTTCTCGCTCATACTTTATCTTTCAACGCGTTGCGTTGGATCTCAAATAAATTATTAACACCGATCTCGGCGAGCACAAGCATCTCGTCCATCTGCTCGCGTGTAAAAGGCTCGCGTTCGGCGGTGCCTTGGATCTCGATAAATTTACCGGCTCCGGTGCAGACGATATTCATATCGACATCGGCGGTCGAGTCTTCGGTGTAAGCAAGGTCGAGTATCGTCGTGCCCTCGATAACGCCGACGCTGACAGCCGCCACCTCGCTGATGATTGGATTGGTCTTGATAGTTCCCTGTTTGACGAGCTTACGGCAAGCAAGCGCAAGTGCGACATACGCTCCTGTGATCGATGCACAACGGGTGCCGCCGTCAGCCTGGATGACATCGCAATCGAGATATATCTGGCGTTCGCCGAGCAGCTTTGTATCGACGACCGCCCGCAAACTGCGGCCGATCAGCCGCTGAATTTCCTGTGTGCGTCCAGACGGGCCGTTCTTTGTCTCACGCTGCGTTCGGGTATTGGTCGCACGCGGCAGCATCGAATACTCCGCCGTCACCCAGCCTAAACCTTTGTTTCGCATAAACATCGGCACGCGGTCCTCGACCGATGCGGTGCATATCACCTTAGTCCCGCCGACCTCGATCAACGCCGAGCCTTCGGCATACGGCGAGATATTCGGCGTGATCTTTGTATTGCGGATCTGGTCGTGGGTGCGATTGTCTTGTCTTGTATATGTCATTATGAAAAATTGTCCACAGATAAACACAGATGGACACAGATTATTAAAATTCAGATCGGTGTTTATCTGTGTTCATCTGTGGACACCTATTTCTTTAGCTCATCAACGCCGTACACCTCGATAGCTTCGAGTTTTGACGGTTTCGTTCCTAAAAATCTCTCGGCGACGCGGGCAAATCTATCGGCGGCGTCGGTCACGTAAAAATGGTCGAGGTCGTCGCACAGCTTGCGTTTGCCGCTCACAGCATTCGGATTTTCGAGGCCTTTTTCCTTTAACAGAGCCGCCACCTCGTCCGCCGTCGCCTCGCCGGAATCGACAAGTTTAACATTTTCGCCGACCGTCTGCTTTATCACATCGCGAAGTATCGGGTAATGTGTACACCCCAGCACCAGCGCGTCCGGTGCAAATTCTTTCATCGCCGCTAGGTATTTTGCGGCTATGGAAAACGTCTCGGGTTCACTGGTCCAGTTCTCCTCGGCAAGCGGCACAAACAGCGGACAGCCCGCCTGCATCACCTCTGCGGTGTCGGACGCACGGCGGATGGCTTCGTAATAGGCGTTACTAGCAACGGTCGCCTCGGTCGCGATGACCCCTATTTTAGCGTGCGGATTATCTTTAGTGATCTCAACAGCCTTTCGCCCGCCGGGTCCGATCACACCAACGACATCGAGCCCGATTCGTTCGCGGATCTTTGGCAGGGCAAGAGCAGATGCCGTGTTGCAAGCAACCACAAGCATCTTTATTCCGCGTGAAGCGAGAAAAACCGAGTTCTCGATAGCATACCGCTCAACCGTCGCCATCGACTTTGTTCCATAAGGCACGCGGGCGGTGTCACCGAGATAAATAAAATG
>JBGTII010000217.1:0-2632 GCA_041745735.1 Pyrinomonadaceae bacterium | reverse complement strand
GCCAAAATATGATTTTTTGGGTCAACGATCCGGCCAACACTTGCGTGGCAAATTCACAACAAACGACTCTCTACAGTATTCCGCGAACCTCTTGGACGAGGGCGACAGTCGCTTTAAATCAGCTTTAAGACTAAGCCTTGCTTCGATGCCGTGGGCTGAGGGCTCGGGTGGTGTGGTGGAGGTTTAGGATTAGGGTGTTGTCTTCGATGTGGGGGTTGGTAAAGCGGATGCAGTATGAGAATTCGAGCTTGGCGGCTTTGATGAAATGACTGGCGCGGATCCAGACGCGGCCGCGTTTTAGGTACTGATAGACCGGGAACGCGTTTGGCATGATGGGGCTGACGGGCCGGATGCCGATCGTCTGGCTGGCTTCGTCGTAGAGCACCGACACCGCCCGTGGCGAGCCGAGCGATGTGTACAGCCGTTGATTCAGCACGATCTTACCCTCGCCGTTGATCGACGCATAATCCTCAAGCCGCCCCGCCGGCGGGCTAACGTCAAACTCTTTCCAACACCGCATCGTCGTTTGTTCGTTTTCCATAATGAAACAAGCGTAGCATAGACTGGTGGATGTGTCAACTGTGAGACAGTGGTCAGTGGTCGGTGGTCAGAATCTTGTCACTTGTCACTTGTCACTTGTCACATTTCACTTTTCTTCCGTTCCTCGTCCCTCGTCCCTATAGTGACCCTCATTACCGATAGTTTTCTATGCTTACCGATCTTGGTATATTGTGGTCAGAAATCCCTTATCAATGGTCAGAAAACCTCTTTCTATGTCATACGGTAATCTACTCTGGTCAGGAAGAACGATTTATCAATGGGCACTTATTGTTTACGTGAACGGCGCCAGTTCGTGGTAAAATGAGTTGTGGCTTTTCGCCACTCTGCGGTTTGCGATCTCTCAACAAATAAACTGTTAAGTCGTTGATTTTACTGAAACATTGCCGGGATTACGTCTTTATTTTGAGAGGTAACGTAGCGCGGTCCGCCCCGATCGTGTGAGTTAAACCAACCTAATTGAGTGCCATGTCCAAGCTTTTACAAACACCAAAAGACCCTAACCTGATCTTTGACGTCGGGCTGCATCGCGGCCAGGATACGTCGTTTTATCTCAAAAAAGGCTATCGCGTAGTCGCGTTTGAGGCTGCGCCTGAGAATGCCGCGTTTTGCCGCGAGCGTTTTGCCGAGGAGATCGCCGACGGTCGTCTGACCATCGTCGAGGGAGCTATTACCGAGGACCCGGCGGCGGGCGAACCTGACGGCAAGGTGCGATTTTTCCGAAACGAGGACCACTCTTTGTGGGGCAGCACGTCGGTCGATTGGGCCGTGCGAAATCAGGTGATGGGCACCAAGAACGAGGTCATCGGGGTGACGGCCGTCGATTTTGGCAAGTGCATCGAAAAATACGGCGTGCCGTACTTTTTGAAAGCCGATATCGTTGGCTCGGAATGCATCTGTCTGCGGGCGATGCTCAAATTTGAGAACCAGCCCGATTACATCTCGATCAGGTCCGAGAAAGTGATATTTGACCGGCTCGAAGACGAATTTGACCTGCTCGAACAGCTCGGCTACGACAAGTTTAAGGCGGTCAAACAAGATTTTGACGGCATCACGCCAGAGGTCCCTTCGGACGGTGAGCGGCAGTTTCACGTTTTCGAAGAGGGTGCGTCGGGGCCGTTTGGTGAAGAGTCACCTGGCAGTTGGAAAGGCCGCGAAGGCTCCGTGAAAGATTACCGCAGCGTTTTCGTTAAATACTGGCTGTTTGGCGATTATTCGTATCTGATCCAGACCGAAAAGGGCCGTAAATTTATCGCTTTTCTTGAACGCATCGTGCGGCGTTCGCTGCCCGGCTGGTACGACACGCACGGCCGTCACAAATCGGTCACGCCCGCCGCAAAAGCGGCTCCTGCTCCGACAGAATCGCTGCGGCAACAGAGCGCCTGGCTGCTAGCGGCTAAAGTCATCGGGTTTGCGCTGAGCTTTATGCTGCCGCTGGTCATCGTGCGTTCGCTGACGCAAGAGGCGGTCGGACATTATCGCGAAGCGTTTCAGGTGATCATGAACGCCGCGACGATCTTGCCGCTGGGCGTGTCGATGAGCGCGTATTATTATCTCGCCCGCGAGACGCCCGAGCGCCGCGGAACGGCGGTTTTTAATATTTTGGTGTTCAACTTTGTCATGGGCGGGCTTGCGTGCCTGACGCTCACCCTTTTCCCAAATCTCATCGGCGACGTGTTTCGCAGCGAAGAGCTGACCCGGCTTGCCCCAAAGATCGGCATCGTCATATGGATCTGGATGTTTTCGACCTTTCTCGAAACGATCGCCATCGCCAACCAAGAGGCCCGCGTCGCCACCTTTTTCATCGTCGGTGCTCAGCTTACCAAAACATTGTTTATGGGCGGGGCCGTACTCATGTTTGGCACAGTCGAGGCGTTCATATACGCCGCGATCATCCAGGGCGTGATCCAGACATGTATTCTGCTCGGCTATATCCGCTCGCGGTTTCCCGGCTATTGGACCGGGTTTGAGGCAAAGTTTTTTCGCGAACAACTGGTATATGCGCTGCCATTTGGCATCGCGGGTATCCTATGGATTGCGCAAAACGACATTCATAATTATTTTGTCGGTTATA
>JBGTII010000216.1:0-10914 GCA_041745735.1 Pyrinomonadaceae bacterium | reverse complement strand
GCCGAGAGAGTTGGAAGCAGGTGACTTCGTCGCTGAGTGGCGAGTTTTCCGGAACCCAGTCGGTTCTGGCACAAGATCCTGCCAGTGTTGCGGTAGGCCCGCAACCGCCGCTCCCGGTTCTGACGGGCGGGGAGTTTTTGGATTTGAGCAGTTTGATGTAGCGGTATTCGGGGCCGTAGGTCGTCCTGCATAGGGCGAAAGCAGTGTCAGCGATCGCAGTGAGCTCCGCTAAGGGACGAGGGACAAGGGACGAGGCTCCCACCACCCCGTCAGCGGAAGCCGCTGCCACCCCTCCTCGGGCAGGAGGGGAGCTTAAGGAGCCCACCCGCTTACGCGGGCGGTTCTGCCCTGGAACGACGACGAGGATCGAGAGGTTGCGGGTGGTGGCGGTTAGTTTTAGGCTGTTGAGCATGCGGATGTGGGCCGAATTGTTGCGGGCGTAGGGCGTGAGGGCGGCGAGGTTGTCGATGATGATGACCTTGGCGCCGGACTCGGCGATCGTTTGGTCGATCGAGGCGTTGAAGAATTTGGTGAGGCTGTCGTTGAACTCGTCGGGAATGGAGCCGAAATCGCGATAGGACGGGCGGATGAGCTTTGGCGAAAAACGGTAGCGAACCGGCAGCTTGCCGGGGATCGGCGACGGGCACGTGTAGCGTTCGGCAAACTGCGCCTCCGTTTGGTCGAGATCTAAGAGCAGCACCGGCTGGCCGGGGCTGAATGGAAAATGGAAAGTGGAAAATGGAAAATTTGAGGAGGGCGAGGCGTCGTCCTGTCTCTGTCCGCGACGGGCATTTTCCATTTTCCGTTTTCCACTTTTCGTTGATCCCCTAGCGATCATTTCGGCGATCTGGACGGCGAGGAGGCTTTTGCCTATGCCGGGTTCGCCGATGAGCAGGGCGAGCTCGCCTGTTCGCCAGAGGCCAGGGACGAGATCCACCGGCGGTGCGGTCCGCATCGCGGCGTTGGCGGGACGGACTTCGAACATGCTTTCGTGTGGGAGATACGGGAGCCGGTGGGCGTAACGCCCATTGTTGGCGGTGTTTGTGGTGTCTGTGGTTTTGGTGTCGCCATCGGGTGCGTCGCTGCCGTCCCAACCGGCGGCCGAGTCGTAGCGGTCGAGGTCGAGTTCGTCCTCGGCATCGTCAAAGTTGTCGTGGAGATCTTCGCTCATAAGTAACGTGTGTTTTATTATATGTAGCGTATGTTGCAGCGATTGTCAAGCGTTGCAGAGATGAAACACGCAGATCGACACGAAAAAGCCCGCGGCGAACCACGGGCTTTTTTATTTATTAGATCTCGTTTGTCAGATCAGCACATCCGGCGGTGTGCCGGGGATCGGTTCGGGGAAGGGCGGCACTGGCGAGCTGTCGGGATCTGCGGGCAGGTCGGTCACAGGATATGGATCGGCTGCGGGCGGATCGGTGACCGGATACGGATTTGGCTCTGGCGGGTCGGGCATGCCTTCGGGTTCGGTGGGGTTTGGACTGTCGGGCACGACGGGTTCGGTCACGGGGTCTTTGGGCGTGTTTTCGGCTGGGTCGTTTATGTTGTTCATATAAATCATCTCCTTAGGAATCATGCTACGCCGGACGTGGGTTGGAGTATGTACGTTTACATACAGTGCGCTCGCTTTGTATCCAATCGAACATACACTTTGTCGCCGACGTAATAATCTGAACTTGGGAATTAAACCCAAGGAGACTTAATTATTATGTCAGGACCAAACAAAGACGAAGTCGAAGGTAAATGGGAACAGGCAAAAGGCTGGGTCAAGGACAAGGCCGGCGAGGTGACGGGCAACGAGCGTTTGGAGGCCGAGGGCGAAGCTCAGAATGCGGCCGGCGAGGCGCAGGAGTCTTGGGGCAAGGTGAAAAGCGGGGTTGGCGACGTGGTCGATGCCGTCGGCGAAGCTATCAGCAACACCGGTAAGAAGATAGATAACGGGTGAATTGCCCCGGATCAGTAAATAGTAATTATTAATGATAGAGGCTGTCGGGTGTTCCGGCGGCCTTTTTTGTTGGTAGTGTGCGGTCTGTAGAACATTGACTTATGGCGGTAGAAAACATAATCTGCACTTTGTCGTTTTTTAACACGTAGCTTCGAGGTGCCGTCTTTTCAAGAGCGGCCGAACAGGGGAAGCGGGCGAAAATCCCGCACGATCGCGTCACTGTGATGGAACCGAGGTTCCAAAGTCAGAACGCCTGCCTCGAAGAGATGAGCCAGTAAGGATGTTTCGCGTCAAAACATCGCAGGCAAGCAAGGTGCAATTACAAACGCCCTGTTTTCCGGTCGATATTCGACGCGCGGAAGACGGGGCGTTTTTTTAATGCAAAACGCACAATGCACAGTGATGAATAAAAAGAAATTGATCGTATTGTTGCTAGCCTCGCTCTTTTTGGCAGCGTGTGGTGGGGCGAAGAATGCGGCGAACTCTGCGGTGGTGCCGATGCGGGTTGTGACGGATGACCTTGGGCGAAGCGTGACGATACCGGTGAAGGTGACGCGGGTTGTTTCGCTGGCGCCGAATCTGACCGAGAATATCTTCGCGGTGGGGGCGGGCGACAGACTCGTGGGCGTCACGACGTTTTGCAATTATCCCGAGCAGGCCAAAACGATCGCCAAGATCGGTGACACGATGACGCCCAATATGGAGTCGATCATCGCCCTCAAGCCGGACGGTGTGTTTGTCTCAACCGCGTCGCAGATCGAGGCGTTTATGAAGACGCTCGAGGCGAATGGGATCGCGGTTTATGTGACGAATCCGACGTCGTTGGACGGTGTGCTCGACAATCTACAGAAGCTCGGCGACCTATTTGGGACTCAGGAGCAGACGGGTAAACTGGTGAACGATCTTAAGTTGCGGACGGGGAAGGTTATTAGGGACTTGATCGAGGAGAAAAAGCTCAAGGTCTTTGTCCAGATCTCAAGGGAACCGCTGTTTACTATCGGCAAGCAGTCGTTTTTGACGGAGATACTTCAAAAAGCCGGAGCTGAGTCCGTCACGAAAGATGTCGAGTCTGCCTATCCTAAATTAAGCAAAGAAACGGCTTCGGCGCTAAATCCGGAGGTGATCATCCTTTCGGAATCGGACGATAACAAGGAGCCGAATGATGCTTTTAAGAATTCGCCGGCGGTGAAAAATGGACGTATATATAAGGTGAACGCCGATCTGCTGTCGCGGCCGGGGCCGAGGCTGGTGGATGCGTTGGAGCAGATCGCGAAGGATCTGCATCCGGAGAAATTTAAGTAGGGTTATCAATTGCCACTAGCTTTAGCTAGTGGACAAGATAGGAAATGGTCTTGGCTTTAGTCAAAGATTTGTTGGGCTAAAGCCCGAAAGTTTTTTCTTTTACCTATCCACTAGCTAAAGCTAGTGGCAATTTATTGAAGACAGGGAAAATTCAAAATTCTAGAAATCGGGCACTGCTCATTGGCGGAGGACTGACCGTTCTGTTGATCTTGGTTTTGATCGGGGCGGTGATGCTTGGGGCGGAACGGTTGCCTTTGTTGGACCTGTCGGAGCAGCAGCGGTCGATATTGTATGACATACGGCTGCCGAGGATATTGTTGGGGGCGTGTGTCGGTGCGAGTTTGGCGGTTGCGGGTGCGGGGTTGCAGTCGCTGTTGAGAAATCCGCTGGCTGAGCCTTATTTGCTGGGCGTTTCGAACGGGGCGGCGTTGGGGACGATGCTGGCGTTTGTGTTTTTTCAGAGCCTTGAGATCACGCGGCCGTTGCTGGCGTTTGCTGGAGCGGGACTCGCGACGGTCGCGGTTTACCGGATGGCGAAGAGCCGGGCGGGGATGAATGTCGAGCGGCTGGTGCTGTCGGGGGTGATCGTGACGACGTTTTTGTCATCGGTGATCGTGATGCTGACGACTTTGCTTGATGCGGCAAAGCTGAGGAGCTTTACATTTTGGCTGCTTGGGGATCTGTCACAGGCGACCGTGAACGGCGTTTATTTGAGTCTTGGAGCGGTCATAATCGGCACGATCATTTTGATGTCACAGGCGAGGGCGTTGAATCTGATGATGGTCGGCGAGCGGGATGCTTTTGATTTTGGGGTCGAGGTCGGGCGCGTGCGAATGCTGGTTTTTGGCGCGGCGAGCCTCGTGGTAGGAGCGGCGGTCGCGGCGAGCGGCTCGGTCGGATATGTTGGGCTGATCGTGCCGCATCTGGTGCGGTTGACTGTGGGGAGCGATAACCGGTTAGTGGTGCCGTTTTCGGCGGTGGCGGGTGCGATATTTGTGGTCTTCGCGGATACGATCGCGCGGACGGCGATCGCGCCGAGGGAATTGCCGGTCGGGGCGGTAACGGCGTTGATCGGAGCACCGTTGTTTATTTATTTGCTAAGGATAAATTATTCCACAGATGAACACAGATCAACACCGATAAGAATTAAACTATCTGTGTATATTCGTGTTCATCTGTGGACGGTACTTAATGTTGCAGGTTCGAGATATTTCAGTTGGTTATGGTGAGCGGGCGGTTTTAGGCGGCCTGTCTTTTGAGCTGCGCGATGGCGAGACCATCGTGTTGTTGGGGGCGAACGGAGCGGGTAAGACAACGCTTATTAAGGCGTTGAATGCGACTTTGCCGTTGACCGGCGGTGAAATTGCGTTGGATGGCGAGAGTTTGTCGAAGATCTCGCGGCGTGAGATCGCACGGAATATCGCTGTTGTTGCTCAGGAAAATGAGACGCGGTTTCCGGTGACGGTTTTGGAGTTTGTGTTGTCCGGGCGGTTTGTTCATGGGAATGCGTTGGGGTGGGAAACGGAAGCTGATGTCGAATTTGCTGAGCGGTCGTTGGCTGATTGTGACCTCGGTGGTTATGAAACGCGGCTGATGAATCATCTGTCGGGCGGAGAGCGACAGAGGGTCGTGCTGGCGAGAGCGTTGGCGACGGGGGCGAAGATATTACTGCTCGATGAGCCGACGGCGAATCTCGATCTGGCACATCAGGCGATGATGTTTCGGCTGGTTCGGGAGCGGTGCCGGTCGTGTCGGGCGTCGGCGGTGGTCATCACGCATGATCTAAATCTCGCGGCGGAGTTTGCGGACGAGATCATATTGTTAAAGGACGGCTCGATTGCTGCGAAAGGCTCGCCGAAAGAGGTTTTGACGGCTGAGAATATCAAGGATGTTTTTGGCGTAAAGGTTTTGCTGGATGAAAATCCGGCGAGTGGAAACGTTCGTGTGACGAATGTTTTTTAGGAGGTGTAGTCCACAGATAAACACAGATAGACACGGATAAGACTATAAATCTGTGTTCATCAGTGTCCATCTGTGGACGATAGGTTGATAGACGATGCAAGGGAAGTTTGGTGCAAAGCCAACGCTGCCCACGCAACTGTGAAGCGAAACGCTTCAATGCAAAATGCAGAATGCAAAATGCACATTGTGTTGAAGAATTTGCTCAGCCAGGAACTTTGCGCGTTTGTCGGGGATTTGAACCATTCTGCGATGGGCAGAAAAGGAGTTTTATGAAGACGTTATTAGTTTTTTGTTCAATATTTATTTTAGGGAGCTCGGCAGCGGCGCAAACTGCTACCCCGAGTCCAACACCGTCGATAAGGGAAGAGGTAACGGTTTCGGCGGGTGAAAGCCAGACCATCGAGCAGGTCTCAAAGACCGTCGATACTATATCGGGCCAGGAGATGCGGGATCGGGCGGATTTTTCGTTGATCGAATCGTTGAGGACGATACCGGGTTTTCGGGTGGCTCAATCGGGTGGTTTTGGAAAGCTTGCGACGATCAAGACGCGGGGGCTTCGGAATTGGGATACGGCGGTGTTGATCGATGGGATACGGTTTCGGGATGTGACGGGTATTACGGGCGATGCGACGGCGTTTTTGAGCGATTTTACGCTGACGAGCGTTTCGAAAGTTGAGGTGCTTCGCGGTTCAGGGTCGTCGCTTTATGGTACGAACGCTATCGGCGGGACCATCGATTTTCAGACGCCTGAGGCAAGATCCGGGACGCACGGGCAGGCCGCCGTGGCATTTGGCGGGTTGGGACTGCGGCGTTTTCGCGGAACGATCGCTCACGGCACGGATAGCGGCAAATTTGGCATTACGGCCGGAGCTTCGCAGACGACCTATACCAAGGGCATCGACGGCGACGACCGTGCGAACAACACAAATCTGCAGACACGGCTCGATTTTACGCCGACCGATAAAACTAGCATTTCGGGACGGATATTTTTCTCCGATGCCGACGTGCGGCTCAATAGCGGCCCCGATACGCTGGGGACGCTGCCCGCGTCAAACACGACGATCGTCAATGCTCAACAGGGTGTAAATTTTAAATTTGACGCAAATGACCCTGACAATCGACAGGATTCGAGGTTCTTTAGCGGACAGATCGTCGTCAATCAGATCGTGAACGACAAATTGGTCATCGGCGGTTATTACCAGGGACTGACGACAAAGCGTCTAAACAACAATGGGCCGCTAGGTGCGGGTTTTCAGAACCCTTCGACAACCTTGTTTGAGGGAACCGTGCATACCGTAAACGTCCATTTTAGCTGGACTCCGGTAAGGGAAAATACGCTGACCGCGGGGTATGAGTTTGAAAGCGAGCGTTTTCTTAATGACGGTAAAACACCGTCAGGAACGCAGAACTACTTTGTAAAAGCCGGGCAAAAGAGCAATACGTTTTATGTCCAAGATCTCGTGAGCCTGCTCGGCGGCGATCTGCAATTAGCGGGAGGGATGCGTTTTCAGCGGTTTAATTTGGACTCTCCGAGATTTAGTCTAACCAATGCTCCGTACAATAATCTGACGCTGACCAATCCGCCAAATGCTTATACGTTTGACGGTGCAGCGTCGTATTTTGTCAGAAAGAGCGGAACCAAGTTTCGTGCCCATGTCGGTAACGGCTACCGCGTCCCTTCGTTGTATGAACGATTCGGGACGTTCTTTAATACGTTTCCGTCAAACGCTTTTGTCGCGATCGGCGATCCGTTCTTAAAGCCTGAAAAGACCATCGCTTTTGATGCGGGTGTTGAGCAAAATCTGGCGAACTACCGTGTCCGTGTTTCAGGTACCTATTTTTGGACACGGCTCACAGACATCATCGGTTACGGTAATATCGTCCCAAATATCGGAACAACGACGCGGCCGTTTGGCGGGTACGTGAATCAGAAAGGCGGCACGTCCCGCGGCGGCGAATTTAGCGTCAAAGCAAAGGCGACCGACAGGACCGATCTGTTTGCGTCTTACACCTTTACCCGCAGCGTGCAGCTTGTACCGCAGCTAACAGGTAGCGGTATTCTCAACACGCTCGGCGTGCCGGATCACCAATTTACGTTTGTTGCGACCCAGAGGTATAAGCGTTTTTGGGTGAATTTTGATTTCCTTGCGACAAGTTCATATCTCGCTCCGATATTCAGCAACACGGCGTTTACGACGCGTATCTACCGTTTTCAGGGCAACCGCAAGGGCGACCTGACGGGAGGTTATACGTTTAATGTTAAAGGTGACAAGACGCTGCGGCTGTATGGCACGGTCGAGAATGTTTTTAACCAGGAGTATTACGAGAACGGATTTCGAACTGCCAAGGCGACGGCGAGGGTTGGGCTGACGTTCGGATTCTAATTAAGAGTTAACCGCGAAATATGCGAAAGAAACGAAAATAGGAAGTTAAGAATTTTTCTTTTTCTTATTTTTAGGGTATTTGGCGTATTTCGCGGTTCATCATTCTTACTCGTCGCATCTTATATCGTGGTAAAATTGGGTTATCCGAGGTGAATACGATATGAAGATTCGAGTTTTGTTTTTGGTTTTCATTATTATCACGGCCGCAGGTGCGGTGTTTGCTCAGAGCAAAACCGTCACCAACGACGACCTCTCAAAATACAAACAGGAACGGGTCAAGGCAGAGGCTGAGTTGCGTAATAATTACGCTAAGCTCGGGTTTCCGTCGCCTGAGGAACGCGCCCGGCGAGAGGCTCAATCCACAAAAGACACGGTCGAACTTTCGGCGAGGCTCCGCAATGAGCGGCTTGAGCGCGAGCGGATTCACGCTCAGAATGCGGCAAATGCTCAATATAGTGCTGCCGTGCGGAGGGCTATCCAGCCGCAGAATACGGTTGAGTATTACGCGCCGTCGGATTTTGGCGGATACTATTACGGCGGTGGACGTGCGCGTCTGATCGGGCGAGTTGGTTATCAACAACCGGGCTATTTTGCCGGCGGTCAATTTTGGCCAACCGGGCCCGCGACAAAGCCGCGGCCGATTTGGAAACCGCGATAATAATGTAAATATCGTTTGATACTAAAATCTGATACTATTACGTAGGTGAATAAGAAGCATCGACAAACGTTGAACTCTATATTTCACTCGCCTATCAAGGCGAATATTGTTTGGAATGATATTGAGACTCTCTTATTAGCTCTCGGTGTGCCATCGTTGAGGAAGGTAGTGGGTCGCGCGTTCGCATTGCATTGAATGGCGTCCGGTCAGTTTTTCACAGGCCTCATCCACAAAAAGAGACTGACAAGGGAGCCGTCAAGGATATGCGAAGATTTTTGACAGAAGCGGGTATTGGAAAAGATGAAATATAAGAACTACGAAGCCGCAGTAGATTTTGATGACGAATTGGAAATGTTTCATGGAACGGTCATCAACACGCGAGATGTCATAACCTTTTACGGAAAGTCGGTAGCGGAGCTCAAGCGTGAATTTAAGGCCTCCGTTGATGATTACCTAGAGTTCTGTAAGAAACTCGGAGAAGAACCGGATCGACCATTTTCGGGTAATTTTGTTTTACGTATATCCCCTTCCCTTCATCAAAAGTTATATTCGAAGGCAAAAAGAAGTGGTAAGAGCCTTAATTCTCTGATAGAGGAGAAACTGGCGGCGGTTTAATAGAAAGCGATGAAACAGGGTTGGGAAGCAGTTATCGGCATGGAGATCCATGCGCAGTTGGCGACCGAGACCAAGATCTTTTGTTCGTGCGCGGTCGAAACGGGCGGCGAGCCTAATGCGAATACGTGCCCGGTTTGCCTAGGTTTGCCCGGGGCTTTGCCGGTGCTGAACCGGCGTGTGATCGAGCTTGGGGCGAGGGCGGCGTTGTCGCTTGGGCTTACCGTTCAGGAAACGTCGATCTTTGCGCGCAAAAATTACTTTTACCCCGACCTGCCAAAAGGCTATCAGATCTCGCAATACGACAGGCCGTTTTCGGCTGATGGGCAGCTTACGATCTTGACCGCTGATCGTGACGAGAGCGGCCATGCGACCGAGTGGCGGCCGATGACGATCCATATTCAGCGGATGCATCTCGAGGAAGACGCCGGGAAAAACGTCCACGAAGGGCTGCCGGATACCGATAAATACTCCTATGTAGATCTGAACCGGGCAGGGACTCCGCTTGGCGAGATCGTGACCTCGCCGGATTTTCGCACTTCGTGGCAGGCTTATGATTACGTCAATCACGTCCGCCGCGTGCTGCAATGGGTCGGTGCGAGCGACGCCGATATGGAAAAAGGTAACCTGCGTTGCGAGGCAAATGTCTCGGTGCGAAAGGTCGGCGAGACGGGTTTTAACAACAAGGTCGAGCTGAAAAATCTTAACTCTGTGCGGTTTATGCAAAAGGCGATCGAATTTGAGATCGATCGCCAAATAACTGCCCACGAGGCGGGCGAAGAGGTCAATCAGGAATCACGTTTGTGGGACGAGAAAAATAACCAGACTAGGTTTATGCGTTCGAAAGAGGACGCACATGATTACCGTTATTTTCCGGAGCCGGACCTGCAGCCGCTGGCTGTGACTGCGGACTTTATTGCGGCAGTCAAGAAACAGATGCCCGAGCTCCCGGACACGATGCGCGACAGGTTTATGGATGTGTACGGGCTTAGCTATTCGGACGCCTCGCAATTGGTTGGCGATATCGACACGGCTGAATATTTTGAAAAGACTGCGCGCATTACGGCTAACCCGCGACTGTCGGCAATTTGGCTGTTAGGCGAACTGACCCGCGAACTGAACAACTCAAACACCGCGATCGCCGATTCGCGGCTAACCGCCGAAGACCTCGCCGAGCTGATCAAAAATGTTGATAGTGGAAAGATCAACAATAATCAGGGCAAAGAGGTTCTTGTCGAGATGTTCGCCACCGGGAAGACCGCCGACGAAGTCATCATGGACAAGGGCTTTGAGCAGGTGTCGGACAGCGGTGCGATCGAAAAGATCGTCGATGAGGTCATCGCCGCCAATCAAGCAAACGTCGATGCGTATCGCGGTGGCAACGATAAGCTGTTTGGATTTTTTGTCGGCCAGGTGATGAGAGCCTCGCAAGGCAAGGCTAATCCAAAGGTTGTGAATGATGTTTTGAAGGAGAAACTGTGAGTTTAGCAGGCAAGGTCGCTATCGTTACAGGCGGAACGAAAGGTATCGGTTATGCAATCGCCGAGGCTCTCGTAACGGCAGGGGCGAGTGTTTTTGTGTGTTCGCGGACGCGGCCGGATGTTGAGCAGGCGGTCGAGCGGCTATCGGAGATTGGGCAAGCGGCGGGGAAACTTTGCGACGTTCGTGTCGAAGCTGAGGTCGAATCGGTCATTCAAAGCTGTGAAAAGCGATTTGGCGGCGTGGATATTTTGATCAACAACGCCGGAGTTGGGCTCAATGGAAAGACAGTCGAGGAGATCACTGGTGATGAATTTCGGCAGACGGTCGAGACAAATCTATTTGGTGTTTTTTACGCCTGCCATCACGCAATTCCGTTAATGAAAAAACGCGGTGGTGGATACATTATTAATATATCTTCGCTCGCTGGGCAAAACGCTCATCCCAAAATGGCGGCGTATAACGCTTCGAAGTACGGGCTGAACGGTTTTACCGAGGCGTTAATGCAAGAGGTGCGGCACGACGGTATCAAGGTTAGCTACATCTGCCCCGGCAGCGTAAATACTTAT
>JBGTII010000215.1:0-27900 GCA_041745735.1 Pyrinomonadaceae bacterium | reverse complement strand
GCGAACTGAGATAAAAGAGCGAATTGCTGAGGCTGGTCGAACGTACGTCGATGCCAAGCAAGAACTGTATGAAAACACTGTAACCCGAATTGAGAAGCAGACGAGTCCTTTGGTCGCGGTGCTGTTCGTTGGACTTCTCATTTCTGTCTGGCTTATCGCGATCTTCGGAGAAATGACCATTGCATTACTTTGGAATGGATTCGGTTTTGTGCCAGTTACTATCGTGTTCCTGATCGCTTATTTCGCATTTTTTCATCTATCAAAGCTAGTCACAACACCATCTGTCGATGAGCTTAACGATGATACAAGCTATTTCGCTCTTTTTTCTGCCTGCGAAGCTCGCGAGCGGCGCGGTCTAAGGTCGGCCGCATTCGGTGTTGCGAACGTAGTCGGCGTCATACTTTGCATGTTCATTAGGGAGCCTGGGCTAGGCGCGATCAGACTTTTTTAATCGAAGCGATGAAACCAGAGCTTGTAATTTTGACCAAATCTCAGTAATATTTACAATTAAGTAAGGATTCGCACGGCGATCCTCATTTTGACAGGAGACATAAAAATTATGGCAGCAGTTGCAGCACCTACATTTGAATTGAACGTAACCGAAGCGGCGGCGACCGAGATCAAGAAATTTCTCGCGACCGAAGACGATCTGCCGGAAACGGCCGGGCTTCGCGTCCGCGTTGTGCCAGGCGGATGTTCGGGTTTTCAGTACAGTTTGAACATCGAGGAAGAGTCGCGTGCGGGCGACATGATCGTTGACAAATTTGGCATCAAGCTCTTTGTCGATATGTTTTCGGTCCAGTACCTCAACGGCATCACCGTCGATCATACGACCAACATGATGGGCTCAGGATTTACATTCGAAAATCCAAACGCCACCGGCGGCTGCGGCTGCGGAACGTCGTTCTCAGCCTAAACTTTACACATTTTTGATCAGGCCCGAATTTATTTTCGGGTCTTTTACGTTTTAAATGGAAGCGGCGCTTGATTGAGAGTGTCTTGTGTTATCACAGGACAACTAAAGGTGCTTAAGGCGGAGTAGTGGGGCGGCGGGGCCTTATTTATCGAAAGGTAAATAAGCCCTCGCGATCGCGTCCGCCAACCGACCCTGCCCGAGAATTCCGTCCCGTCGAGCAATGTACGGCAATACACAGACATAACATTTATCGTATGCTTGCATACGATTCGCTTATAGGTCATAATAGCTCTAGTTAGTATCAAGGTTTAATTCAAGGGTAACAATTTGGATTAGTTGGATCAGGATTTTCTGGTTTTCGGGAAATCGTGCTGTGTTGGAGATTTATTATTAATAGGTGAGTTCTTCGCCTGTCTCCACGCTCCTGCCTTAGAAAATAAAATATTGGAGTATTTGATTTGAAAGATTTAAAACAGACCCTCATCGCGTCCTTTTGTGTGGCTATTGCTGCCGTAGTTTTTTCAGGAGCAGCTTTTGCCCAAGGGCGTGACAGGATCGTAAAGTCAACGTCGAGCCAGCCGACCAACATGCCGTCTGCTCATCCGACAGACAAAGTAAAACCAACCTCGTCATCGCGTCCCACGCTCACAAACGACATTAAAGTAGTCCGCCAAGATCAAGCTTGGGAGCCGCTCGTAAAAAATACAGCGTCCACCAAAGCGGTCAACGCACCTAGCGGATTGGCCGCCGGACGCATGGCTTATGGCAGTGCCGAGAGCGTCAGGTTAGACCAGGCGATCAAGTCGCGTTACGGCATCCGCTATGTCTATGGAACATCGGGACCGAACACCTATGACTGTTCAGGATTTGTTTGGGCAGCGTTTCAAGAAGCAGGTATTCCGTTCACCAGAGCGAGTGCACGTAGCCTGTGGGCACAGTCACAGCCTGTTTCGGGTGACGATCGCTTTAAGTTTGGCACGCTGGTGTTCCTCAATGGCCTCGGCCATATGGGTATTGTCGCTGACGAAAACGGTTTTTACCACGCGTCGTCAAGCAAAGGCATCACCTACTCGCCTTTTGCAGGTTACTGGTCGAGCCGCATCGTCGGGTTTCGCAAGCTAAACCCAGAGGGCAGCGTCTCTCAGCAAGAAGCTAAATAATTAGATTTAACCAAAATTAAAAAGCCCGGCGTTTGAAAGAACACCGGGCTTTTCTAATTGTCGTAAAACTACTTAGCTTACAAACCCGGGCCGCGTCGTATGATCTTTGATCTCATAAACGACCGCGATCTGTCCGATCGCTACGTAAGCCACTTTTTCTTCTTCGTCCCGCAGATACAACACGCCGCTTTTTACATCAACCACATCACCTCGAAACGACGCATTAGTGCCGCACGAAACATCGATCTTTTTGCCAAGCAATTGTTTTAATAACTCTTCCATATCTCGATAGTATCAAAACCGGTTGTTCATTGCCGACATTCTTCCCGTCAACGCCCATTTGCTTGTCTTTGCCTCGCCACTGGCCGCAGCAACTGAGACCGACTTTTGTTTCTGCCTGTAAGCAAGTGCCGCCGCGATCGCCGCCATATCACGAGTCACCTCATCCGGCTCAGCCGCCTTTTTGCGTTCATTAAATCCGGTGATAAAACCTGTGTCGAGATTGCCCTCGATAAAGACGGCATCATTCATTATCTCGCGGAAAAACGCCAGCGTCGTTTTGATTCCGCCAACCTCATATTCCGCCAGAGCACGTCGCATACGGTCGATCGCCTCGGGCCGGTCTTTACCCTAAACGGCGAGTTTCGTGATCATCGGATCATTATAGATCGAAACCTCGCAGCCCTCATAAACGCCGCCGTCATCACGAACGCCCGGCCCTTGCGGAACGCGCAGACGCGTGATCGTGCCGGGGCTCGGCATAAAATTGGCGTCCGGGTCTTCGGCATAAACGCGGCATTCGATGGCGTGGCCTTTGATCTCGATGTCATCCTGCGTAAACGAAAGCTTGTCGCCCCAAGCGACATTGATCTGTTCGCGAACAAGATCGATGCCCGTGACAAGCTCGGTCACCGGATGCTCGACCTGTAGCCGCGTATTCATCTCAAGAAAATAAAATGACTTATCGAGATCAGAAACAAGAAACTCCACCGTTCCGGCACCGACATAATTTACGGCCTTAGCGACCTTGACGGCACATTCGCCCATTGCCTTTCGCAGCTCGGCCGAATTGATCGGCGACGGGGCTTCCTCAATAACTTTCTGATGCCGACGCTGTATCGAACATTCGCGTTCGCCCAAATAGACGTGATTGCCGTGCGTATCCGAAAACACCTGTATCTCGATGTGACGCGGGCGGACTACAGCCTTTTCGACATAGACGGCGTCATCGCCAAATCCCGCAAGAGCTTCGGACTGGGCTCCCTCGAGCGCCGATTTGAGTTCGGATTCCTCAAAAACCAGCCGCATCCCCTTGCCGCCGCCGCCGGCCGAGGCTTTTAGCATCACGGGATAACCGATCTCGTCGGCGGTCGATTTTGCCTCTTCAAACGAACGTAGCGGTTCGGTCGTCCCCGGAACGATCGGTACACCCGCCTCGATCGCGATCTTTCTGGCGGACATCTTTCCGCCCAAACCTTCCATCGCTTCGGGTGGCGGGCCGATAAAAGTGATGCCTGCGTTGGTTACCTCGTGCACAAACTCGGCGTTCTCCGACAAAAATCCATAACCCGGATGTATCGCCTCCGCACCTGACGCCTTTGCGACCTCGATGATCTTTTCCCAGCGAAGATAGCTCTCAGCCGATGGCGGCGGCCCTATGTGATACGACTCGTCCGCCATGCGAACATGCAGAGCCGCTTTGTCAGCGTCCGAATAGACCGCGACCGTGCCGATCTTCATCTCACGGCAAGCTCTGATGACACGACAGGCGATCTCGCCCCGGTTAGCTATGAGGATTTTCTTAAACATGGTGGAGCAGTCAGTATTCAGCGGTCAGCGATCAGTCCGAACTTTTGCGATCAGTGACGCTAACATCCTCTTAACCTCGGTAACACTTCTTTCTAATTCTGCATGATCCGATTCGTTCAGCAAATCTAAATCCCGTGAAAGGAGCAGATGGTATTCGCACTCGTTTGCGGAACCAAATGCTATTTGCAGGTATTTGGCAAAATCAGCGTTCGATGCCTTTCCACAACCTTCGGAAATATTGGCAGGAACAGACGATGCCGCTCGCCTTAATTGGCTCGTCAAACAATACAACTCTTCTCTTGGAAAGGTTTTGATCCTCTTATAGATCTCAAGCGTCACGGCGTGAGCCTTTTCCCAAACTACAAGATCGCGAAAGTCTTTCATGCTGACTACTGATTGCTGACCGCTGACCGCTGACCGCTATTCTACTATCGAATTGTACTGATTCTTAGGATCGAAGCGTATCCCAACCTTGGCTCCCGGCACGTAGTCACCGGCCCTTTGCTTTTGCTCATCGGTCAAAGCATCCGCTGATTCGAAATCCACACCGTTAAGCGTGTACACAAAGACAACTAGCTCCTGACCGTCGTCGTCGACTTTGGTATCGATGATCGTGCCGTCCGTTATACGGCCGTTTTCCAAAAGGAAGCGCCGACGAGCCCCCCGATCGAACGGCTTTCTGCCAAGTATCCAGTCAACGATTCCCATTATCTAATCCAGTTCGAGCGGCGGCTTGTCGTATTTTGCCCTTAGTTTGTTAATGGCCGATAGCACCGATGGACGTTTAATAATTCTCGCCTCAAGCGGGCGTTTGCCCGGGATATCAAGAAAGATCAATCCGAGCAATATGGTCAAAACGCCTTGTCCCGGCACACCCGGCAGCGATAAAATAATACCTAATATTATCAACAAAACTCCGGCAATATTCTTCGCGATCACCGCTCCCCACCTGACTAAAAACGGGCTATCGGGTAAAAAGTCTCTCTGGTGGTCGGCGGCGAAATATCGCGGTGGTATCTTTACCATTACGATTGCAAGAGCTCCAAAACTGATCGCAAGCGAGCCGACAAACAGCACAAGGAAAACAAGCACCTTATTTAATGTAAGGCCGCCCCAGAAGTCGGCCAGCCAGATGCCAAGGTGCACGCGGAATAAGACACCGGCAATGATCAGACCTAAAACAAGGACCAAACCGATCACGATCCGGGTCCAGCTTTGCGACTGCAAAAAACTCTTGGCTCGATCGATCATACGCCGTCGTCATCTATAGTCCTCAATTCGCGGCGGATATAGACCATACGTTGAGCAAGGGTCCAGACCGACCCGATCGCAAGCACCCACAGCACCTGCGGCATTCGGTTGGCGAGGAAATGGTCCGAGTTCCAATTCCAAGTCGACAGAGCCCCGATAATAAACAGCACAACGCGTTCCGGCCGCTGTAAGAAACCAACGTTCGCTTTGACGCCGAGCCCTTCGCTGCGGGCGGTTGTATAGCTAACAAGAACCGACGCGATCATTCCGGCCCCGGCAAGAAATACATTGAGCGTCGAGTGAAACTCGGTCAGCCGGGCATAAAAGATCATTATCCCCATGAACGAGCCCATGTCGGACAACCGGTCGAGCGTCGAATCGAGAAAGCTGCCGTATTTGGTAACGCGGCCCGAGAGCCTTGCGACACCGCCATCGAGCATGTCAAAAAGATTGGCAACTATCAGCACGATACCGGCCCAGAAAAATTCGCCAAAGGCAAACAGTACGCCGCAGCCCATGTTGATCGTCACGCCGATAAGTGTGAGAACATTAGGCGGGATGCCGGCGGACGCTAGTCCACGCACCATCGCATTGATGATGCTCATCGCACCGCGTCCTATGTTTGCACCAATTCCCAGCATTCAGCACTTAGCGTTCGGCATTCAGCTTCGGCAAATCAGAACCTCTGACTGCTGACTGCTGACTGCTGACTGCTCACTCCTTCTCGTGGATGGTCGCTAACCGACTGATCTCAAAATTACGCCAGCCATTCGGCGTTTTCACCTTGATCTCATCGCCCTCTTGCTTGCCCATCAACGCCTGTCCGATCGGCGAAACGGTCGAGATCAGCCCGTTGTCGGGGTCACTTTCCTCTGACGTGACGAGACGGTATTTTATCTTTTCTTCTTTCTCCAGGTCATATAAAACTACGTTTGAGCCGTAAGCCACGCGGTCGGTCGGGATCTTTGACAGATCGATCGAATCCACCTCGATCATCCGCTGCTGCAGCATACTGATACGCGCCTGTACCATCGACTGGCGGTCTTTCGCAGCTTTATATTCGGCGTTTTCTTTCAGATCGCCAAATTCACGCGCGTGCTGGATGTGCTTTGGCAATTCAAAATGCAGCTCGTGCTCGAGCTTATCAAGCTCCGCCCGCAATTTTTTCTTAACTTCTTCCATAAAAAACCTGACCTATTTTACGCCGTTTGACCTATTTTCATAAAGCGTCGCTTCGCCGTGCTTAGCCTCTTTCGGAGCGGCGAACGAAATGCCGATGTCGCGTGCCGTGCGGACAAGCTGCCCGTCAACCTGAACAGTCTTAATGTTAGTGCAAGCCTCAGACAGCGGAACCGTCACGACCGTTCCTGCCTGCAAAGCGACCATTTTGCCTTTCTCACCGCTCGCAAGTGCCCGTACCGCACAGGCACCAAAATTTGTCCCAAGCATACGGTCAAAAGCATTCGGGCTGCCGCCGCGTTGCAGATGGCCGAGCACCACGCAGCGCGATTCTTTGCCCGTCAGTTCCTCGATACGGCTGGTGATCGAAACGCCGATACCGCCAAGCCGCATCTCTTTCTGGTCCTGATAAAGCTCCGACTTACCGACCTCAAGAGCTCCTTCGGCGACGACTATATTTGTAAATCGCGAACCGCCCCGCTCGCGGGCTTGGACCTTTTTCGCAATTGACTCAAGCGAAAATGGGATCTCCGGGATCAGGATAATATCAGCACTGCCGGCAAGCCCTGCGTGCAGGGCGATCCAGCCCGTATTGCGTCCCATGACCTCGAGGATCATCACGCGATCATGCGACGCGGCGGTTGTATGAAGCCGGTCGAGAGCCTCGGTCGCGATGTCGATCGCGGTCATAAAACCAAATGTCAGTTCGGTCGCGGCGAGATCGTTGTCGATCGTTTTTGGTACGCCGATGACGGGAAATCCGCGCTTGTGAAACTCCTCGGTGATCGCCAGCGTCCCTTCGCCGCCGATGACGACGAGCGCTTCGATACCGAGAATGTCAAGATTTGCCAGGGCCTCACCGATGGGCATCTCGGTAAAATTCGGCTTGCCGTTGACCATTTTGACGAACGAACCGCGATTTCGCGTCCCCAAAATAGTCCCGCCTCTCGGCAGCAATCCGCTAACGCTCCGGGTGGTCAATTTTACGGTGTGCGTCTCGCCGAGTATGCCCTCAAAGCTGTCCTCGATGCCGGTACAGCTCATCCCAAATTCGCCAACCGCTGTTCTTACCACAGCCCGTATCGCTGCATTTAATCCCGGTGCGTCACCTCCCCCGGTCAGGATACCGATCTGCTTGTACATAAAAAAACCTAATCCGTGAAGCAAAAGTCTATTTTACTCCACGGACATATAAATTAGAAACATGAATAATTTACGTGCGTTTCGCCGAGTTTGCGGTGAGGCCACTCGCCTTTGCCATTGCCTCGATCGCCTTGAGCACTTGCGGATCTGCCTCAAGCAAAACCTGCACGCCCGCCTCGTTCGAATAATTGGCCGTCGCAAGCTCTTCGCGAAGCCTCATACGAGCGTATTCGCTCTGGCTGCTGATGTTTTCCGCCGTAAGCCCGTTCTTTGCATCAGCCGACGCAAATGAGCGAAATGCCTCAAATACACGATCCGTTATCGCGAATTCATTGGGAACGAGCGACACCTTAAAGTTTTGTTTCTCGACTCGGAACGTGTCCAGTCCCGCGACCTTTCCGGCCACAAGCTGCCGCATAAAAAAGAATGCTGCTTCGTTGATACGCCCTTTCACCGGAGCAAACGGCTGCGGCAGAACAACGATGTCCGGCTCAATACCGCGTCCGCCGAACAACGTGCGGCCATTTGCCGTCGTTACTGGGCTGCCGGCCGGTTTCGGTTTGACGTCCAATTCGCCATTTTCGGGCCGGTCCTCCCCGTGAGTGTAGTAATCGTAGATCGATCCGCTCGAATAATCACGCTGTAACGAGCGTCCAAAAGGCGTGTAGTAGCGAGCCGTCGTCAGCGTAATGCCGGTGCCGTACGGCGTACGAAATACACGTTGAACCAATCCCTTGCCAAAGCTATCGCTGCCAACGACCAGCCCGCGATCATAATCCTGTATCGCACCCGCAACGATCTCCGCTGCGGACGCCGAGCCGCCGTTTATCATCACTACCAGAGGGATATTCTCGATCTTGCCGCCCGTGGCTCGCAGTTCACGTCCCGCCGTCGCCTTGGCCCCCTTTACGGAAACGACAGTCTGCCCGCTATCGACAAATTTACTCGTGACCGCGATCGCCTGATCGAGTATGCCGCCCGGATTGCCGCGAAGGTCGAGGATGAGGCTCTTCATCCCCTGTTTTTTGAGCTCGTCCATCGCGATCGACAGCTCTTCGCCGGTCGTCTGTTGAAATCCGCCTGTCAGCCCGACATAGCCGATATTATTCGGCAGCATAAAATAATTGCGGATCGATGGCAGCGGCACACCGCCGCGCACAAGCTCGAAATCTATCGGGCCGTTTGAACCGACGCGTTCGACCTGCACCTTAACACTCGTCCCGCGTTCGCCGCGAACATTTTTCGAAACCTCGGCGCTCGTCCATTCTTTAGCATCTTTTCCCGCGACCGTCAGGATCCTGTCACCGTAGCGAAGTCCGCCCTTGTCTGCCGGAGTATTTGGGACGACCGACTGCACATAAACGCCGTCGCGATGCTGCAATATCGACACGCCGATGCCGTAAAACTGCGATGATTGCTCTTCGTCCAGCTTGCGCAGCTCGGCTCGCGAAAAGAACGCCGAATGGGGATCAAGCGTCCACAACATCGCCTGCATCGAGTTGTCGGTCAGCTTTTCGTAGTTGACGGAACCGGCGTAATTTTCATCGACGACATCGAGTATCTCTTTGTAATCTGCCGACACGCGCTCGTTTGTGACCGCAGTGCCGGACGCCGATCGCATCGGCAACTTGCCGACAAGTCCGCCAACAACCGCCCCAATGACGATTACGACCACCGCTATCAATGCAAAATATCTATTCATAAACCTGAAAAACGAACACTTATCAATATATCATAGACTCTGTAAGTTACATTTTCGTTGGCTTTAACCTTGCAGGCACAACAACTTTCACGACAAATTTACTTTTCAGCGCCAAAAATTTACCATTAGTTTTTTGTAAAATGAAACCAAACGTTTCCATCGTCATCCCTGCATATAACGAAAGCGAGCGAATCGTCGCTCCGCTGCGCACGATCCTCGATTTTGTCGAGGCGTCTGAGACCGCGTACGAGGTCATCGTCGTCGATGACGGCTCGTCCGATGATACCGCCGAAGTTGCCCGACGCATCTTTGCCGAACGACCTGCCGGCGCGAGCAACGTTATTAGATACGAAAAAAACCGTGGTAAAGGTTTCGCCGTAAACACAGGCTTGCAAGCCGCAAACGCCGACGTCGCAGTTTTTACCGACGCCGACCTCTCGACCCCGATCACCGAGATCGACAAACTCGTCAGCCCAATTGCCGATGGTGAATATGACGTTACATTCGGCTCACGCGCACTCGACCGCTCATTGATCGGCACGCACCAGTCGTGGCTGCGTGAGAACGGCGGCCGAGCCGTTAATTTTATGATCCGCACAATGTCGGGCCTCAATTTTGCGGATACCCAATGCGGGTTTAAAGCATTTAACATGGTCAACTTTCGCCCGTTGCTCAACGTGATGGCGATCGACCGTTTTGGTTTTGATATCGAATTTCTTTACGTTGCAAATTACCACGACCTGCGTCTCGCCGAGATCCCTGTTCGTTGGAACGACGTCGCCGGCTCAAAAGTCAGTCCGTTCCGCGACACACGACGCATGATGGGCGAACTCATGCAGATCCGCCGAAACTCACGGCAAGGAAAATACAAAATTAGCCACGAATAACACGAATTTCACGAATCAATCAAAAGCCTTTCGTTAATTCGTGACATTCGTGTAATTCGTGGCTAAACTTTCGTTATGACAGCGAAACTTAACGTCAATATCGACCACGTCGCCACCATCCGCGAGGCCCGCAAGACCATCGAACCGAGCATCGTCACCGCTGCCGTCATCTGCGAACAGGCCGGTGCCAACGGAATCACCGTCCACCTTCGCGGCGACCGTCGCCATATCCAAGATCGCGATATCGAACTGCTGCGTGATGTCGTTACAACTTATCTAAACGTCGAAATGGCCGCAACGGACGAGATGATCGGCATCGCTGAGCGCACAAAACCCGACGCCGTATCGCTTGTTCCCGAAAGTGCGAACGAGATCACGACCGAGGGCGGCCTGGATCTTGTTGGTAATTTTGAAACGGTCAAAAATGCCGTCGAGAGGCTCAAAGCCGCAGGCGTATTCGTCAGCATCTTCATCGACCCAAATATCGACCAGATCGACGCGGCAAGTCATGTCGGAGCCCAGCAGGTTGAGCTTTGCACCGCCGAATACGCCGAACTAACACTATCCGCCCGTGCCGCACACGGCGAAGGCGAACAAAAAGCCGCAACCGAAATAAACCGCATTCGCGAAGCATGCGTCCACGCAAAATCGCTCGGCCTCATCGTCGCAGCCGGCCACGGCCTGACCTATCGCAACGTCGCCGCCCTCGCCGCAATCCCTGAAATAACCGAATTCAACATCGGCCACAACATCATCTCGCGAGCCGTTTTTGTCGGGTTGAATCAAGCTGTAAGAGAAATGATCGACGCATGTCAGAACCGGGAGCGATAGCGACTGGGTTCCTTGCTCTCACATTACAATATGAAATACATCAAGACCTTCCTCGCAGTCGCGTTTATCGTTACTGCACAAATTACAATTGCGTCCGCCCAGAACCTTGCGGAGATCGCTGAGGTGACGGCGGAGATCGAGAAAGACCCGAAAAATCCGATGCTCGCCTCTCTTTATATAAAGCGCGGCTTTCTATACACGTGGAACGGCACATTCTACACAAAGCCCGCCGTCGACCGGTCAAAGCTATCTGAGGACGTTGACAAAAATCGTGCAAACGCCCTCGCCGACGCCGAGCGGGCCATAAAGCTTGGCGAACACTACAAAGCCTATTATCTGCGCGGACTGGTAAAAACTTCTTTGCGAGATTCCACCGCAGCCGGAAAAGACTTTCAAACCGCGGGCAGGCTCAAAGCGGCTTATCCGATCGTCGCCAATGTCTATCAGGTCGATACTTCCGGGGGCAAGGTCGTGTATCCAGCCGATCTACAGTACATGAAACCCGCTGCGATCATCTATTGTGGCGGCATCCTGGGCGGATCGAACGGTTTCGACACTCTCGTGGCCGCCAAAGAAGCCGCCCGAAAACTCAAAAAGAGCGTTGTCATCAAACGCGATAAGCAAAAGAATAAGTTCCTGCTCTACGAAGCGTATATCACCGATAATCTGCCGATCCATTATGCCCTCGCCGAGACGCCGTTTGGCAAATCGGTGGCAGGCAAAACGAAACTGCCGCTTACCTACGAAGCGCTAAAGATCAGCTCCGACCACACCGTCCAGCGAATGCCGAAAGAGGTCGAGGTGGATCGCGAAAACACATATAACGAGGTCATCGATATCCTCGACGCCGAGGGGCTGACGCTTATCAAGAAAACAAACATGCAATTGCTCGCGGGTAGCAAAGGCATCCGTCTGCTATTCGACAGCGAACTCGCGGCCGGCAATTTCGAAGAGGCCCGAAAGATCTATGATTGGTACGACAAACTAAACACCACTAACAAAAGCAACGACCTCGACATCGTCAAGATCACACGCAAAACAAACCTCTCAAAGATCTACCTATACGTCGAAAAACTCCGCCCATGGGTCGAACAGGAAATGACCAAGTGGAAATACGCGGAGCCTGACAAGAACGCGGTCAGAGGCATTAAGCCATAGCCAACCTCATTCAGATAGTTGGCTATGGTCTGGCTTACTTTGCCGCCGCTCCGGTCACAGTAAACTTCATATCCTGCGACGTTTGCGACAGCTTACGGTCATTCGCGTTAAACGCCTCGACCTTTGCGGTGTAGTTTCCCGTTGCCAAAGGCTTATCAAGGCTGGCCGATGTGCCGTCAACGCGTTTGTTGATGTAATCGTAGTTGGTTTCCGCTCCGCTGGAGCTGTCGGCGTGGATGCTGTATTTGTAATAAGCCGCATCCGGATACGCGTCCCACTTGACCTCGATACCCGCAGCCGCGACCTTTGACCCGGCTTTTGGATTTACGAGCTTCAGATCATTTTTGAAGAGGTGCGTATCGGGGGCAAAATAGGTTTTGCCGTCCTCGATGTTGTATTTCGCGGCCGATATAAACCCAGCCGTCGCAAACACATAAAACGGCGTGTCAAAAACCTGCACGGTCAGCCCCTCATACATCCCGGGCGGCACGTCTTTTATCAGATATTCACCCGCTTCGTCGGTCTTGGTGGTAAACGTCTCGCCGCCGCAGCCGTTCATATACTGGCTAAACGTTTTGCAAAGCTTTACCTGCACACCAACCGCAGGCTTGTCGTTATAAAACGCCTTGCCCTGAACATTTGCCTTACCCGCAGCAGGCTTTTCCTTTTCAACGCCCGTGCCCGACGGAATAGTGCCGTCTTTGTTAGGCTGCACAGCCGTTTTATTCGCCGGGGCCGGCCCAGCAAGTTTATCAACCCGATCCCCCTTAGACCCGCAGCCGCCCGCGATCAACGAAACCATCACAAGTGCCACACCCGTTAACTTAAACATTATCGACATAGATCGTTTGCTCCCTGAAACCAAAAAGATAGGCGAATAAACCGTCTCGCCGTAATTCTAAGAATTATAGGTTTGAACGCATGGAACGCAAAACTCTTGCACGGCCATTAAGATAAATAGCAACTTAGGTTCGGGGTAGCAATTTCCTGCGGGCCGCGTAGCGGTCATGCGACTTTAGCCGTTGGACGTTTGTCCACGGCACGCCGTGAAAAATGACCTTCGTCGCGTAGCGACGATTGAATCAATCGAACGGATACCGTTCATCGTAATCAATACCGTTCAATTTCAACATCGCAACATATTCGTCTTCAAAAGATTGCTGCTCATGATGTTTGCGTTGGCTCTTAATATATTCAACCACATCCGCTATGCTCGATTTGCTCACGCTGAAAATGCCGTAACCAACCTGCCACTCAAAGGATCGCATTTCGGGAAATGTCTCGTGTATCCACCTCAAAGATTCGCCCTTTAGCCACTGAACGATTTGGCTCGGAGCAAACTTTGGCTTTGCCATTATCAGAACGTGAATATGATTCTCGATGCCGCCAACTTGAACGGCGATTATCTCGTGATTCCGCGCAATGCCGCCGATATATGCCCAGACTCGGGCTTCGATATCTTGTGTAATGAGATCTTGCCGTCCCTTCGTCGAAAAAACGATGTGGTAGAACAGATTTGAATATGTGTTCGCCATTACTATTCAATCGTTGCTACGCGACGAGATTGGGCTCTACAACTTACCGTGGACAAACGTCCAAGGCTAAATTCGCATTGCCGCCACGCGGCATAATACTGAGAGTAATTATATTGGGGAAAGGATAGCCGTTTAAAGCACGCTTTTTAACGCCTGGCCGGTGAAGGACTTTTTGACTTTGGCGACCTCTTCGGGCGTGCCTGTGGCGACTACACGGCCGCCGCGGGAGCCGCCTTCGGGGCCGAGGTCGATGATGTAGTCGGCGGATTTGATGACGTCGAGGTTGTGTTCGATGACGATGACGGTGTTGCCGGTGTCGACGAGCTTTTGCAGGACCTCGAGCAGTTTGTGAACGTCGGCGAAGTGGAGGCCGGTCGTCGGTTCGTCGAGGATGTAGATGGTCTTGCCGGTCGCGCGTTTGCTCAATTCTTTGGCGAGCTTGATGCGTTGGGCCTCGCCGCCCGAGAGCGTTGTCGAAGACTGGCCGACCTTGATGTAGCCGAGGCCGACATCGAGCAGAGTTTGCAGTTTCTGTTTGATCGAAGGGATGTTTTCGAGCAGCGGCAAAGCGTCTTCGATGGTGGTGTCGAGGAGGTCGGCGATCGAGAGGCCTTTGAATTTGACGGCGAGCGTCTCGCGATTGTACCTGTGGCCGCGGCACACGTCGCAGGTGACGTACACGTCGGGCAGGAAGTTCATCTCGATGCGTTTCATGCCGCCGCCTTCGCACGCCTCGCAGCGTCCGCCTTTGACGTTGAAGGAAAACCTGCCGGATTTGTAACCGCGAGTGCGAGATTCAGGAAGCATCGCGTACAACTCGCGAAGCGGCGTAAACAGCCCCGTAAAAGTCGCCGGGTTAGAACGCGGCGTACGCCCGATCGGCTTTTGATCGATCTCGATGATCTTGTCCACGAGGTCAAGGCCTTCGATCGAGTCGTGTTCGAGAGCCTCGCCGCCGACGGTCGATTTGTAGACGTGTTTGTATAAGGCGGGATAGAGGATCTCTTCGACCAGCGTCGATTTCCCCGAGCCCGACACGCCCGTGACGACGGTCAGCAATCCCAGAGGAAATTCGGCGTCGATGTTTTTGAGATTGTAGGCGCGTGCACCGTTGACCTTGATCCGCTTGCCGTTCGCGAGCCGCCGCACCTCGGGGATGTCGATCTTTAACTTGCCGCTGAGATATTGCCCCGTCAGCGATTCCTTATTCTTGGCGATCTCGTTCGGACTACCAAACGCGATCACCTCGCCGCCGTGAGTTCCCGCGAGCGGGCCCAGGTCGATAACGTAATCAGCACGCTCGATCGTCTCGGCGTCGTGCTCGACGACGAGCACCGAATTGCCGAGATCGCGAAGCGTATGCAAGGTCTCTAGCAGCCGTTCATTATCACGCGGATGCAATCCGATTGACGGCTCATCCAATACATATAAAACACCACGCAACTGCGAGCCGATCTGCGTCGCAAGCCTGATACGCTGGCCTTCCCCACCCGACAGCGAAGCCGACGTACGATCAAGCGTCAGATATCCAAGCCCGACCGCGTCGAGAAAACGCGTGCGTTCGCGGATCTCTTTGAGCACAAGTCCGGCGATCTTTTCGTCACGAACCGAAAGGTTGATCGCGTCGAGCTTTTTCACCGCGTCGGCGATCGGCAGCCCGGTGTACTCGGCGATGCCCATGCCGTTGACGCGAACCGCGAGGCTCTCAGGCTGCAATCGCCGGCCGTCGCAACCCGGACACGGGATCGGTGCGATCAGTTCCTCGAGCGCCGCTTTGACCTTTTCAGACGGAGGATTTTCGATACGCTCGCTCATCGCACGCATCGCTCCACGCCAGTCGCGTTCAAATTTGTAATCGCCGTGGCGAAACGTCATCCGCCGCTTTGTGCCGAGGAAAAATGCATCGCGGATCTCCTGCGGCAAGTCCGAAAATTTTGTTTCGAGCAACGCCTGTACCGAATCGCTAGAACCTCCATCTTTCGACCTTTTCCGCTTACCTTTCCGTTCCTTTTCCTTTCCCGTCGGAGGCTCAAGCGGGTCGCCATCGGTAAATTTTTCAATGATCGCGATCAAGGCTCCGCGCAAAAACGTCGCTCCGGCCTTGTCGGCACCATTCAAGAAATCGATCTTTCCGGCAGCCACGCTCTCGTTTGGCACGATCTTTTTGGCATCGATCTCCATCACGGTGCCTATGCCCTGACAGCGTTTGCACGCGCCAAATGCCGAGTTGAACGAGAAAGATCGCGGCTCAAGCGTGGGAATATTGATGCCGCAATTTACGCACGCCATCTTTTCGGAATAGAGCTTTTCGTCGCCGTCGATGATCGAGATGAGCACCGCACCGCCAGTGAGTTTGAGCGCGGTCTTGACCGATTCGGACAGGCGTTCGCGAACGCCTTCTTTCATCAGCAAACGGTCAACGACGACCTCGATGGTGTGATTTTTGCGTTTGTCGAGGATGATCTCTTCGTCCAGCTGCCGTAGCTCGCCGTCGATGCGAGCCCGCAAAAAACCGTCTTTGTGCAGCTTTTCGAGTTCTTTTTTGAATTCACCCTTACGCCCGCGAACGACCGGTGCGAGTATCATCACCCGTTCGCCGTCCGGCAGCTCAGATATCCCGGTTACAATCTGGTCCACCGATTGCCGCGTGATCGGCTCACCGCACTGCTGACAATGCGGCTGTCCGATCGAGGAGAATAATAGCCGTAAAAAATCGTAGATCTCGGTCACGGTGCCAACCGTGGAGCGTGGGGACCGTGAAACCGTTTTCTGCTCGATCGAGATCGCGGGACTCAGTCCCTCGACCGAATCGACATCGGGCTTTTCGAGTTGATCCAAGAATTGACGAGCGTAAGCAGATAGAGATTCGACATATCGTCGCTGTCCCTCGGCGTAGATCGTGTCGAATGCCAGCGAAGATTTACCGCTACCGGACAAGCCTGTGATCACGACAAACTTATCCCGCGGGATATCGACATCGATATTTTTGAGGTTGTGCTGACGTGCTCCGCGCACGGTGATATGGGTAATACTCATTACAGGCTAGATCCGGGCCAATGGCCGAAACGAGTATTTTAACAGATGAGATCGCTTATGCAGAAGCCCGCACGGAGTAAGGGCGTGACGCTCAAGCTAGCTTCCGTTGCTACGCTCTTATCCGAGTTTTTCGTTAACAAACGTAAAGATCGCGGTCGCGATACTGACGACAATAAAGGTCGCGATCGCACGCCATACCGCGTCCGATTCGGTAAATTGCCAGATCGCGAGGATACACAAAACGGTGCAGACAACGAGTGAAACAGAGATGACAAGAAACGCGATCCAGCGGACAAGACTCGGATTGACCACGCCGCGACTACGCGTTTTTACGGCAACAGTTACGTTGGTTTCGTCTGTGTTCATACCTCGATCATAACAGATTCCAGACCGCACCAAGCCCAACTATCGAAATGACGAACCAGAGAATGACGCCCTCAAACAGCGCCCAGTAGCCAAACTTTTGCAGCGTTTCACGCGACAGGCTCGCACCGATCAGAAACAGGGTGACCGTCATTCCAGCCTTAGCGAGATTGACCAGCGAGTCATAAATACTCGGCTGGATCCAGGTTGGCAAATACGTCCGCAATGCCGTTGCCGCGAGGAACAAAAAGATGAACCAAGGAATGACGCCGGAGCGTTTCGGGTTCCGGGTTCCGAGTTCCGAGTCTTTCGTTTGGGAATCATTGGCCAAGCTATCCGTTTCTCCAACTCGGAACTCGGAACTTTGAACTTGGAACTTTGAACGGTACAGGTACGCAAACAGTAGAGCAACCGGTGCAATCCAAAGCGCTCGGGCGAGTTTAACCGTCGTCGCGATCGCCAGAGCCTCGGCCCCGTACGTTCCAGCAGCTCCGACGACCGAGCTAGTATCGTGAATAGCGATCGCCGCCCACACGCCGAACTGGTTTTGCGATAAATTTAGTGCGTGGCCGATGACCGGGAACAAAAACAGCGCGACCGAATTCAAGACAAACACGGTGCCCAACGACACGGACATCTCATCAGCCTCAGCGTTGATCGCCGGACCAACTGCCCCGATCGCTGACCCACCGCAGATGGCTGTTCCCGAAGAAATTAACGTTGATGTACGGCTCGCAACACCAAGCAATTTCCCAACAAAATACCCAAGTATCAACGTCCCGAATATCGTTGCAATCGTGAACAGTATTCCCTGCTTGCCGGCTCGATACACCGAGCCAAGGTCCATACCAAACCCCAGCAGCACGACCGAGCCCTGGAGCAGATATTTTGTAAATTTTCCTTCGAGCTGGGGAAAAGGATTACCGAACGTAAATGCGACCACCAACCCCAAAGCAAGAGCGACCGGCGGCGAACCCCACGGCGAAAGGCAAAATAATATCAATAAGATAAAAATGGCTTTTTGCCACATAAAGTCAGAACCACCTGCGGTAACGGGTGGTTTAAGCGAGGCGGCAACGACTACTTAGCCTTCCCTTGGTTTGCAACAGCGTCCTGCGCGGCCTTGATAGCGTCGGCGTCACCGAGGTAATAGCTTTTGATCGGTTTGAGATCCGCGTCGAGTTCATAGACAAGCGGCACGCCTGTCGGGATGTTGAGATTAACTATCTCGTCATTGGGGATATTGTCAAGATATTTGACGAGCGCCCGGAGCGAATTGCCGTGAGCCGCGATGATCAAACGCTTACCCTCGCGGATCTTTGGCATGATCTCGGCCTCAAAATACGGCACCACACGATCGACCGTGTCTTTCAAACACTCGGTTTTAGGAAAATCTGCGATCGACGCATAGCGCGGGTCATTCCCAAGATAACGCTCGTCCGAATTTTCCATCTCCGGCGGCGGTATGTCGTAGCTACGACGCCATATCAGCACCTGTTCGTCACCATATTTCGCCGCAGTCTCAGCCTTGTTCAACCCCTGCAGTCTGCCATAATGCCGCTCATTGAGCAACCAAGTCTTCGTCACCGGCAGCCACATCCGGTCAAGCTCATCCATCGTTATCCAAAGTGTACGAATAGCCCGTTTAAGTACCGACGTATAAGCCGCATCAAACTCAAAACCTTCGGTCTTCAATAGCTTACCGGCCGCATGAGCTTCGTCAATACCCTTTTCCGACAGGTCAACATCCTTCCACCCCGTAAAGCGGTTCTCTTTATTCCACTGGCTCTCGCCGTGGCGGATCAATACCAATTTGTGCATGTATCTATCTTAAATTTGAAATCTCAAATCTCAAATTTGAGATTGCAGAATGCTCTTCACTTCGCCAACCAGATAAAGCGAACCAGTCACCAGAATGATCCCATCCTTCGGGGTGACATCGTTTGCAATATCGATCGAACTTTTTACATTGTCGGTCGCAAATGTTGTCTCTTTCGACATGTCATTCGGCATTTGAGCAAGAAGTTCCTGATAAGAAAGCGAACGTGAATTCGATGGTTCGGTTACGATAATACGATCTGCGAGCGGGGCGAGAACGGCGAGAATCTCCGCGACATTCTTGTCATTCATTGCACCAAAAATAAGCGTTATTGGCCGTGATTCAAATTCACGAATATACTCGGCAAGAGCATTTGCCCCGCCGATATTGTGAGCACCGTCGAACAGATATTGCCCGACGTATTCCAAGCGGCCTGGGTTTCGAGCGTTTTGCAGTCCACTAACGATGTTGTCGGGTGTGATAGGAAAATGTTCTTTAAGTATTTCAGCGACCAGGCTCGCAACCTTTGCGTTCTCCATCTGATGACGCCCGTTCAGCCCCAAAGGCGGAAACACGCGCGGTAGCGAGTGTGTCTCAGTCGATAACGGCTCGATACCGAATTCTGTACATCGCTCAAGAACGACCTTCCGCGCTTTGAGGCCTTGTTCACCCACGACGACCCTCGACCCCGTGTGAATTATATTCGCTTTCTCGGCAGCAATTTCCTCGATAGTATCGCCCAGATATTCCTGATGATCGATATCTATTCTCGTGATCGCCGCGATCTCAGCATTCGCCGCTGTCGTTGCATCGAGCCGTCCGCCGAGGCCGGTTTCGAGGATCGCGAGTTCGACCTTTGCTTCGGCAAACGCAACGAGCGCTATTGCTGTCATCTGCTCAAAAAAAGTCGGCAGGTATTCGAGATCGCCTTTGGCTAAGGATTCTTCGGCGGTTTCCCGCACGAGCGTCGCGTATCGAGCAAATTCGTCTTCGATAATATCAACGCCGTCTATCTTTATCCGTTCAGTGATCGATATGAGATGCGGCGATGTGTAAAGTCCGGTTTTGATACCCGCTGACAAACAGATCGAGTTCAAAAACGCACACACCGACCCCTTGCCGTTCGTCCCGGCGACCTGTACTTTCAGATATTTTTCGTGTGGTTTGCCGAGTGCGTCGAGTAGCGTGCGGATATTCTCAAGCCCCAGCTTCATTGTCGAGACTTCGTTGCCGAGTGAGTAAAGATATTTGGTGGATGCGGCAAAATCCATGCCTTTGGCTTAGGCGGCGACCTGTTTGTTCATCATAAAATCGAGCATTCTGATGATGGTGTCGCGCATTTCGCGCCGGTCGACGACGATATCGACCATCCCGTGTTCCAGTAAAAATTCGCTGCGCTGAAAGCCTTTTGGCAGTTTTTGGCGGATGGTTTGCTCGATAACTCTGGGGCCGGCAAAACCGATGAGGGCTTTTGGTTCGGCAAGTATAACATCGCCGAGCATCGCAAAACTCGCGGTAACGCCCCCGGTTGTCGGATCCGTCAAGACAGATATGAACGGCAGCCGAGCCTCGTGCAGGCGGGAAAGCGCCGCCGAGATCTTGCCCATTTGCATCAGCGAAAGCGTGCCTTCCTGCATTCGGGCACCACCGGAAGCGGCAAATATAACCAATGCTCCCCGATTCTCAAGCGCAGCTTCGGCAATCCGCGTGATCTTTTCGCCAACCGCCGAGCCCATCGAGCCGCCGATGAACGCCATGTCCATTGCACCGGCATAAACCAGATGCCCGCCGGTCATACCTTTGCCGGAGATCAGAGCTTCCGGCAAGCCAGATAACTCCTTGGCCTGTTCGATGCGGTCCGTGTAGGGTTTTGAGTCGGTAAATTCGAGCGGGTCGCCTGACGTTACCTCTTCGTCAAGCTTTTCGTACCGTCCGTCGTCAAACAGATCACGCAGCCGTCCCTCCGCGGTGTATCGGAAATGATAGCCGCAATGGGTGCAGACATCATGCGAATCGGTCAGCTCACGCTTGTACAGAGCACTCTCGCATTCAGGACATTTTACAAAAATACCCTCCGTGCGGACGGTTTGCTCCTCGTCAAATTCCTGCTCATCGATCTTAGGCTTGTCTCTGCGAAACCACGACATAATATTATTAGTAGCCAGTGGACAGTTGTCGGTGGTCAGTTAGAAAACGTGATACCACCAAGGTTGCTGTCGAGGTTAAAAGATTATCACAGCGGGAAAGTATTTGTCGCAAATGACGGTGGAGAGATCTCTTCACTTCAACACATCGAGCATTTGCGAATGGATCAGGCCGTTGCTGGCGACCATCGGCGGCGAGTAGATGCTAAATTTTGAGTTGTCGTAACCACTGATCTGGCCGCCTGCTTCTTCGATCAGCAAGATGCCCGCTGCCATATCCCAAGGGTTGAGCCCCTCTTCCCACATTCCGTCAAACCGCCCGCACGCTACGTACGCGAGATCTATCGCCGCCGAACCATCACGCCGCACGCCCCGCGAACGGATCAAAAACTGTGTCAGGTGACGGGCAAAATCTTCGCGGCGTTTGAAATCGTATGGGAATCCGGTGACGATCAGCGAATCGCCCAGTTCTTCTGCTCCCGACACGCGGATCGGCTTGTTATTTAGGCTCGCACCACGCCCTCGTTCGGCCGCAAACATCTCATTTCGCGTCGGGTCAAACGTCACACCGATCTTAATTTCACCATCATGCTCAAGCGCCAGCGTCACGCAAAAACACGGATAACCGTGTGCATAATTCGTCGTGCCGTCGAGCGGGTCGATGATCCATTTCCACGTATTATCGCCACCAATGATCACTGCTTCCCCGGATTCCTCGGCTAGTATCGAGTGCTTTGGGTAATACGATTTGATGCGTTCGATAATGAGAGCTTCGCTGGCAAGATCAGCGTCGGTCACGAGATTGATATCGCCTTTTTTATTAACGGCGATACCTCGATCAAATTTTTCCAGAAGTAGCTGCCCGGCCTCTCTCGCCGTCTCGATGGCAAAGTTCAACATATATATTCTCTATTCAAAGGCGCGAGAGGAGTCGGAATAGTCTTAGCGTTCGATTTTTATCTTTTCATCCGTCTGTTCGCGACGATAAGGAATTCGCGGATCTGGTCGTCCCAAAAAACCCAGTCATGCATCCCGGGGTGTTCGCGATATTCATGGGGGACCTTTTTTTCCAACAGGAGTGAGTTAAAATTCCGGCTATCTGAAAACACAAAATCCTCGGTTCCGCAGGACACATACATGAATGGCATCGACTTGATTTTCTCCGGGGTGAGCGAGCGCACCAATGCAAATATGTCATTAGTTTTTCGGGTCTCGCTGTCAGCGGGACCGTAGGCGGAGGATAGGCTCGATGCGACTATACCTTGAAAAGTATTACCGGACACGCCGGGGGCGATCGGGTAAGTAGGAGCGCCCAAAGCACCGCTAAAACTGCCAACGAGCCAAAACATGCTCGGATACTTCAAGCCGAATTTCAGCGATCCATATCCGCCCATCGACAGGCCAGCAAGGACGCGATGTTCGCGGTCAGCCAGGGTTCGGTACTTTTTTTCGATCTCAGGGATCAGTTCCTGAATAATATAACTTTCGTACTTATCGGCGGGCGTTGAGATGCTGTCAGTGTACCAGCCATTATTGCCCTCGGGCGTAACAATGATGAAATCGCTGGTGAGAGCGTATTCCTCAATCTTTGTTCTGTCGGTCCAGTTGCTAAAATGTCCGGTCAAGCCGTGGAGCAAATAGATAACTGGATGCCGCCCTGCCGCTTTCGCGTCTGTATAGCCCGCGGGTAACACAACCCGATAGGGCATCTCGCGCCCCATCAGCTTGCTGCTTAGATTGTGTTCGACAACATTTGGTGCGAGCGATTTGGCTGCCGTTGCTTGACCGAACGCGGTGCCGATAACGGCAAATAGAACCGCGACCGATACCGCACATCTCATAGCAAATCCGTGTCTACCTGTTTTCATTTGGATATTCTCCTAGCCAAACAGCTTTCCAAACCAACCGCTTTCCTCGTCTTTGTCGGCGATCTGCGTCAGTTCCCCGGCGTCGAGCCAAACGCCGGAGCATTTGTCGCATACGTCGATCTTGATCTTGTCAAAATCCGTTTCGATCAGTGTGCCGTCGCATTTTGGGCATTTGATCTCGAGACTTTTAGCATTCTCGTCTACGATCTTTGCTTTCATTTTGGCAATGAGTTCTTGTTCCCTTCGGTGAAAATACTCGTTTTCGAGCGCTTGACCCCGATCTTCCATATCGATTGGCATAAATAATAACTCCTTAAAGATTAACTTTCGGTTTTGTGAATTGAACGCACGCGTTGCCGTGCTTTTTTTGACCGGCGGATCGTATTCCGCCGCTTTAGGCTTGTTTCCGCCCAATCCGACACCTGCTTGAGCGGGTGCCATTCAAAACTCTCGAGCGGCAGCACCTCGCTAGATGCATCCCGTAGTTTTAGCGTGCTAAAGGCGACAAACAAGATCATCCCGTTGAACAACGCTCCGAACAGCACGACCAGCCAACCCGGAGCTAGCCCGACCGTCGCCCGTGCAAGGAACAAGTCCCAAAATATCTTGCGGTCCGCCTCGGTCGCCGTCGGTATCGGCGACGGGTGCAGATAGATCTTTAGCGTCCACGATAGCGACAACAGCACAAATATCCACAGATAATTTGACCGCAGACGCCGCCCGACCGCTTCCCATTCGCTTATGGTAAATCGCGGAGACATCAGATCGGCTGATATATGCTCGGCCCACTCTTTGTCCGGCGGGATGGTACGGTGCGACAACATCGGAGCAAAGTACCCCGTCTCCAGCACCCGCACACGGTTCGCCCAAACCTCGTAATAACGGTACCTGCGGGCCTCCATAAATAGGAATATCGAAACGAGCAGGGTGTTGATCGGGATCGCAAAATGCGGATTATCCGGCGAGCTAAAAACAAACGATAGCGTCGCACCCGCCGTGATCACCGCCCAGTTGGTCGTAGCATCCAGCCGGCTGCGCCAGACGTTCGAACGCGCGACTTCGCCGCGGTAAAAATGTACTAGAGCCGTGTTAAATTCCGCCGGTGCCAGCTTTTGCGGGATGGTCAGCGGCGTCGTTTTCGGCTTTTCGGCACGCTTATGAACCTCCTCTGCAAAGGCGCGAAAAGACTGCGGCACATTCGTTATATGAATGTCCTGATCGACAGGTTGTGTACCGGGGCGAACCTCGTCGTTCATAGCGTTTCAGGCGGTTTAGCTCTCGAGGGGACGAAAAAACTTATGTACCTTAGGTTTAACATTTTAGGTGTTCGGATGCAAGATTATGGCCTTTCGGCTACACTCGTAAAGCATGATGGACAAGGATGAAAACTGGATGCAGCAGGCTATCCGCGTCGCCCGCGAAGCCGAAAAGCTCGGCGAAGTGCCCGTCGGCGCCGTCATCATCGACGCCGAAGGTAAGATACTAGCGGCCACCTCGAACCGCACCATAAAAGACAACGATCCAACCGCCCACGCTGAGATCCTCGCTCTCCGCACTGCCGCGATTCGTACGGGCAATTACCGCCTGACCGGAACGACCGTTTACACCACGATCGAACCCTGCGCTATGTGCGCCGGGGCCCTCGTCAACGCCCGGGTCGCTCGCATCGTTTACGGCGCCGCGGACGAGCGTTTTGGCGCCGTCGAGACACATTTTCGCGTCTGTGATAGCCCCGACCTCAACCATCGCATGGAGATCACATCCGGCGTTCTTGCCGACAAATGCCGCTCACTGATGCAGGATTTCTTTCGGGCAAGACGCAAGAATACCAACCACGAAAATACACCAAACGACACCAAATAAAAGACCTCCGCAATTTCGTGCTCTTTCGTGATTTTTTGTGGTTACTACTCCTTCTTATGGCGTCAACTTGAAAACACCCACCCTAAACCGGTATTATCATACGTTCGCGGAGAGGTGCGAGAGTGGTTGAATCGGGCAGTCTCGAAAATTGTTGTACCTTTGCGGGTACCGTGGGTTCGAATCCCACCCTCTCCGCCATCTGATCTTTTGACAATTCAACAAACCGGAAGGGTGCAGGAGTGGTTGAACTGGCTACATTGGAAATGTAGTGAACCTCAAAAGGGTTCCGTGGGTTCGAATCCCACCCTTTCCGCCACCATCGAAAGGATAAAGGCGAAAGGATAAGGGATAAAGTATTATTCTGAGTTCTTTCGCCTTTCCTCATTTTTGAGTGATGAATGAAGATCTAAAAGTTAGGACGAAAAACTTTGCGGTGAGAATTATTCGATTGTTTGCAGCGTTGCCAAAATCGACTGAGGCACAGGTCATCGGAAAACAGTTTTTGAGGTCAGGAACATCAGTTGGGGCTCAATATCGAGAGTCTCAACATGCAAAATCCGATGCGGATTTTATCAGCAAGATCGAAGGCTCTCTACAAGAACTCGAAGAAACCACCTACTGGCTCGAACTCCTCGAAGAGATGCAGTTATTCCCCCCGGAAAAGCTAAAACCCATACAACAAGAAACCAAAGAGCTAACCGCGATATTCGTCACCATAGCCAAAAAAGTTAAAGCCCGTAAGTAATTTCTCCGCTCCTAACTTTATCCTTTCGCCTTTATCCTTTATCCTTTAATTGGCTTCAGGCCCCGCACAACGTTTTGTTGTGAACTCCGCTAGGCGAGGAATCGAGCAACGGTAGCAATTTCGAACGTGTGTTGCGATCAGGTCTGAAGCCGCCATTTCAAACAACGGCCATCTGCATTTTTTGCAGGTGGCCTTTTTCGTTCCGCAAGTTCTCACCGCACGGCACGTTCCATATCCAAACGATATGATCACAGCCAATTACAAATACATCGCCGCCGCCGCCCTTACCTTGTTCGCCCTGTGCATTGCAGCCGCAGCACAAGACAGGAATAAATGCCCGCCAAACGCGGACCGACTTACCGCCGAAAAGATCGACGAATTTAGTCACATCGACGACAGCGAACTGTACATCAACGTCGCGGTCCTCTTTGAGCGTCTTAAGACCGAACCGGCGGGGACTTACGCCTACGTCATCGCTTACAAAGGTGCCGACGCCCTGCCCGCCGACCGCGACCGAAACCACGTGGCCGAACGCATTCGCGAGGCTGTCGCGATCCAAAATCAGAACGTCGCGCAGTTTGAAATGATCGACGGCGGCTTTCGCAAAACCGACGGTGCCGAGTTTTTCTTTGTCCAATCGGGCACCAAACCGCCGCTGCCGTCAAACACCGTCCCCGCACCAAAAACTCCCAAAGGCACCGTCCTGTGGGCAAAAAATATATTGACCGAGGAATCGAGCCCGATCGATGAGTTTGTAAATCGTGCCATCGTCTATCGCGATCTCGAAGACGAGGATACTGACGGACGGCCATACATACCCGACCTCGCCGAAACCCAGCCAAACCCGAACCCGAACGTTCCAGAAACGGCTCCGCAGCCCGAGATCTGGAAACTTGGCCTGTTCATTCCCGAACTCACTTTCCAAAAAGACAACTCGCAGGAAAACCCGCCGCTGACCGAAGAGCAACTCGATGCCATCAGATTCAACTGGACGAACAAAAAATTTGCCCCCGCCATCGCCAAGACCAAAGGCTCATACGGCGTCATGATCTACTACGCCGACGACCAGTTCTACGACATCAGCCGCCTCGAACCATTCATCGCCGCCGGCCGCGACCGCATAGCCAAAGCCGCCAACCTCGACCCCGCCCTTATCCAAGTAATATTCGGTGGCTACCGCGGCCAACCCCAAGTCGAATACTGGCTCGTCCCCGATGGCGGAAATCAACCCATTGCCAACCCCGAAGACCGCGATTCGAGCGAGCCTTCAGACAATTAGACAGCAGATGTGATCGGCGTCAAGAGTTCATCCTCCTTGTCGGCAAAGGCGACGAACATATAAAGCCTAGGGAAAACGAGCAAAGCGAGAGCATCCCTAGGACATCGCCAACCAATGATTCGCGTCCCTGTAGGGGACGAATAGCTCCGCGTAAATTATGTTGCTCCCTTTCAGGGAGCGGAACATTGTGCCGAACCAACCTAGGGTTACACGAACTCACGTTCGCTCACCCTAGCCTTTATAGGTTTGTCCCCTACGAAGGCAAAATGGAATCCGACCAGCTAGACGATACGCTTGAGCATCTTTATCCGGCTATTGAATCGCACGCCTGACAACCTTTTTTTCTCTCTTCATTATTAAAAAAGGCCTCGCACGTTGCGAAGCCTTTTCTTTCTTGATCGGTCACCTATCTTACTGAGCAATAAAATCAATGCCGGTCAGGTTGTCGGTGACGCTAACGATCTGTGGTGTGAACGAGAACCGCCGCGAGCGGACTGCGATGATGTATGTCTGACCCGATTCGACATCGTCAAAGCGGTAATTCCCGCGTGCTCCGGTGATCGCTTGGCGGACAGCACCATTTTGATCGGTCATGGTTACCATCGTACTTCTAACGCCTCGGCCCTCGGCGGTTGTCACGCGGCCCGAGACCGAGACATTCGCCGCAGTCGGCGATGCCTTGACCATAAACAGGTATGCATTGATACCGCCGATGATCGGCGAAGACTCAGGCGAAAAGATATCCAACGATCTCTTTTGTTTAGTGAAAACAGGATCTACCAGATTTGGATTGATCGATGTGCCGTCTGATCCGTCTGTGGCAAAGAAATAGATGATGTGTATTCCGTCCTGCAGCACTCCTGCCGAACCAGTTGCGGTAACGGTGGTCGCGGTGCTGCCCGTATTTGTCGCCCTTGTCCATGTTCCGTTAGTTGTATCCATCTGGAAATAGATATTCTGCGGTGCCGGAGCGGTTGGCGAGTAGGTTGAGGTCGCCGTCATTGTAAAGGTCGGAGCAAAGCTAGCCGTTGTATTTGCCGCAAACGGAGTGATCGCCGTATTGAGCGGTATCGCGTTTGTCGGAGCGGGTGTGATCACCGTTACGTTGGCGCTGCCGTTATTTGCGATATAGATCTTATTGGTGACCGGATTGACCGCCACTGCATTAGGATATGTCCCCGCCGCGACGTTTTGGAAAGAATTGTTGGTGCC
>JBGTII010000214.1:0-27615 GCA_041745735.1 Pyrinomonadaceae bacterium | reverse complement strand
CAGCGCCAGAGCGAACTGGTCGGCCAGGCACCCGCGATCCGGCGAGCGATCGAGCTGGGCTTGAACGTCGCCGATACCAGCACGACCGTCCTAGTGCTTGGCGAATCCGGCACCGGCAAAGAGCTGATCGCCAACCTGATCCATTACAATTCAGGCCGCGAGGGCAAGCCTTTCGTCAAGATCAACTGCGGTGCGATACCAGAAACCCTCCTCGAATCCGAACTGTTTGGCCATGAAAAAGGAGCATTCACCGACGCCCGCAACCAGCGCATCGGACGATTCGAAGAAGCAAACGGCGGCACGCTTTTCCTCGACGAGATCGGCGAGATGTCTCTACAGGCCCAGGTCAAGCTGCTCCGCGTGCTGCAGGACGGCGAATTTACACGCGTCGGCGGCAAACACGTGGTCAAAACAGATGTTCGAGTTATTGCGGCGACAAATTCTAACCTCGCGACCGCGATCGAGGACGGTTCGTTTAGAAAAGATCTTTATTACCGCCTTTCGGTTTTTCCGATATCCTTGCCGCCGCTTCGCGAGAGGGTCGAGGATATCAATCTGCTCGTTTTTCATTTTCTCGAAAGCTTTAAATCGAAGTCAGGCCGCTTTGTCTCGGGCATTTCAAAAGAGGCGATGCGCGCGCTTGTAAATTACGATTGGCCGGGAAATGTGCGCGAGCTTGAAAACGCCATCGAGCGCGGCGTCATCATAGCGTCGGGCCGTCAGATCGAACTTGACGACCTGCCCGATTCGATCGGCCGCACGGCAAATCTAGCGTTTGCCCACGCACGCGAGGCACGCGCCACCGCCGCCGGACTCGGCAATGCCATCGGCATCCAGATCGAGCTGCCGTCGGCGATGGACGAGATTGAAAAACAGGTCATCGAGGCAACGCTCGATTATACCGAGGGCGATAAATCGCACGCCGCCCGGCTATTGAACATCGGGCGAAAAACGCTGTATCGTAAGCTGGAACAATACGAATCGGATCAAGCTTAAAATTGATATGAACAAGTTCCTGACGGCGCGGTGGAAAGACCTGATAATGGCCAATTACGAAGTCGACCCGACGCTGCTCGCCGCAAGGGTGCCTCGCGGCACCGAGCTCGACTTATTCGAAGGCAAATGTTTTGTCAGCCTCGTCGGGTTTATGTTTCTAGATACGCGTGTCTTGGGGTTGCCAATGCCGTTTCATGTCAATTTCGAAGAGGTCAATCTACGCTATTATGTGAAACGCGAGACAGTTGAAGAAACACGCCGGGCGGTGTGCTTTGTAAAAGAGATCGTGCCGCGGTTTGCTATCGCCGCGGTCGCCCGGACGATGTACGGCGAGCCTTACGAGTGTTGGTCGATGGGGCACGCCCGCAGCGAAACGAGCGTTTCCTACGACTGGTCAAAGAGCGGTTGTAAAAATCATCTAAGCGTCGAGATCGACGAAAGCGTCGGGGTTCCGGCCGAGGGCTCGCACGGCGAATTTATCATCGAGCACTACTGGGGCTACACCGAGCGAAGAGGCGGACGCGTCGATGAATACAAGGTCGAGCACCCCAAATGGGAGCTGTTCTCGGTAAAAAATGAAATGATCGATGTTGATTTCGCGGGGACGTACGGAGGAGAGTTCAGCTTTCTTACAGAACAAAAACCATATTCGGTCTTACTGGCAAAAGGTTCCGAAGTTGCGGTCTATAAAGGTGAACGCATCAAATAAATGCATAAGCCCGCGCGTAAGCAAGGGCTTACCATCCAACACATGAGGCACGCCCTCGCTCACGCGCGGGCTTTTGCAACAAAACACTTATGATCATCGGTATCGTCGCCATCGCAAAAAACTACGCCATCGGCAAGGACGGTAAACTGCCGTGGCATTACTCCGCCGACTTAAAATTCTTTAAGGAAACGACGACCGGAAATGCCATTGTGATGGGAGCAAACACTTGGCGGTCGATAGGTAGGCCTCTGCCGAACAGGCTCAACATCGTTCTCACACGCACAGGTAAAGTAGCAGTGTCCGATGATGTCGTAAAGCTCAATAACAAACAGGCTGTTATCGATCTTGCGAAAAAGGCTAAGGGCGATATATATATCATCGGCGGGGCTCAGGTCTATCGTGATCTAGCTGACATCATCAATAAATGGATAGTTACTGAAATTCCAATTACGGTCGAGGATGCCGATACATTTATGCCAGCGGATTTTCTTGACGGCTTTGAACCCGAACAAACGATAGATCTCGGCGACGAACTGGTCGTCAAAATACTGCACCGCAGATAAAATTGGTGTAAGATAATCGCAAATTGCGGACAGGAGAATTTGCTTATGATGGGCGGCAGAACATGGGACGATTGGATCGAAGAATACTCTGAGAGCCATCAGCATCCGATCAACAAATTGACGCACCAATTTGGCATACCGATGATCGCCCTGTCGCTGCTGCTGGTACCAGTATCGTTTTTTGTCTCGGGCGCGTGGCGTGTCGCTCTCGGGCTTTTTGTAGTGGGCTGGATACTACAATTCATCGGCCATTATTTCGAAGGCAAACCGCCTGAGTTTATGAAAGATTACCGCTTTCTATTCGTCGGCATGCGGTGGTGGATGAAGAAGACCCTTGGTTAAAAAGCACTTTTCCTGACACCCTTCTACGGTGGAAAAATCCCTGATCTTAACTCTCGATATCGGCACATCCAGCGTCCGCGCGTCTTTATTTAATAACGACGCAGAGCGCGTATCTGGAATGTCAGTAAAGATCGAACGCACCCTCCATACGACTGCTGACGGCGGCTCAGAGATCGATGCCGATGAGGCGTTTACCCAAGTCGCTGCCGCCATCGATGCTCTACTCGAAAAATCAAAAAAACGAAAACGTGAGATTACTCATGTTGCCTCATGTTCGTTTTGGCACAGCCTGATGGGCGTCGACGCCAAGGGCAAACCAACGACAAAGGTGCTCGGCTGGGCAGATACTCGAAGCCGCGAATACTCAGGCGTGCTAAAAAAGCGCTTTGATGAGACCGAAACGCACAACCGCACCGGAGCTCATTTTCACTCAAGCTTTTGGCCGGCAAAGCTTTTGTGGCTGCGGCACGAGCACGCAGAAGTTTTTTCAAAAACGGCCATGTGGCTTTCATTCATCGACTATGTCGCTCTAAGGCTGTTTGGTAAAACCACGACGAGCCTCTCTATGGCATCTGGAACCGGTATTTTTAATATTCGAAAATGTAAGTGGGATGTGAAGCTGCTCAAAGCTCTCAAAATCTCGACAGACAATCTGCCGGAAATATCTGAAACCGACTCTGCAACTTTCAAACTAAACAAAAAATACGCAAAACGTTGGCCGCGGCTAGCTGCGGCTCAGTGGTTCCCGGCGATCGCCGATGGTGCCGCCGATCACATCGGGTCATGCGGTTTTGGAAAAACCCGGGCAAGCCTCATGGTTGGAACCTCCGCAGCCATGCGGGTCGCATATCGCGGCGAACCCCCGGCAAAGATACCCGAAGGCCTATGGTGTTATCGCATCGACAGTCAGAGCGTGATAATCGGCGGAGCCCTGTCAGACGGCGGCAATCTTTATTCGCTGATAAAGGAGCGGTTTCATCTTCCGGCAAATACGGACAAACTGTTGCAATCGCGGCAGGCCCCTGACGATCTCGTCGTTATCCCATTCTTTTTTGGCGAACGCAGCACCGGATACGACGAAAATGCTCGCGGCGCCATCATTGGGCTCACAGGCGCGCACGATGGCATTGATGTTTTGCTGGCCGCCATGGAGGGCGTCGCATTTCGGCTCGACGATATTTATCGTCGGCTCAAAAAGGTCGCAAAGATCACCGACATCGTTACCTCGGGCGGAGCTTTGCGTGATTCGCTAGTCTGGACGGATATCATCGCAAGCGTGCTCGGTGAAAAATTGCTCGTAAATGACACGCCTGAGGCATCTTCGCGCGGAGCGGTTTTGCTTGCACTCGAAACTACTGGCAAAATGTAATTTACCGACCAAAATTTACGCGCTTTTAGAACAAACAAAATGACGATTTCAAGATCAGAACTCGACCAACTCTGTATCAACACCATCCGTACGCTCTCGCTCGACGCGATCCAAAAGGCAAATTCCGGCCATCCGGGGCTGCCGCTTGGCATGGCTCCGGCGGCTTATGTGTTATGGACAAAGTTTCTCCGACACAACCCGAAAAATCCAAAATGGTTCTGCCGCGACCGGTTTTTGCTGAGTGCCGGCCACGGGTCGATGCTAATATATTCGCTGCTGCATTTAACCGGTTACGATCTGTCTCTCGATGAGATCAAAAATTTTCGTCAACTTCATTCAAAAACGCCGGGACATCCTGAAAATATCCTGACACCTGGCGTCGAGATCACCACCGGACCGCTCGGACAGGGCTTTGCTAACGGCGTCGGCATGGGTATCGCCCAGGCACATCTTGGTGCGAGATTTAACAAACGCGGCTTTCCCGTAGCTGATAGCTATATTTACTGCATCTGCTCCGACGGCGATCTGATGGAAGGCGTCTCGTATGAGGCCGCCTCAATGGCCGGGCATCTAAAACTCGGCAATCTCATTTATCTATACGACGACAACCAGATCACTATCGACGGCTCTACTGATCTCGCATTTACCGAAGACACAACAAAACGTTTTCAAGCCGCCGGCTGGCACGTCTCAGATGTAAAAGACGGCAACGACCTCAAAGCAATTGAGGCCGCGATCAAGGACGCTCAAAAGGTAAAAGACAAGCCTTCGCTGATCCGCGTTCACACGATCATCGGATTCGGAATGCCCAAGCAAGGCACTTCGAAAGCACACTCCGACGCTCCGGGCGAAGAAGCAGTAAAAGAGACCAAACGTAATCTCGGCTGGCCTGCAAATAAGAGCTTTTACGTTCCAAAAGAAGCTCTCGCTCATTTCCGCCAAGCTGTAAAAACAGGTGCGAAACTTGAAAAAGACTGGAACGAAACAGTAAAGAAATACGAAAAGGCTAATCCCGAGCTCGGCGAGAAATTTAAGAGCATACGCTGTGCAGATCTGCCCGCAGGTTGGGAAAAGAGCCTGCCCAAATTCGAAGATGTCGAGGCAAAAGCCACCCGTGCTTATAGCGGTGATGTGATCAACGCCATCGCCGACGCCGTGCCCGGTCTCGTCGGAGGTTCGGCTGATCTCAAGCCGTCAAATAACACATCGATCAATTCCTCCGCCGACATCCAGGCCGGGCGTTATGAGAACCGCAATATCCACTACGGCATTCGCGAGCACGCGATGGGCGCCGCGATGAACGGCATGGCTTTGTACGGTAGCGTGATCCCGTTTGGCGGCACGTTTCAGACGTTTTCGGATTATATGCGCCCGGCGATACGGCTCGCCGCCCTGTCTAATGTCCAGACGATATTTGTCTTTACGCACGACTCGATCGGGCTTGGCGAAGACGGCCCGACGCACCAGTCGGTCGAGCACATCGCCGCCATGCGTGCGATCCCAAATCTCGCCGTGATCCGCCCGTGCGACGCTCACGAAACCCGCGAAGCCTGGGCCGCCGCGATCCGTAGACGCGACGCCCCGACGGCATTTGCCCTGTCGAGACAAAAGGTCGCCCTCATTGACCGCAAAAAATACGCCGACGCCAAAGGCCTACACAAGGGTGCATACATTTTGGCTGAGGCCGAGACCAAAGCGGGCAAAGTGACAACACCAAAACTGATCCTCATCGCAACCGGCTCCGAAGTCGGCCTCGCAATGGAAGCCCGCGAAAAACTCAACGCCGACGGCACACCGACCCGCGTTGTCTCGATGCCATGCTGGGAATTTTTCGACGCGCAAAATGCTAAATACAAAGAAGAAGTCTTGCCTGCCAAAGTCACAGCCCGCCTAGCCATCGAAGCTGGCGTCTCACAAGGCTGGCATAAATACACTGGCGACAATGGCGATACGCTCTGCGTAGATAAATTTGGCGCTTCGGCTCCCGCTGAGGATGTTTTTCGTGATTACGGATTTACGGTCGCAAATGTCATTAAGAAAGCTGCGAATCTTGTCAGATAAATGGACCTCCAGTCGCTAAAAACGCCGTCACTGCTGCTCGATATTGATCGGGTACGAAAGAATGCCGAGCGGATTAGCGGAATTGCGATAGGCAACGGCGCACGTCTGCGGCCGCATATCAAAACTCACAAATGCCTCGAGGTCGCCCGTATTCAAACCGCTGGGCATAACGGTGCGGTAACCGTTTCAACGCTGGCTGAGGCTCGGGCGTTCTCGGAAAATGGGTTCAATGATATTACCTACGCAGTGCCGATCGAACGCGGGAAATTTGACGAGGCGATCGAGTTCATTCGTAATGGCGTCAAACTAAACCTGCTAACCGACAATGCAGAAACCGCAAAACAACTCGATGATGCTGCCGGACAGGTCGGCGTAGAATTTGACGTATTTGTAAAGATCGACTGTGGCACGCATCGCGTCGGCGTTGAACCGCACACGGCTGAGGCTGTAGAGCTCCCGCGTCAGATATCGGACGCAAAAAACATAAATTTTGCCGGAATACTCACTCACGCCGGACATTCGTACGACGTTAAGACGGTCGCTGAGATCAAAGCCATTGCGCGTCACGAGCGCGATGTGATGGTCGAGCTTGCGGCTACGCTTCGCAACATGAGTATTGATGTGCCGACCGTCAGCATCGGCTCAACGCCAACGATCAATCACCTCGACCACCTCGACGGCATTGATGAGGTGCGGCCGGGAAATTACATCTTTTTTGACAACTATCAGGCGACGCTTGGTAGCTGCGGGTTTGATGACTGCGCATTGACGGTGCTGGCGGCGGTCGTACATCGTGACGCTTCTCGGCGAAAACTCGTCATTGACGCCGGCGGCATCGCCATGTCAAAAGATCGCGGGCCGACGCATCTCGACGAGGCTTGTGGTTATGGCCGGGTCCTCGATCTCGACGGTGTTGATACGGGTATGCGGCTCGGTTCGCTGTCGCAGGAACACGGCATCATCCATGCCGAAGACGACAGCGTATTTGACCGCTACAAAGTCGGCGACCGTGTCCGCATACTCGCAAACCACTCATGCATGACCGCCGCTCAACATTCGGATTACAATATTTTAGAAAATGGGCAGATCGTGGACAGGTGGAAAATACACACTGGTTGGTGAGGAAAATGAACGTAAAAGAACTGCTGGCTGAACAATTTGCAGCTTGTTACGACAAAAACACTTGGTTTGTCGCGCTGAAAAATACACTTGTGGGCGTAACCGAAGCAGATGCAGCGTGGAAACCGGAGGGCGTCGATAACTCGATCTGGGAGATCGTCAGTCACCTCAGTTATTACAATTTTGCGTATGTCGAGCGGTTCAAAGGGGTCGATTATCAGTATCCGGCGGATGATAATGACGCGACATTTATGGCGGGCGAGGCGACCGATGAGGCATGGAATGCAGAAGTCGCGAAACTCGATTCGGTAATGACCGAGTTTCGCGACCTTATTAGAAATGCTGACGAAGGCAAATTTGATGAGCCTGTATCAGCAACAAATCCCGCGTCTTGGGCGACGCTGATCTCAAATATCAACGCCCACAACGCCTATCATGCCGGACAGATCCTGTTGCTCAGAAAACTCCAAGGCAGCTGGGACCGCTCAAAAGGTGTCAGCTAAACGCCACTTATTTAGTGCACTTAGAGTGTTCCCAGCTAACGAGTTTGTGGTTTGAATACCCGTCTTTCGATACAACCGCCTGAATTACCTCGGTCTTTCCTTCTTCGCTAATTTTCATGCAAATGCGATAGGTTGCGGCCATCAGATTCGTCTCGTCGCCTTTCTCTTCGCGTTTCAGGATCTCAACTATCTTGTGTTCAATACCTGTATCTTTCGAGTGTTTCATCACTGCAAAATCCGCCGCAAGGTCGACGCCTGCCATGAACTGTTCGACCTTCGTAAATCCGTCGGCCGACTCGCCGCATCTGCCGTCCGTCCAACTCTTCAGCTTATAATTTTGATATTGGTCCTTGGAAACGAGCACCTGCGCCCGTCCCGATTTTCCGTTATTAATGACGGACATACACAAGCGAAAATCCGCCCAGCCCATCTTCGGCTCTTTATACTCGACTTTGATCATCTCGCCGAACGTGATCTTCGCCTTTGTTTTCTCCGACTGCTGGATGATCGCGTTTTGGGCGGCAAGGTCAGCCCCGATGCCGTCGATCTCACCCGCTACGTAATCAGTGGTCGGCTTAAATGCCGGACTGATCCCCGAGCCGGCGCAGGTCGATTTCGACCAGCCGTGTAGCTTGAAATTTGAATACTGATCCATCGACACGATCGCCTGGACCGTCGAGGATTTGGTATCGGTTGTCACGTTTAGGCAAAGTTGCAAATTTCTGGCCCCAAGTTTTGCGGCCCCATCAGCCGCCTTTAAGATCTCGGCGAGTTTGATATCCTTATTGGACTTTGCGGATTGTTCCTTAACCGCAAAATCAGCGGCAAGCCCAACGCCTGCATCTTCCTTTGGCTTGTCGACCGCCTTATATACGCCCGAACCATACGGCTGGGCGGATACTGCCAAAGCAAAAATAGCGGTAAAAACTGAGAGGAGAAATGCTGTTTGTAAACTTTTTTTCATATATACCTCGCGCTTATTGATCTTCGTCTTCTTCTCCACAATCCGATGTCACCCAGCTCGACAGCTTGCGGTTTCCTTTTAAGTCAACATAAACGACCACCTGGACAAAATGAGTTGCGTCGGCCTCGCCCACTTCGCCTTGCGATGTAACTTTTAGGCACATTCGGTAGTTCGACCCGGCGACGACCTGCCGCTCGGCCTTGACCACATCGACGAGCGAGATCTCTTTCTCAGACTTTTCAGCCTGTGCATTGACGGCATATTCGGCCGCAGCTTGGACCGCCGCATCCGAAGCCGACACTGCTTTATATCCACCGACCTTTTGAGCACTCGAGGACGCCACCGCCAATGTCATAAAAACCCCGATCGATATTGCTATCGAAAACAGACGCTTATTCATATTTGTTATCTCCAAAGTAAATGATTGTTATGCTAGATTCTTAATGTTTCCATCATTTATGTCAACCGCCTTGTGATGTGCTTTTTTCCGATTTAGATGTCGGGGAAATATGACTATGAAATGGTTTCATTTTATCGTTGGTTTGCTGATGTTTATCGTCTTTGTGACGACGGGCAAATTCATGCGTATCGACTTCCCTGACAAAGACATCATCCCGCAAGACCTGCGGCTGCTGATGCGTTCGCGGCACATATATATTCTCTTTAATGCGCTCATCCATCTCGCTCTCGGCGTCTATCTACAGATCCGTCCCGCAGCGTGGCAAAAGGCCTTTCAATACTCAGGCTCACTGTTACTTATCGCGTCGAGCGGTCTATTGTTGTGGGCATTTATTACCGAAACCTATCAACTCCAGCATTTTTCGGATATCAGCCGGTTTGGCATATACACATCGCTCGCGGGTGTCGGGTTTCATCTCATTGGCGGTTTTAGTCGGAACCGGGAACGGTAGTGACCGGATTCCTATGTTGCATCACCATACTTCATATCCGGAGCCCAGTCGCTACCGCTCCCGGTTCTGACTTGTTATTATCTTCTAATGAGTGTGTACGAGGGATTGACCGATTCTCAACAATTTGCCTGCCGCGTGATCGCCGACCACGCGCGAGCGACCGCGTTTGCAATCGCCGACGGCATTTTGCCGGGTAACGAAGGCCGCAACTACGTCCTACGCAAGATAATGCGCCGCGCGATCTATCACGGCCGCGAGCATTTGGACCTCAACGAACTTTTCTTTTACAAAGTGTGCGATTTCGTCGTCGAAAACATGAACGGCGTCTACCCCGAACTCGAAACGCAGCGGGATTTCATCGGCAAAATGGTTCGGGTCGAGGAAGAGCGGTTTGGAAACACGGTAACGGTCGGCCTTGGGAAACTGAACGAACTCGGCATTTCCCCAAGCACGCCGAAAGACGACGATCTGTTTCTTTCGATCGGCAAGCTGTATGACACATTTGGCACGCCCCGCGATCTGATCCGCGTCTATCTTGAGGAAAAGGGACTCGAATTCGAAGAAGAAGATTTTAACGACAGATTCGACACGGCCCTGCAAGAGCTGCAGTCCCAAGGCGCGGTTGGCCACACGGCTCGAAAATCCCAGCCCTCGCCGATCTATGCTGAGATATTGGAAAAGGTAGGGTCAAATAGGTTTCACGGCTACGACACAACGCATCTGACTGATACTAAGATCGTTGCTATTCTCGATGGCGATAAACAGATCGAGTCGCTCGATACTGGCTCACAAGGCAGTGTCGTCCTCGATCAAACACCATTTTACGCCGAGGCCGGTGGCCAGGTTGGGGACGTCGGCAGGTTGATCGGTACCGATGCATCTGCGACGGTGGGTGACACATACTCCCCAGTCAGCGGACTTATTATCCATAAAGTCACTGTTGATAAGGGCTCGATAAAGATCGGCGACACTGTGACCGCGACCGTTGACGCCGAAAAACGCGATGCCACGCGGCGTAATCATACGGCTACGCACCTCGTTCACGCGGCTTTGCGCGAAGTTTTAGGAACGCATGTAAAACAGGGCGGTTCGGTTGTCGCCCCAAATGTTTTGCGGTTCGATTTTACGCATTATCAGCCGATGACCGACACCGAGATCGCCGAGGTCGAGGATCTGGTCAATCGCGAGATCTTGAAGAACGAGCCAGTAAACACCAACGTCATGGCTATCGAAGAAGCGATGGCCGGCGGTGCGATGGTTCTGTTTGGCGAGAAATATGGTGCAGACGTACGCGTGCTGAGTATTGGCGAAGGCGTGTTTTCCAAAGAGCTGTGCGGCGGTACGCACGTTCGTGCGACCGGCGACATCGGCAGTTTTAAGATCATATCCGACGAAGCGATCGCCTCCGGCGTTCGCCGCATCCGTGCGATCACAGGCTTCGACGCATTTGAGCGATTTCGCGATGACGAAAAACTGATCGAAGCATCGCTCGGAGCGTTAAATACGCAACGCGACAATCTGCCAAACGCCATTGCAAGGTTGCAAGAGGACCTCAAAAAGACCCGCAAGGAAATGGACGAGCTAAAGCTAAAGATCGCGACCGGTGCTATCGGCGAAGCTACGTCCGGCGGTGACGAGACGAAAGAAATAAACGGCATCAAAGTTCTCGGCAAGGTCGTCGAGGGGCTTGATGCAAATGGCACACGGCAGCTATCCGATACACTGCTGGCACGGCTAAAATCCGGCGTCGTCATCATCGGCCGCGCTGACGAAGGCAAGGTCGGCATCATCGTCCGCGTCTCCGACGACCTAACGAGCAAAATAAAAGCCGGTGACATCATCCGCGAGATCGCCCCGATCGTGGGCGGCAAAGGCGGCGGCAAAGCCGACATGGCCGAAGGTGGCGGAACCGAACCCGGCAAACTCGCCGAAGCGATAGACGCAGGTTACGCAGCTATTGAGCGAATGTTGAGTTAACTAAGGCACTTCAAATGAATAAGATCAATCTGCTAATCATCGGCTCCGTTTTCCTTTTCCTGACCCTCTCATGCTCTACGTTCATGAAAGGAAAAAACCTGGCAGAACCCGCGGCTAAAAATTTTCACGATCAGCTGAATGCCGGAAAATATACCGAAATTTATGCTCAGGCAGATGATGCATTTAAGAGAGTCGTACCCGAAAAAAAATGGATCGAAATGTGTGAAAAGATCAAACGGAAAATGGGCTTCTTTGAGAGCTCAAAGTCGACCGGGATTAAAACCAACACGAATAATTCCGGAACATTTGCGACCATTACATACGACTCCGAATTTACCGAGGGTCCGGCAACTGAAGAGTTTATGTTTCGCATATCCGACGACAAAGCTTTGCTTTTCAATTACGAGTTGAATTCCCCTCTGTGGGCCGAAAAATAATTGAAAATATGAGCGCGGTAGTTTCAGTTTCACAAAACGACGAGATCATCTCATACAACCCTGGAACGGGGGCCGAGGTTGGCCGCGTCGCTCAAGCATCCGCCGAAGATGTCATTGCCGCAGTCGAGCTTGGACGTGCAGCATTTCAAAGTTGGAAACAAACTTCATTCCGCGAACGTGCGGCTTTTATCATGCGTTCCCGCGAGGTTTTGCTCGCCGAAATGGACGAAACCGCACGTCTGATCTCAGATGAATCTGGAAAGCCGGTTGCCGAGGCGTTTTCGATGGAGATCGCACCGGTACTCGATCTGATGCAGTACTTTGCACGGAACACCGAAAAGCTCTTAAAGCCCCACAAGATCGGCATCGGCATTTATGCCATGATGGGCCGCTCGTCAAAGATCGTTTATCAGCCGCTCGGCGTTGTCGGCATCATACCGGCGTGGAATTACCCTTTCTCGATCCCGCTTGGTGAGGCCGTAATGGCACTGATGGCGGGAAACACCGTCGTTATCAAACCGTCCGAACTGACACCCATGATCGGCCTCAAGATCGGCGAGATCTTTGAAAAGGCCGGTTTGCCGGAAAACTGCGTACAGATCGTAAGCGGCGGTGGTGAGACCGGTGCGGCTCTGGTCGAAGCGGCCCCGGACAAGATAATGTTCACCGGATCGGTCGCCACCGGCAAAAAGATCGCCGTAGCCGCAGCCAAAAATCTGACATCCGTTGTACTCGAACTCGGCGGCAAAGACCCGATGATCGTCTTTGCCGATGCCAATCTCGAACTCGCATCAAGCGCCGCGGTCTGGGGAGCGTTTTGCAACGCAGGCCAGTCATGTTCGTCAGTCGAGCGGCTTTATGTTCAGGAAGGTGCGGCTGAGAAATTGACGCGTAAGATAATCGAGAAAACGTTAGCTTTGCAACAAGACACAGGCGACAAGCCAACAACATCCATCGGTGCGATGTCATCCGAACGCCAGATACAGATCGTCGAGGATCACGTCGAAGATTTTCGTGCGGCAGGAGCCATGATCGAAACAGGCGGACGCCGAAATCCTGATCTCGAAGGCCTTTTCTACGAGCCAACAGTTATTACCGGTGCCCATAACGACATGCGTGCCATGCAAGAGGAGACATTTGGCCCGACGTTACCGATTGCGACATTTACAACCGAGGAAGAGGCGATCCGTCTGGCAAACGACAGTGAATTTGGCCTGACCGCAAGCGTCTGGACTCGTGACAAAGCAAAGGGCAAACGTGTCGCGGAAAGAATCGAGGCAGGTTCGGTCTGTGTCAACGAAGTTCTATACACACATGGCATCGGCCAGACGCCTTGGGGCGGATTTAAGTACTCTGGACGCGGACGCACGCACGGCCGCGAAGGGCTGATGGAACTCGTCCAACCGCAGCACATTCACACAAATAAACTATCCCTGATGCCCGACGCGTGGTGGATGCCCTATTCAGCAACCGCGGTTGCGACATTCCGCAAAATGACCACGACATTCTCCACCGGTTCGCTTATAAAAACGACGATGCTGCTCCCACAGCTTGCAAAAAGGGTAAGGGAATTGCTGAAAAGGTAATAAATCTCAGGCTTTTTCTATTGGAGCGATCTGCGTACCCGCAGGTTCTTTTGCGTGAGCGGTTTTGATCCAAATTAGGTGGATAGTGACGCCAATAAGGACAGCGGCCAGGAAAAGCGTGGGCCAAAACGAAGCTGCGACAAACCAAATGCTAAAACCGATCGACACCCACAGTATCGCTATGGTAGTGACTTTTTGTCTGACCGAGATCCCTTCGCCTGATTTGTAGTTTTTGATGTATCTGCCAAGCCAGCGATTATTTACGAGCCAATTGTGAAACCTATCGGAGCTCCGTGAATAGCAATAAGCGGCCATTAACAGAAAGACCGTCGTCGGCATCAGCGGCAGAAACATCCCAAGCACACCGAGGCCGACGCACACGGTTCCTACGAATATCAGTAATGCTTTTCGAACGTCCATCTTCATCAGAATATATCAGCGCCTGTGAAATCGCCAAATTCCGCGACGACCGGCGCATGGTCCGAAGGCTTTTCCCATCCGCGAGGGACACGGTCGATCCACGCGTCGCGGCACAGCTCGGCAAGAGCGGGTGATGTCCAGATGTGATCGATCCGGAGCCCGCGATTCTTCAAAAATGACGATTCTCTAAAATTGTCCCACCAAGTATATTCGTCAGGCTCGTCGTTAAATAGTCGAAATACATCGACAAATCCCCACTTTTTTAGATCGCGGACCGCTTCGCGTTCGGGCTTTGAAAAATGCATCCGGTCTTTCCAATAACCGACATTCCAAACGTCCATCTCGTGCGGAGCGATGTTAATGTCGCCGCACAGCAAGACTTTGTCGGCATGGGTGAAATCTTTGTCAAAAAGCTTTCGCAGCCGTTTGATCCAATCGAGCTTAAAAGTAAATTTGTCAGACCCGAGCTCGGTGCCGTGCGGCACATAGACATTGATCACCCGAACACCGCCAACCGTCGCCGCGATCAGCCGCCGCGAAGCATCCTTTTTATCACGAGCAAATCCTTTCTGAACATCGTTGAGCGGCAATTTTGAGAGTATCGCAACGCCGTTGTACGATTTCTCGCCAAATACCTCGACGTGTTCGTAACCGATGGAGCGAATCCGGGCAAACGGAAATCGCAGGTCCTCGATCTTTGTTTCCTGCAGACAAATAACGTCAGGCTGCGCCGCCGCCGCCCACCGCAAAAGTTGATCGAGCCGCGAGGCGATGCCGTTGATGTTCCAGGTAGCGATCTTCACAAGTCGAGGAAATCTGACATTGAGAACGACATAGTCGGGAACTCACGAAGGATCTTTCTATCTTCCGTAACTAACACAGCACCCAAGGCTTCGGCTACTGCTACGTACTCACAATCATAAGAGCTGCAAGTTGAACTGGAAACCAATTGCAACACCCTTTCCGGTTCGGCAATGTGGTCGGTGCCGATGAGCAACTCAGCGTCGGAAAAGGCCGCGAGCAGTTCATTGGAAGCAATCCCTCGCCGCGAATAACCGGCTAGAGCATTCAAGACTTCGGATCTCCACAACAGCGGAGCATGCCAATCGGCATCCGTTTTCGCAACCCGCTCCGCTGTTGATGCAAAAGCCCCTGGCAGTATAGAGTAAATGATTACGTTGGCATCAATTACGATCACGGTTTCGTTCCCGGCCTCTTCTTTTTGTCTGTTCCGCTTTCTAACTCTTGCATTAGCCGTTCGGTGCGGCGAACCAGTTCTTTTCTGCTTTCCGCGACTGTATCTTCCGTTACCCATACCCCCAGCGAGGCAAGTTCTTCCCGTCGCCGCCGAATCCTATCAAGCACCTCTAGCCGGCCTGTCCGCTGATGCCGGTCAAGACCGCGCTCAACCGACACTATCGCCTCACTATTAATACTTCGACGGTTCTTTTTCGCGATCTGCGTAAGTTCGATATATATCTCATCTGGGAGATTTTTTATAGTCAATGTAGCCATACCTTCAAAATGCCTCCAATATGGAAGCATAACGCATCCATGGCAAAGTAATCAAGATTTTTCGGTCTAAAGGACGAATTCAGCGATCACCGGTGCGTGGTCGCTCGGGAGAGTTAGTTCGCGAGTGGATTTGTCTATCCGGCAGCTGATGCACATTGCCGCGAGCGACGCTGAGGTCCAGATGTGATCGATCCTGAGGCCGTGGTTTCGCTGCCACGATCCGGCTCGATAGTCCCACCAAGAGAATTCCCGCACATCGCCATTTATCTTACGAAATAGGTCTGTAAATCCCCACTGTTTGACGAAATGCATCGCGGCACGCTCGGGTTTTGAGAAGTGCAGCTTTCCCGCCATGCCCACCGGGTCCCAAGTGTCCGCATCATCCATAACGACGTTAAAATCACCGGCCAGCAAGACATCCTTGCCGGTATCACAAGTCTCGTCAAAATACCGCCTGAGGCTCTGGAGCCAGTCGAGCTTAAATTTGAATTTGTCGCTCCACAACTCGTTACCGTTCGGCACATACGTATTGACGATGCGAATGCCCTCAACGGTGGCAGCGATCATCCTCCGCGGAGCATCATCCAGATCACCGGGAAAGCTCTTCTGCGCGTCTTCGATCGGAAATTTTGAGATGATGGCGACGCCGTTGTACGACTTTTCGCCCGTAAATACAGAATAATAACCGGCCGCCTTTAACTCGAGCACGGGAAAATTTTCGTCAACCGACTTAGTTTCCTGTATGCAGACAACGTCGGGTTCCGCCCGTCCGAGCCAATCAATAAGTTGCGGCATTCGTACTTTGATCGAATTTACGTTCCAAGTCGCTACCTTCATATAAGAATATTATCCACAGATGAACACAGATCGACACAGATAAGAAAGCGAATATCTGTGTTCATCTGTGTCTATCTGTGGAGGATGTCTTGCTGTTTCTCTCCCAAAATACGCCATCGGTAAACCCTTGTATCGAACGGTCAGTATCTGCGAGTTCGAGTCGTTTTTGGGCGAGCAAACAATATTGTTCGTCCGATTCGATCGTCACAAAGTCGCGGCCAAGCTTTTTAGCAGCTACGGCGGTCGTTCCGGAACCCGCGAAAGGATCGAGGATCATATCACCGTCGTTGGTGCTTGCAAGAATGATCTTTGCGAGTAGTTTTTCCGGCTTTTGCGTTGGGTGATCGGTGTTTTCGGGCATCGACCAAAACGGTACGCTGATGTCGGTCCAGATATTTGAGGGATGTGTGTCGCGAAAATTGCCGTCGTTTGTTGCAGTCCAATCTTTCGGTTCGCCATTCTCCCGATACGGTGCTATCACGCGGCGGCGTTGTTTCACGGCATCGAGATTAAATGTAAATTCGTCCGAAACGGTAAAAAACCATATATCCTCTGCCGAGTTTTTCCAATTTGCTTTGGCACCGCGGCCTTTTTCGCGTTCCCACGTAATGCGGTTGCGGAGCGTAAAATATCGCGACCCGGCCCGCTGAATCGCCGAGCTTGAGCGCCAGTCACCGCATATATAGACGCTCGCCGTCGGCTTGAGCAGCGGCAAACACAAGGTCAGCCACGAATCAAGCCATTCTTCGTATTGATCCGACGAACGTTCGCTAAATTTTTCCGTGCCAAATGTTTTCGTTAGGTTGTACGGCGGATCGGCAAAGAGCAGGTCAAAACCCGATTGCGGCAATTTTTCCAACGCGTTGAAAGCATCGCCGCAGACGATCTTGTTGCAAATATTTTCCACCAAGGTTTCAAGGTCATCGGGAAAAGCTAGTTTCCCCTTAAGCCTCTCCACCTCCTCCTCAAACATCACCAAGGTCCGGTTGCGTGGAGCTTTTTCGCGGTTGTTCGGGACGTTATTGGGCCTCATTGATTCTTTATAACAATCCGGATCTCTTTCACGCCGTCCTCGATGTGGGTGCTCACTATACTCGGCTCTTTCGGCTTTGGTATGACCGTTATGTTACCGCCTCGCTCCAGATACGCAACCTTAACGTCATCTAGTGAATCAAGATTAGCCTGTGCGCGGACGGCCTGCATCAAGTCATTTTCACCTATCTTGCTCTTCTCCAAAGCCGCTTCCTGTATTTCACCGTCGATGATCAGTTTGCGGTTTGTGTTTTTGATTACATCGCCCACATCCTGCGAATGGAAAGCTATCAGGGCTAGCAACCAATGGAGAGCAGTCAGGACGACAACGATGATCGTCATATTGATCAAGCTTAATTGGCCCACCAGGGCCTTTGCCATGATCGATCCGACAATAAAACCGAGAAGTATATCGAAGGTGGAATATCCACCCATGAATCGTCTTTTGGCGATACGAATGATAACCAGTGCGACCCCATAGACCACGAGCGTGCGAATGACCACTTGGAATGCACTAAGGGCTTCAAACTGCTCAGCCTGTCCCCCGATCAGCCAGAGAAAATTATTCCACGCAGATTCAAGCATATTTTCATCATTATCGCAGTAATTCCTATCGAATGAAAACGCAGTTGCCTTAGCCGGCAAAGCGGATCACTGAACGGTTTTTTCCGAAACGATAACCTCTCGACGCGCTTGCTTGACCGAAAAATCAGGCGCGTGATACTCTTATATCTTTTGAGAATCAGGCGGATTTCGTGCTGTTTCCGACCGTAAACACGGACGACCAAGATTATGCATTTGCTCGCGTTTGCCGAATCAATTCAGCTTTTCCCCGACGGGACGATATTTATCCATATCGGCATCATTTTGCTGATGATATGGGTGCTCAACCGTACATTTTACAAGCCGATCAACCGCATCATAGCGGCTCGCGAAAAGAACAAAGGCGGGCATTCGTCCGAAGCCGAAAAGATCCTGAGCGATGTCGGCGAGAAAGAATCGCGTTACACCAGCGAATTGCTCGATACGCGTACAAAGGGCTACGAGCTGATCGAAAAAGAACAGAAAAAAGCGATCACCGCACGCGAGCAAAAGCTTGCCGATGCTAAGACCGAGACCGCGGGCATGTTTGACAACGGCAAGGCCGAGCTTGAAAAAGAGGCCGCTGAGGCCCGTGCCGCCATCGATACCGATGCCGAAAAGATCGCCGACCAGATCGCCGCGAATATCCTGAAGGGCTAAGTATTATGTTAGCGTTTATCACAAGTTTTATCCTCTTTTTTGCCGGTGCGAGCTCGGGCGAGACCGGCGCATGGGCCGCTTTCAAACATTTTTACTACGAGTGGTTCAATATTCCCGGCTTTGAGGCGTGGAAATTCCTCAACCTTGCGATATTTGTCGCATTGATGGTCTATGTCCTCAAAAAGCCACTGGGTGACGCTTTCAAGGCAAAGCGCGAGGAGATCCGTGCGGAGTTGATCAAGGCTGAGGCCGAAAAGCAGGACGCTCTTGCGAAACTGACATCTATCGAAGCCCGCATGTCACAGCTCGAAACCGAAAAAACCGACATTCTTGCAAAAGCCAAGGACGAGGCCGCTTTTGAAAAGAAACGCCTCGCCGAACAGACCAAGATCGAGGTGGAGCGGCTTCGCCAACAGACCGAGGGCGAGCTTGCCAGGATCTCTAAGCAATCGCATGCTGAGCTCCGCCGCATGTCGGCCAATACGACCATTGAGCTCGCCGAGAAAAAGCTTCGTGCGCAGATCGACGGCAATGTCGATGCCCGCCTGATCAAGGGCAGCATCAGCGAGATCGGAGGGCTAAACTAATATGAGCAGAGAGACGATCGCCCGCCGATATTCCACAGCACTTGCCGACATTGTCCTCGAAACCGGCCAGACCGACGCCGTCAAAGGCGAGCTTGCGGGATGGACCGACCTTTTCCGTAACAGCGAAGAGCTGCAGACAGTTTTCAGCAACCCGGCCATCGCTCACTTGGGCAAAGAAAGGGTGCTTGAAGACCTGATCGCACGTACAAAACCTACGTCGGCGACCGCAAATTTCCTCCGCGTATTGCTGCAAAACGGCCGCCTGACCGAGATCGGTGAGATCAATGACCGTTTTGACGCGGTGCTGCAAGAGCGTAGCGGTGTCGTGACCGCCGAGATCGTTTCGGCCCGTGAGCTGCCTGAAAACGAACGCACCGAATTTCAATCAAATCTTGAAAAGCTGACCGGCAAAAAGGTCAACATAAGTTTCGCAATTAATAAAGATATTATCGGCGGTGTCGTCACCCGCATCGGTTCGACCGTGTACGACGGCTCTGTCAAAACTAAATTAGAGAATTTAAGAGAACAATTAGTTAACGGATAGTGATATGGAATCAATCAAAGCTAACGAAATAAACGAGATCATTCGTGCTCAGATCAATAATTTTGACGCCAGCATGACGGTCGACGAGGTCGGCACGGTCATCAAGGTCGGTGACGGTATCGCCGAGATCTATGGCCTGGAAAAGGTCATGGCCGGCGAGCTGCTCGAATTTCCCTACGGCGTTCGCGGTCTCGCACTGAATCTTGAAGAAGACAAGGTCGGCTGCGTGCTGTTCGGAGATTTTCAAAAGATCAAAGAGGGCGACGAAGCCAAGCGTACCAAACGCATCATGAGCGTGCCCGTGGGCGACGCGATGATCGGCCGTGTGGTCGATGCTCTCGGCAACCCGATCGACGGTAAAGGCGAGATCATCACCGACACGTATTTTCCGGTCGAGCAGATCGCACCCGGCATCATTGACCGTCAGCCCGTTAAAGAGCCGCTCCAGACCGGCCTGAAAGCTATCGATTCGATGGTCCCGGTTGGCCGCGGACAGCGTGAGCTGATCATCGGCGACCGTCAGACAGGTAAAACAGCCGTCGCGATCGACACGATCATCAACCAAAAAGGCAAAGACGTCAACTGCGTCTCTGTCGCCATCGGGCAAAAAGCTTCGACCGTCGCTCAGGTTCGTCAGAAACTCGAAGAATTTGGAGCGATGGATTACACCATCATCGTCAACGCTTCGGCATCCGACCCTGCGGCCATGCAGTTTTTGGCCCCGTATTCCGGTTGTGCGATGGGCGAATATTTCCGCGACAACGGGCGTCACGCTCTGACGATCTACGACGATCTGTCAAAACAGGCCGCCGCGTACCGCGAAATTTCATTGCTTCTGAGACGTCCTCCGGGCCGCGAAGCATATCCCGGCGACGTTTTCTATCTTCACTCACGCCTGCTCGAACGTGCGGCAAAAATGTCGGACAAACGCGGCGGCGGTTCTTTGACTTCGCTGCCCATCATCGAAACACAGGCCGGCGATATCTCGGCGTACATTCCGACCAACGTGATCTCGATCACGGACGGCCAGATATTCCTCGAGTCTGACTTGTTCAACTCCGGCGTGCGTCCCGCGATCAACGTGGGTAATTCGGTCTCGCGTGTGGGTGGTGCGGCTCAGATCAAGGCTATGAAGCAGGTCGCCGGTACACTGCGTATCGATCTCGCACAGTTTCGCGAGCTGGCGGCTTTTGCACAGTTTGGCTCGGACCTCGATAAATCGACCCAGCAGCAGCTCGAGCGCGGCAAACGCCTGACCGAGATCCTCAAACAGCCGCAATACGTGCCGATGGATGTCATCGAACAGGTGCTGATCATCTGGACCGTGAGCAACGGCTTGGCCGACGATGTCGAGATCACGGATCTCAAACGGTTCGAAGAAGAGCTGACCAAATTTGCCGAAGAGGCACATCCGGCAGTTTTGAACACGCTCCGAGACAAAAAATCGATCGACGACGACCTCAAGGCTCTGATGAAAGAGGCTGTCGAAGATTTCAAAGCTACGCGTTGGGCAACGGCCGCGTCAGCAGCTGCGTAATAGTGAACGGTAACAGGTGACGGGTTTTACTTGTCACTTGTCACTCGTCACTTGTCACTAAAAAAAATGGCTAGTTTGTTAGACATGCGCCGACGTATTAAGTCGGTCAAGAACACACAACAGATCACCAAGGCGATGAAGATGGTCGCCGCGGCTAAGCTTAAACGAGCGCAGGACCGCGTGACGGCATCGCGTCCGTTTGCGGGCAAGATGAGCCAGGTCCTCGGTGACCTGAGCGGAAAGCTTGCGGGCGAGATATCGCATCCGCTGCTCGACGAGCGTGGCGACGAAAAATATTTGGTTGTGCTGGTCAGTGCCGATAAGGGGCTCGCCGGTGCGTTTAACGCCAACGTCATCAAGGCCACACAGGCTTTTCTGAAAGAGAACGAAGGCAAACAGTCCACAATGATCCCGGTCGGACGCAAGGGCCGCGATTTTTTCAAACGCCGTGCTGTCGAGTTTACCGAGGAATACATTGGGCTGACAGGTTCGGGCCAGGTCGTCCACGCCGACGCCGTCGAGATCGCAAACAAAGTGATCGCGACCTTTACTGAAGACACGACCATCGACAAGGTCTTTATCGTCTACACCGAATTTAAGACCGTCCTCTCGCAAAAACCCGTGATCGAACAGGTCCTGCCGATCCAGCGGACCGTCGCTGATACGGACAGCGAACCGACCGGGGTAGAATCCGAGTATATTTATGAGCAGCCCGCCGCCGAAATATTTGGCCGTTTGCTGCCAAAACAAATCGAAACGCAGATCTACAAAGGCATGCTCGAATCGGTCGCCAGCGAACAAGGTTCGCGTATGACGGCTATGGATTCGGCATCGAAAAATGCCGGCGAGTTGATCGACACACTCACACTCAACATGAACCGCATCCGTCAGGCGGCTATCACCAAAGAGAGCATCGAGGTCGTCTCCGGAGCCGCCGCAGCGTAGGCATTTCATTAAAAAAATTACCCCAAAGCCCAAAGTCGTTTTTTCAAGCGACTTTGGTCTTTTTACGTTGGACTTTACACCCCAACCTCGTATATTCTTTGTTTGATTTTTCCAATTCAACTTAAACTTACTTTTCGGAGGCAAATCAATGATTGCGATCTTAGGTTATGTGGTCTTTTTGGTAGGAATGATCTGGCTTATCGTGACAGCGGTACAGACAGGCAAGGATACAGCGGACAAGGTCATCTGGGGCCTGGTCAATTTTTTCTGTCAGCCCCTCGGCGGCATCGTTTTTTATTTTGTTAAGAAACAGGGTCTCGTGCCTATGTTGGTTACGATCGCTGGTTTCGTCCTGATGATCGTCGGCGGCGGAGCGAGCTTCTCAATGGGTAATCTGCCGCAGTAATTTGTGGCAACTAACTCTACCTTCGACTGGCGTGTTTTGCTTTGGCATTTCGCGCCGGTCGTTTTTTGGATAGCCGTAATATTTTACCTCTCGAGCGATCAGGGCTCGATGTCGCATACATCGCGCTTTATCAGGCCGCTGCTCGAGTTTTTGTTCCCGGCCGCACCTGAGCAAACCCTCCTGACCTATCACGGCTACATCCGCAAAGCCGCCCACTTTACCGAATACGCGATCCTCGCATTTCTCGCCGTCCGGGCACTCTCGATACCCGCGACTGTCCGTCTGCATAGGTGGCGTTACCTCTTACCGCTGCTGCTGGTCGTGGCCGTCGCTGCAATAGACGAATTTCACCAGAGCTTTGAGATCTCGCGGACCGGCTCGATCCTCGACGTCATGCTGGACATCTCAGGCGGTGTGACGATGATAATATTTTTATGGATCGTCAATACGGTGCAGAAGCCCGCACGTTAATAAGGGCGCAACATCCAACCTACACTCACACCCATATTCCCGTGCAAGCACATGCGAAGAACTTCCAATTAGCGCAACTTTGTGTCATATTTTATCGTTAAGGGTTACTGATAAGGAGATTAATAAATGAGCATTATTGACAAGATAAAAGACGCCGCGATGAACCAATTTATTGAGGTCATCGAGTGGCTTGACGACAGCCAAGACACGCTGGTCTATCGCTTTCCGGTCGCCGGACAAGAGATCAAAAACGGAGCGCAGTTAATCGTTCGCGAATCGCAAGCAGCCGTTTTTGTCTTTGAGGGCCAGATCGGCGACGTCTTTACGCCCGGTAAATATGAGATCGACGGCGGCAATACGCCTATCCTTTCGAAACTGGGTGCGTGGAAATTTGGCTTTAACTCGCCATTTAAATCTGAGGTCTATTTCGTTAATACTAAACAATTTACGGACATGAAATGGGGCACATCAAACCCGATCATGCTCCGCGACGCCGATTTTGGCATGGTCCAGCTTCGTGCTTTTGGCGCGTACAGCCTGCGGGTGGCGTCGCCCGGTGATTTTATCAAAGAGATCGCTGGTACCAACGCTCAATTTAGCACCGACGACATCGAGGGCCAGCTCAAGCGTGCTATCGTTACCGAATTTTCCGATTCGCTTGGCGAACTAAAGATACCCGCCATCGAACTCGCGTCGCAGTACAAAGAACTCGGCGAAAAGATCCGCGGCCAGATCAACGAAGATTTTAAGGGCTACGGGCTCGAGGTCACCAAATTTTACGTCGAAAACGTCAGCGTCCCCGAAGAGGTTCAGGACGCGATCAATCGTCGTGCCGCCATGGGTGCTCTTGGCAATGTCGATAATTACATGAAATTCCAAGCCGCCGATGCTCTGCGTGACGCTGCTCAAAACGAAGGCGGCGGTGCCGGGCTCGGAGCGGGACTCGGAGCCGGTTTTGCGGTAGGCAACCAGATGGCAGGTGCCTTTGGTGCCGGGCCGCAGGCAAACACGTCTGGCTCAGCGGCAGGAGCATCGTCAGCGACCGTTGCGTGTCCGACTTGCGGCAAACCTAACGCAGCCGGCGTGAAATTTTGTGCAGACTGTGGCGGTAAGATGGAGATCGCTCAGGTCCCTTGCATAAAGTGCAACGCAACCCTTCGCGAAGGAGCAAAATTCTGCTCAGAGTGCGGTTCGACACAAGAAAAAGCAAAATGTGCCGGCTGCCAGTTTGAGCTCGCCCCGGGAGCTAAATTCTGCCCCGAATGTGGAACCAAGACCGAAGCCGCCTAATGGCGGCAATTACGAATGTCGAATTACGAATGACGATTTAAATCCGTCCATTCGTAATTCGACATTCGAAATTCGACATTTCGTCCTATGCCCATTAATCCCCAGTTACTCGAAATTCTCCGCTGTCCTCAATGCAAGTCTGAGGTCAAGATCGATGATCAGCAGACACGTCTCAAATGCGTAAACCCGGAGTGCTCTCTGGTTTACCCGATCCGCGACGACATCCCTGTCATGCTTGTCGACGAAGCAACTGTTGAGAAATAGATGAGCGACCGCGACATAGATTGGTCCAAGGTTGACCGTGTCCTCGTCGTAAAACTCCGCTCGATCGGCGACACGGTTCTCGCAACGCCTTCGTTGATAGCCCTCAAACGCTTTCTTCCTAATGCTCAAGTAGATATCCTGCTCGAAGACTGGGTAGCACCCGTCCTCAACGGTTTTGACGCCGTTGACAACGTGCTGACCATCGGCAAAAGCATGTCAGACCGGCTGAAAATAGCTCTCGAGCTTCGCCGCCGCAAGTACGACGTGGCGTTTAACCTGCATGGAGGAACCACCGCGACAATGCTGGTACGAGCAAGCGGTGCTCGCCACAGTGTCGGTGTCGCCAGCTACCAGTACCCTTTTCTTTACAATCATTTACTGCCATCGGCACTCGATTATTGGGGCCAGGAAACCACGCATTCGGCAGAACAGCAGTTGGCATTATTAGGCTTTGTGGGCGTCCCCGTCGAGGATCGGCCCAAAACCCGCCTTGTCGTTACCGAAAAAGGCAGAACCGCTCGCGTAAGCGAGTGGCACGAACGCGGCAACTACGCGATTTTGCATCCCGGAACCGCTTTCGCCACAAAGCAATGGCCGGTCGAACACTTTGCTCGCACCGCTGAATTTCTTAACCAAAAAGGGCTTCAAATTGTCGCCATCGCATCAAAATCCGAAAACAGCGTACTTGATGAGCTAACCCGAGAATCAAAAGTTCCCATCACAACATTCGACGACCTAACGCTGCCCGAGATCACTGCTTTGGCGTCAAAAGCAAAGGTTTTTGTCGGCAACGACTCCGGCATCGCACACATCGCAGCGGCGGTCGGCACACCGTCGGTAGTGGTATTTGGTTCGTCAAACCGCAATCACTGGCGTCCCTGGACCGACGCACCAAACGAGATCGTTTTCGAACCGCTTCCCTGCCAGCCTTGCCCGGGTTATACTTGCGAGGTTTTCGGCGAGCCGAAATGTATACTAAGCGTCAAACCGGATGCTGTTTTTGCTGCAATTGAGAAGGTATTGGCAACAAATTTATTTGCCTAAGTGTGCGTATGGCGGTAAAGTAATGACTATGTTGACCGATTACATCCAAGCGGCTATGCGTAGGGCCAAATATGAAATGATCCCCGACGACGGGACATTTTATGGAAGCATTCCCGGATTTCAAGGGGTTTGGGCAAACGCTGATAATCTAGAAGATTGCCGCAACGAACTCTCAGAAGTATTAGAAGAATGGATACTGCTCCACTTACGCGACAACGATCCGTTGCCCGAGATCGAAGGCAGAAGCTTGGCAGTTGACAGGGTCTCACCCGTCGCTGAACTAGCCTAGAGATCTTCCCACACAGCTCTATCAATCCCCGCTTCGCTCAAGATCCGAGCCAAAAGGCCTTGACTGATATCGCCCTTGTGCGGGTTTGGGATACGCACTCTTAATCTATTTTTCTGCACGAACTCATGCTTTCCACCGGAGAACGGGCCTTCAAAACCTAATTCGCGCAGGTATTTGATCAGATCTTTTCGTTTAATTGGGCCAAGCTTTGGCATATGAAATAATATTTTGCCTAATATTCTTTTCGTGTAAATAACACATCAGATTCAGAATGTTATCACGAAGGATTCAGTATAATATCTTCGCGGTCACCATGACACAATCACATGAAATAATATCTCTGGCATGGCGGCTTTATAGCGATAAAGTCGCTAGTGGTTTGCTCAATCCGCGCAACGAAAAGATGATGCAACTACAGTTGGCGCAGATACTCCAGCTACTTGCACCATTATATGAGGCTCAATCCAATGAATCCTACAAAGTGATCCTAGAACATCCTGTTCGCGTCGATGGTTATACAGCAATAATTGATATTGTGTTGGATCATTCTATTGACGGACAGTCCGCTCTAACAGCTATTGAACTTAAGTGTTTTCGCCTCTATTCAACCAACAGTGATTCTAAAAAAAGAGGCGCTCAGAACCTCGGTATGTACGACTATTGGGCTGACATTGAAAATTGTGAAAAATACTGTGGTTTATCTGAGTTCAATAGCGCGATTCATCTCACCATTACTGATGACCCCTACTATGTAGACACTAAACACATAGGGCCGCAGGTTGCGACCTTCTCGACGAATAGGGATCGTGAAAATGTCACCGGTCTTTATGAATGCCCGATTGCTAATCGAGATGGGAGCATCAATCTGCACGGCAATTACAAACTACCGTGGGTCACAAAAGGCAGCTTTCATTTTATTTCCCAGACGTTCAACGGCTAACTAGTCACCCAGAGCGCCGTGTTTACGGCGCTTGAGCGCGTACTTTCGTAGGCGCAAATGTTGACACTTACCCTTTGAAACACTAGTATTTATAGTTTCGACTATTGTAGCCGAACTGTCTCTATATGTTTGAATCGTTATCCGACAAACTCAAATTAACACTGCGAAATCTTCGCGGGCAGGGCAAACTTACGCCCGAGCACGTGGACGTGGCGTTACGCGAGATACGGATGGCCCTGTTAGAGGCGGATGTTAACTACAAAGTCGCCAAAGATTTTGTCGAATCGGTACGCGTTAAGGCCGAGGGCGAAGAGGTCTGGAATGGCCTAAAACCGCACGAACAGGTCGTAAAGATCGTCTATGACGAGCTGGCTGAGCTAATGGGCGGCACGTCTTCGCGACTTGTTTTTACTAAACAGACGCCAAACGTCGTGATGATCGTCGGTCTGCAGGGTTCGGGTAAGACGACCTCGACCGGTAAGATCTCGCGTTGGCTGTCGGACAATCAAGAGCGGAAGCCGCTGCTGGTTTCGGTGGACGTTTATCGCCCCGCTGCACGCGAGCAGTTGCGGGTTGTCGGCAGTGCGGTCGGTGTTCCGGTCTTTGAGAACAAGGAGACGCAGGACCCGATGACCTTGGTTCGCGGTGCGATGAAGCACGCCGCCGACACGGGATTTGACACTTTATTGATCGACACGGCCGGCCGTCTGCACAT
>JBGTII010000213.1:0-11412 GCA_041745735.1 Pyrinomonadaceae bacterium | reverse complement strand
TCCAGTCGTTGCACACATCGGACTGACGCCGCAGTCGGTCTACAAAATGGGCGGCTACCGCGTACAGGGCCGTACCGCCGAGCAAGCCAAATTGCTGATCGAAGACGCTAAAATGCTCGAGGACGCAGGTGCTTTTGCCATCGTTCTCGAACTCGTCCCCCGCGAGGTCGCCGCGATGATAACCGCCGAGCTCGAAATGTCCACCATCGGTATCGGAGCGGGCCTCGAATGCGACATCCAGGTTCTTGTCCTCCACGATCTTGTCGGCATGACATTCGGCCGCCAACCGCGTTTTGTCCGCCAATACGCAAATCTTCGCGAGGTGATGACGGGAGCGATCCAAAACTGGACAAAGGACGTCAAATCGGGAGCCTATCCAAACGAAAAAGAATCGTACGGCCTGACCGACGAAACCAAGAAAGAAATGAGCGCCTAAATGGAGATCATAAACCGACGGCAGCGGATGTTTTCGATCGCACGCAAACTGCGTCGCGAGACTAAGACCGTAGGTTTTGTCCCGACAATGGGAGCTTTGCACGCCGGGCATCTTGCATTAGTGCAGGAATGCCGACAAAGATGCGATGTTGTTATCGTCTCGATATTTGTAAATCCGACGCAGTTTAACCAGTCCCAAGACCTCGACAAATATCCGCGTGATCTGACCGCCGATGCTGCAATGCTGTCGGAGTATGATGTCGATTACATCTACGCTCCGGAGAACGACGAGATCTACCCCGAAGGTTTTTCGACCTATGTAAATGTAGAGGGACTTACCGACAATCTGGAGGGCGAATCGCGTCCCGGCCATTTTCGCGGTGTCGCGACTGTCGTCACTATCCTCTTTAATACTATTCGCCCGGACAATGCGTTTTTCGGGCAAAAGGACGCCCAACAAGTCGCGGTCATCAAGCGTCTGACCCGCGATCTTGGGTTTGAAACCGAGATAGTTGTTGTGCCGACGATTCGGGAAGAGTCGGGGCTCGCGATGTCTTCACGCAACTCGCTCCTGTCCGCCGAAGAGCACGAAAAGGCCGTCATTATTATTGAGGCACTTCGCGAAGCCAAACTTGCGTTCAAAAAAGGCGAACGAAATGCGTCGGATCTCACTCAAACCGTCAAAACACGTATTGAGACCGAGCCGCTCGCAAAGATCGACTATATTTCTGTCGTGGATCGCGAAACCCTGCAACCTGTTGAAAAGATTGGAGATGAGGAAACTTTGATCGCCGTCGCGGTAGCTTTTGGTGACGTGCGGCTGATCGATAACGTCATACTTAATCGAAAGCAGTAGTTTGGTCTCAAACTTGCATCTAATTATCGTGAGACGCTCCATTAGGAGGTTTCATAACATTATGAAAACGATAAAAAGTTTCATTTCAATTTCGGCTCTTACAGTTATTTTGTCAGTCGCTGCGTTTTCGCAGACCGTCCTGACTTCGCTCGACGGCTCACGCATTGATGTCGCGGCTCAGAGCGGCAAGGTTGTGGTTCTGGCTGTCGGTGCCGCTTGGTTGCCGCTATCGGCAAAACAGGCGGATTACACGAATGCGTTGATCAAGAAATACGCGGGCAAAAATGTTGTGTTTTATTTCGTCGCGACCGACTCAGCGAATTCTAAATCGCAAAACTTTAGGAGCACCGAAGACATTCGTAAATTTGCTTTTACGAACAAGCTTGGCATTCCGATCCTTCGCGATCCGGACGGTGCGGCTACGAAAAGTAAATACGAGATCGAGCAGTTTCCGTCTTTCGTCATCCTTAACAAAAACGGCGACCGCGTAGGCGAGCCTTTCGGTGGCATCGACCCGAAATACGACATCACGATACCGATCTCTAAGGCGATAGATAGATTGCTGTAAGATCTAAATTAATTTATTTGAGTAAGAGTCGGGCCACATGCCCGGCTCTTTTTCATTGTAAGAGCCTATATACAAGGCTTATCGGCAGGCCAACAACGTTCCAATAATCGCCTTCTATTCCCTCGATAAATAACGCCGCCTGAGCCTGGACGGCATATGCCCCAGCCTTATCAAGCGGGTCCCCGTGATCCGCAAGGAACGTGATCTCTTCGGCAGTCATTGGTGCAAACTTTACCAGCGTGCGCTGCAGATCCGACCGCGTCTGGCCGTTATGAACAACTGCAACGCCGGTCAAAACCTCGTGCCAGTTCCCTGCCAGCATCGTTAACATCCGCACCGCATCTTCCGAATCAACCGGTTTTCCGATGATCTGTCCGTCGATCACGACCGTCGTATCAGCACCGAGAACCGTACCGTGTGGATAATGGACAGCGACGGCCTCAGCCTTTTCGCGAGCCAGTCGAATGACGTAATCCTCCGGCGATTCGCCATCGCGTTCGCTCTCATCTATATCGGCGACGTGCTTTGTAAATTCCCAGCCGACTGAATTCAGGATCTCTGACCGCCGAGGGCTACCCGATGCTAGTATCAATTTTGGAAGTTCGTTCATCTCGTCTAAAATGATAGTTGATTGGCGGTAAATGACAAATGGAGCAGGTTTTTGGTGCAATTCCGGGTGTGTTAAACGGGCTCGTGACAAACGTTAATGTTGACGAGGCTGTCGTATACGCCGCTTGGAAACGCTGTGCCGGTGAGCTGCTCAACGAACGCACGGCCGCGGTAGAGTTTTTTGAAAACCGGCTGATAGTAGCGGTCACCGACAGAACTTGGCAGCGGCATCTTGAGGACCTGAGTCCGCAGATGCTCTATAAGATAAACTCGTCTCTAGGTGATGGAACGGTAAAGTTCATCGAGTTTCGCATTGATGAAATGGCGGTGAATGAGTCTCGCAGGCCAAAAACACCGTCGACGGCAACGGCTGCACCTGACGTTTCTCAGTCATTGATAAACGCCGCGGAGGCGATCAGCGATGTTGCCCTGAGGCAACAGTTTTTGAGCGCCGCCGCCGAGTATTTGGAGAGACAAAAACAAAATTAGCTTATGGACGTAAGAAAGATCGCAAAACTCGCCCACCTCGAGATCTCTGACGCGGAGGTCGCACTTTACACGCCCCAAATGGCGGATATCGTAAAGTACGTCGAGCAGCTCAATGAGCTTGATACCGATGATATCGAACCAATGCTCGGAGGGCTGACCGCCGAGGGCCAAGCGACGAAGACCATTCGCGAAGACGTTATCGTGGTATCGCTAGGCCAAAAAGCCGGTTTGAGCGAGGCACCGTCGGGCGTTGCGGGACATTTTCAGGTGCCAAAGGTATTGTCGTAATGCGCAATTCAAAACGCACAATGCACAATTTGGTTTTCGCATTATGCATTGTGCACTGTGCACTTTTCATTACTTCGTGCAGTATTCCCAACCTCGAACCGCTTGAGTGTGTCGAGGCTCGCGACTCGGCCAGACAGTTTTATTCGTTCCATTTTGGAAATGAAATGCGGCCCAGTGCGGATAATTTTAAGGCCCGCGAACGCTATCTGACGCCGCGTTATTTTGCGTCGTTAGCTTCGTATCCTGAAAATGGAGCCGATCCATTTACCTTGACAACCGATTATCCGCGCACGTTTAAGCTGGCGGAATGTAAAGCTGCTTCGCCAACAGATATCGATCTCAAGATCCAGATATACTGGCGCGACGACCTCAAAACTGAGCAGCAAGAGGTACAGGCAAATTTTGTAAAGCAAGACGGTAAATGGCTCCTCGATGGCGTCGGTTCCAAGGGCAGATAACCTATTTGTTTATGTCAATTGTTTCGAATATTGAAAAGACCCTAGACAACGCCGAGAACCTGAACGGCAAACTCAACGCATTCCTCTCGATCGAGCGTGAGCATGCGCTTTCGCGTGCTGCGGAACTTGATGCTGCGTCTGGTTCGATGCTAAACGGCCTCGCCGTGGCCGTCAAAGACAACATCTGCACCAAGGGTATGCGGACCTCATGCGGCTCGCACATCCTAAATAATTACAAAGCCCATTACGACGCAACGGCCATCAAACGGCTTAACGAAGCCGGTGCGGTCATGGTCGGCAAGACGAACATGGACGAATTTGCGATGGGTTCGTCTAATGAAACATCGGCATTTGGACCGGCGAAAAACCCTTGGGATGTGACCCGAGTTCCGGGCGGTAGTTCGGGCGGATCGGCTGTTGCGGTTGCCTCGGGAGTAGTGCGGGCGGCTTTGGGGTCGGAAACAGGCGGTTCGGTCCGTCAACCCGCGTCGCTGTGCGGTATCGTCGGCTTTAAACCAACTTACGGACGCATCTCGCGTTACGGCCTTGTAGCTTTTGCATCGTCGCTCGATAATATCGGTATTTTTGGCCAGTCGTCACGCGATGTCGCTGACATCCTAGGCGTCATCGCGGGTCGCGATCCGCTCGATTCGACCTCGGCGGATGTGCCGGTTCCCGATTATGCCGCAACTCTCGACAACGATATCGCAGGCAAAACGATCGGCGTCCCTCGGGCATTACTTGGCGACGGCCTGGACGAGGACGTTCGCGAAAAGATACGTGCGGCGATCGATAATTTTGAAAAGCTAGGCGCCAAAACAGTTGACGTCGAGCTGCCATACGCCAAATATGGCATCGCCGTTTATTACATCATCGCGACGGCTGAGGCTTCGTCAAACCTCGCTCGTTTTGACGGTGTACGCTACGGATTTCGTGCCGAAGACGCTCCCGGTTTGCGTGAGATGTGTTTCAAAACACGCGAAGAGGGTTTCGGAGCCGAGGTCAAACGCCGCATCATGCTCGGCACATACGTGCTGTCGAGCGGCTATTACGATGCTTATTATTCCAAGGCTCAGAAAGTTCGTGCTCTGGTAAAGCGTGATTACGCGACCGCATTCGAAAAATGCGATGCCATCCTAACGCCGACTTCACCGTCGGTCGCATTTAAGCTTGGCGAAAAATCGGACAACCCGCTGGCGATGTATTTAAATGACATCTACACCGTTTCCGCCAATCTTGCCGGAGTTCCGGCGATCAGCGTTCCGTGCGGCTTGTCTGACGAAGGCCTGCCGATGGGTGTCCAACTCGTCGGCAATTTCTGGTCCGAAGATGTCCTGCTAAACCTCTCCTCCAAATACGAAACGGCCTTCCCTCTCGAGGGAAAGCCGTCCATTTATGTTGGTTAAAATCGAATTTATTGTGCCAGTCTAAGCGGCGAGAGCAGATCGCGATTTTGCGGCGGTGCGACCGCAGCGGCAGGTAAAATATTCTGCCAACGGGTCTTATCTTCCAACAGGCGTTCGATATCAGCGACCGGCAGAGGCTTTGAGAACAGATAGCCTTGGCCGTATTCGCAGCCCAGGATACGCAGTTGGTGAAATTGATGTACACTCTCGATACCCTCAGCAACCACTTTTAGATTCAATGCTTTAGCCAATGCGATAACGGTGCGGACGATCTCGCCGTTCTCTGTATTTTCTTCCATCGCACTGACGAACGAGCGGTCGACCTTGAGCAGATCGATCGGGAAACGGTGCAAATAACTGAGGCTCGAATAACCCGTTCCAAAATCGTCGATGCTGATCTGAACGCCCGTATCCTTGATCTGTTTGAGCATAAGAATGGCGGTCTCGGCATTTTCCATGACCGCTCCTTCCGTCAATTCTAACTTAAGATATGTTGGGTCAATTCCTGTTTCGGCAATGACAGTCTTGATCTGCTCAACTAGACCCGGATGGGCAAAATGCTTACCCGAAAGGTTGACGGCTACACTAAGCGGCGTGCCGTTCGGGTTTTTGTCCTGCCATTCGACAACTTGTTTACAAGCGGAGTGCAGGATCTGCACGGTCATCGGTATGATCAATCCGGTGCTCTCACTGATCGGAATAAATTCGTTGGGGGGCACGAGGCCGCGCTGCGGGTGATTCCAACGGACCAGTGCCTCAAAACCGACGAGCAATGAATTTTCAAGCCCGACGATCGGCTGATAATACAACTCAAATTCGTTTCGCTCGATCGCAAACCTGAGATCTGTCTCCAGCTGCAAACGCGTCACCGCACGTATATGCATCTTTTGGTCAAAGATCACGTAATTTTGCTCGTTATCTTTGGAATAATACATCGCGATATCAGCGTCGCGGAGGATGTCTTCGGCCTCCGGGTATTTCGAATTGCCGTAAGCGATACCGATCTTTGCGCTGGTGAAAACCTGTCGGCCATCAAGCGTATAAGGCTCGGCGAGGCGTTTTGCAAGTCGGTCGGCAAAGCTCGTCGCCTCATCCCTGGTCAAAAGATCGCTAAGGATGACGCCAAATTTATCGCCGCTAAACCGGGCGACCATATCCTCTTCGCGGACCATGCCCGACAGCCGTTTCGCAACATTTTTGATTAGACGGTCGCCCATCGAATGGCCAAGACTGTCGTTGATCGTTTTGAAGCGGTTAAGGTCGAGGAAGAGGACGGCAAAATTACATTCCGAGTTCTCGCGGCTCTGCTGCAGCCGCCCTTTTAGCGTGTCGATGAAAAAGTTACGATTTGGCAGTTCGGTAAGAGCGTCGTGATATGCCGCGTGGCGAAAATTCTCGTGGCTTTCCTGCAACGCGGCACCGCTGCGTTCGAGCTCGGCGACGTAATGCTCGAGTTCGTGGACATGTTCTTCGGCTTGTTCAGCACGTTCCCGTTCTGCCTCTTTCGCTTTTTCGACCGTTTTCTTAACATCCTCGACAAATCGTCGAAAGGTCAGATAGATCACGCCGAAGATCAATACGACTGCGGCAAATAGATACAAATTGATCTGATCTAACGCCTTTAATATGATGCCCGCTATGACGCCGCCCGTGACATACATGATGACCGCGTCAAAGCAGTTGTCAGTCCAGACCCGCCAAAAGTTTTTCTCGTGCTTGATCGTTGAGAAAAGAGCGATCAGAACGGAGTTAACGAGAAAAAGCACCATCGTCATCGCAGCGAGCAACCACACAAAACTCGTAAGGTCCCCACGTTGCAACACGATCTCGGCTGACCCGAAGATCATCGAAACCACCTTTGTGGCGGCAAATACCCCGAGCGGCGCGATTAGAATATTTATAAAGATCGTTTTTGCTTTGATCGTGACGCCCTGACGACGCATATTTAACGACCCTGCCGCCATCTCGATAACCGCGAGTATGAGAGCGATCTCACCGCCGTACAATAACATTGCCAGAATGACAAGGGCGTCAGAGATCGTAAGGTGGATCTTTACCCGCGGAAGCTGGATGCGCAAGTAAACGCTGCAGAAAACAGTAAGAATCGCAACCGTGATCACACCGGCGTCTATTCGCTCAGCCGTTATCCCACTAAGCGCCCAGATCACCGCCGCTAATGAAAACGGCAGCATTGCGAGGATAAAGAGATTAACGGATTTTTCCTTTGAAAGTGACAACATTCGTTGGTGGACTCTGGGGTAAAAAGCGGAAGGCGGGGTAGATAAAACGGGTGTTTAAGAGTTTAAGTAGATGCCGGAGAGAATTCGGCACAAACCTATTGTATGTTAAACTTTGTTTTTTCACAAGAAAAATCTTTCGTGATGTCAAACTATTTTTCGGCAAAGTTTTGGGGCGGGATTTTCACGTTTCAAACAAAAGAGCGTGAATGCATTTCGCACTCACGCTCTTCCGCCACCTTCCCTTTTAGGAGCGAGTCCCTCAGAGAAAACTTTTACAAATAAATTTTGGAATATGTATCAGCCACTTTGAAACCGGCGTTGCGATAAAGTGACATCGAAAGTGGGTGATCGGCATCGAGAAAGCCACATACCGTATTCGATCCGGACAAGAGTTGCCGACACATACTAGCCAGACACCGCGTGCTGTAACGATTACCCCGCGCTTTTGGATTTACCCACAATCCCTCGATATAGATGGCCTCACGAGTCACACTCACAATATCGGTTTTGAATATCAACTCGCCGTCTTTCATCCATATCCAGACCCTTCCCTGGTCGACCCGCGCCGCACACCGCATTCGAAATCCGTCTGCATCTGCGGCTAAAGGGTCAACGCCCGTCTCCGCCATGACCATCTCCGCGTGAGCAGCCACGATCTGGTCCAGTTCGTCGCGGGTTGCGATCCGCATCTCGTTGATATTTTCGACCTCGCTTGATGCCGGCTCAACGCAAGTGATCATTTGGTGATTCGATGGTTTCGGCATCGGAGTTTCCGGGCGATAGTTACGCCAGAAAGTCTTGAGCTTTTCCTCCTCTGCAAAGATCATTTTTACATCGTGATCCCTAGCGGATACCGCGAACGCATTGATCGCTTCCAGCGTTGCGGCTTCGAAGAGAAGATTTCGACCGATCATCGCTACGCCGGTAAGATCACCGTTTTCGTTGCGATATCCGTAAAAGGTGCCCCTGTGGTGAGGGCTTACTATCCCGTGGTCGCGTATCCAGCCTATTAGAATTACTGCATTGACCGGACGGAGCGATAAGAACATTAAGGCTTCCCGCTGATCTTTTTCCGTCAAAGGCTCTGCTTTCGCAGCTGCATTAGTCGGGTAAAAGGCCGGCGACATTGCATATTGTGTGTTAGTTTGATTGATCATTTTGGCACCCATTTACAGGCAGTCCTATAGCGGACGGTTCGTCTCCGAGCCGCTGTTCCAGTGTCAATTTATGGGAGAGTAGTGGTTAGGGGCTGGCCAGAAGAGGGGATCGCGTGATACGTGTTAAGCGTTAACGCGACCCCCGCCTCTGGGCCTTTACTGCATGCCGGGTGTGTCGTCCCCTGCGATCAACGGACTGTTGCTGCCGAATATGCTATCGCTGATCAGGATCCCGTCACTTATCAGTATTCCATCGCTTATGAGAATACCGTCGCTGATCAGGATACCGTCACTGGCGATTATTCCGCTGCCAAAGGTCTGGCTGTAGTCCGCGAACGGAGCACCGCTGGACATAGTTCCGCCATCGCTGATGAGGATGCCGTCGCTTATCAGGATGCCGTCACTGATCAGAATACCGTCACTGATCAAAATGCCGTCGCTGATCAGAATGCCGTCACTTATCAGGATACCGAGGGCGTACATTCCCTGATACTCGGTGATCAGCTCTGAACCCTGTCCCCAACCGTTTGCAAACGTCATCCCTTGCGACCACGCAAATGTTTGGCCTGCGATGGTCGAAGACGGCGTCGGCGGAGCACCCGGTGTCAGAAGAGGTGTTCCGGGTTCTGTCGGATTGGGCAGATCCTGGCGGATCCGTTTGGCGAGTCGGACGGCCCCCTCGATATTGAGCTGGCCGGCGCCCTGTTCGAGATGATTAAACCCTGCAACCGGCTGGGCGGTGTACATCAGTATCATCTTGATCATATTAGGGGTTAGTTTTGGATTTGCCTGCCGCAACAAAGCGACTGCACCCGCAACTACCGGCGTTGCCATTGAGGTTCCCGAAAGATACATCATTCTTCGGTCCGAGTTACCACTGCCACCGGGGTAGACCGCAAGGCTTGGGTTGGACGCGAGAAGAGCACTGCTGGCGCTTGCCGTCGAAATAACCTTGTTGCCCGGAGCGACGAGGTCAGGTTTGAGCAGATGGTCGTAAACTCGCTGGCCTGCCGAGTTTGTGTAACCCGATCGGGTTGGCCCGCGCGAGCTATAGGTAGCAATGCCGTCATCGCTGCGAGAATCCGTTCCGAAAGTATTCGTAGCACCAACCGTGATCACCGACGGGTCGTTGCCCGGGCTATGGATGGCTCCATAGATCTTTTGTCCGGCGGCGTTTTTACCGTTATTTCCGGCAGCGGCAACAACGACGATCCCGGCATCAACCAGCTTACGGGCCGCACGGCACAATGGATCGTTTCTCCATGTTTCGATGGCGGGTGTGCCAAGGCTCATGTTAACGACTTTGATGTTATGCGTATTACGGTTTGTGTAGATCCAGTCCAGACCCTGCAGCAGCGAGGCCGAGGTGCCGGTTCCGTTATCACCGAGGACGCGTACATTGATGATCTTTGCGTTATGTGCGATACCGGTATATTCGGTCAATGCACCGTTCTCGCCCCTGCTGCCGGCGGCGATACCCGCAACGTGTGAGCCGTGTCCAAATGGATCCCTTGATGTTGCACTAGTGGCTCCACCAACAAAATTCATATGCTTGGTAACTCGATCGACACGGAGGCTGTCCAAATACGAGTCGTGGGCCTCATAGACACCGGAATCGACAACGGCGATTCCCATGGCGGTCCCGTCGAGCTGCCAATTCGTATTAACAGCGATGCCCAAAGCGTTGAGAACTGTGGTCGTCTGGTTCCGTACAAGGTTAGCACCCGTCGTGGTCTCGATATGACCAAGCAGCGAAACTTCTTTATCCAACGATAGATGCTTAGCCGACCGCACGGACGCAACTTCTTCGGCGACGCGGACCGGCAGCTCGATGATGAGCATGTCCAGGGCGTTGGCCTTAGCGGTGATCGTCACGTTATTGCGGCGAAGTACATTAAGAAGCTGTGGATTGTCTATATCATCCGACTGGAGAATAACCTTAACGGTCCTATTCTGGTCGGCACCAGCTACCAATTCCCTCAGGTCCGGCGAGAGTTTGTCGCCTACGAAAGAATCCTGGTCGTCTTCATTTAAGACTGCGACTCTCTCAAATCGCGACTTGAGCTTTACGTCACCAACGATCTGGTTTTCAAACGTCGCTGCGTCCGAGGCACTCAAGATCTGTATCTGGCCCTGGGAAAGTGCCTTATAGAGATCGGCGGCTACACGTCCGCCCAGCATTGGCGAATTGCCTGAAAAAGCAGCGATGTCGTCAATATAGATCGCCATCTTGCCTTTGGCGGCGGTCACATATTTCAGGATGCCGTCGAGGGTGCTGTCGAAAGCGGCCTGATCTTTTGATACTGCAAACAGGGCGTTCCAATTAACACGGTACAAACGCTTGCCGCCACGGCTTGCAAGCTGATTGGCGACTGCCGTCACGACCATGTCACGGGCGTAGCCGTTATTGTCGATCAGCACAGCGTTTTTGCTGTCACCGGCGAGGATCCGCGTGAGCGAAGCAGTTTCACGTTTGTAAGACTGACTCGCATCGGCCGCAGCCGGGACTTCTATAAGATATGCGGCAAACGATTCGGCTCCAGCGGGGTTAGCTGTAACCTGATCGATCTTTCCCGCACTCTGGCCGATAGCCAGTGTCGAGAAGAGTAACGTGAATATCAGCACATAAGCCGTTACGTTGAAGGGGATTCTGTTTCTCATAATAATTCGTGTGCTCCATCGAGCGTCCTAATTTGAGTGGGCTCTGCCCGCGACACTATTGGCAATGCTCGTGCCACAACTCAAAAAAGCGGTTTTTCGCCCGTGTTTACTGGGTTTTAGTGGTTCTTGATAGTTTCTGTAACAAAAGCGTCTGACCGCAGTTCGGTCAGCCTGACCGACTTTGACAGGTCAAATTGAATGAAATAGGCGTGGGCGGACTCGCGACGTCAGTAAAATATTTTTCT
>JBGTII010000212.1:0-9909 GCA_041745735.1 Pyrinomonadaceae bacterium | reverse complement strand
CCGTAACGTTTCACATATTCCTGCAGCTCGTCGGTCTGCTTACGCGAATAGTCGGCCTGGCCTTTTGCGACGATGCACTTGATCTCGCCGCCGCCGTTTAGCGTGTCGGCAAACGGTGCAAAATCTGTGTCACGCAAGTGGTCGCTCAGGTCTTGCAATTCCATTGCGAAACGCAGATCCGGCTTGTCGGAGCCGTATCGACGCATGGCCTCGGCGTGCGTCAGTCGTGGCCATTCGGTGGGCAATTCGACACCGATCAGGCGCAGCACGTGGTTAAACATCCCCTGTATCTCGCGATAAATGGTCTCGCGATTTGGGAACGACATCTCCATATCGAGCTGCGTAAATTCGGGCTGGCGGTCGGCCCTGAGGTCTTCGTCCCGAAAACAGCGGGCGATCTGGTAATACTTATCGAAGCCCGAGATCATCGTGAGCTGTTTGAGGATCTGCGGCGATTGCGGCAAAGCAAAAAATTTGCCCGAGTGGATGCGCGACGGCACGATAAAATCGCGTGCTCCTTCGGGTGTAGATTTGAGCAAGATCGGCGTCTCGATCTCGATAAAATCGCGCTTGTCAAAATACTCGCGGATCGCCGCAACGGCCTTTGCCCGCATACGGATGTTGTGCTGCAACTGCGGCCGGCGGAGGTCGAGATAGCGGTACTTGAGCCGCGTCGATTCGTCCGCAAGATTTTCCGAACCGGCAACCTCAAGCTGAAACGGCGGCACTTTAGCCTCGTTGAGTATCAATATCTCCGACGCGTGGACCTCGATACCACCGGTCGCGAGCTTGGCGTTGTGCGTGCCCTCACGCTCGACGACCTCACCCTTTACGGCAATGACAAATTCACCGCGAAGACCCTTAGCCTTAGCGTGTGCCTCGCCCGTATCCTCTTCGCTCAGCACGACCTGCGTCACGCCCTCGCGGTCGCGCAGATCGATAAAGGTCAGCACGCCGAAATCACGTTTCTTCGCGACCCAGCCCATCAACACGACCTGCTGTCCCACATGCGTCTCGCGTAACTCGCCGCAGGTATGAGTTCTCTCTAAACTTCCTAAAACATCTAACATATAAAAAAAAACGCCTTTCGATTTGTGACAAACGAAAGGCGGAGCGTCAACTAATTAACACTCTCGCCTACGTATTATTATTGTCGTCAAACCGAACTGCGTTCATGAAAAGTAAAACCTAGCGAAATAGTACAGTATCGGTGCTCCGAAAAGCAAACTATCGAGCCGGTCGAGAAATCCGCCGTGGCCGGGCAGGATCGACGCGGCGTCCTTAGCTCCCGCTCCGCGTTTCATCGAGCTTTCCGCCAGATCGCCTAATACGCCAACGATCGCCAGAGCCATTGCAAGCGGTATCGAGCATTTATATGGCAGCTCCGGAAAGAACCACCACGTCGAAAGTGCGGCTCCGCCTGTCGCAAAAACGAGCCCGCCGATGAGCCCCTCCACCGTCTTTCCAGGCGAGATCGCAGGTGCGAGTTTGTTCTTGCCAAACGCCCGTCCGGCAAAATATGCTCCAATGTCTGAGGCAAAAATGACTAGGAAAAAATACGCGAGCAGATGGGTCGAGAGGCCCGGGATGTTCTCAAACCCCGTCCGGATCGAGACCAAAAACCCGCCCATAAACGCGACGTAGATCACGCCGAGCATCGTCACACCGATGCCCGTGAGCATCTTGGAAAAGTCAGCCTTAAACCGAAACGTCTGTGATATCAGGAGGATGATGGTAAAACTAGCGAGCGTCGCGAGCAACAGGTCAGGAGCCTTTGCGGGAGCGTCAAAGACAAATCCGACAAATAACGCTGCCGCTCCGAGATATCCGATCGCTGCATCAGCTTTTAGCTCAAGTTTTTTTGTTAAAGAATAAAATTCGAACAGCCCCGCAGCCAGTGCAAGTGCCGCAATGCCGACAAATACCCACACCGTCTGCGGCCACCACAGCGGCAAGATGATCGACGCGATAACGATCGGCAGTGCGATCAGGGCTGTCAGAATGCGTGTTTTCATTTCTTGATACCGCCGAAACGACGGTCGCGTTTTTGGTAATCGATGATCGCTTCGAAAATTTGCGGGCGGCGAAAATCGGGAAAAAGCACGGGCGTCACATAGATCTCGCTATACGCGATCTGCCACAGCAAAAAGTTCGAGACGCGAAATTCGCCGCTAGTGCGGATCATGAGATCGACGTCCGGCAGGCCCCGCGTGTAAAGGTTGCGTTCGATGTCGGCTTCGGTCAGATGATCGATCACATCGTTTCGTCTTTCGATCTCCTGAACCGCGAGCTTTGCCGCGTGTACTATCTCTGCCCGCCCGCCATAATTTAGAGCAACGCTCAACACCATTCCGGTATTTTCTCTCGTAAATGCGGTCGCGGCGGCAAGCTCTGCCTGCACATCCGGGGCAAGCCCGTAAAGATCGCCGATCGCCTGAAAACGAATATTGTTGCCGTGCAGCGTTTTCAACTCTCGTTTGAGAACCCGCTTGAGCATCGACATCAAACCGCTGATCTCGGTCTTTGGACGTTTCCAATTCTCAGTCGAAAAGGCATAAAGTGTAATAGCCTTGACCTCCATCCGAGCACAAGTGTCGATGATCGCCCTGACCGATTCTGATCCCTCGCGGTGGCCGGAGATACGCGCCTTTCCGCGCTGTTTTGCCCAACGCCCATTACCGTCCATGATGATGGCGATGTGCCGCGGCAAACGCGCGGGATCGATCGCCGCGAGCAGTTCGGCCTCGGCGGTATTTGGTTTTACGATCCCGTCAAAATTCTCTTGCATGATCAAACCTGCCGTTCTAAGACCCGGACGATAGCATCGCGATTTATCGGCCCGTAGATGTGCGGATAGATCTCGTTACCCGTTGATGGTTCTTTTATCATCCGCGACATCAGTCTGTCGCTATCGATCTCAAGTACGACAACACTCTTTTCCCCGCTGTAATATCGCTCGATGACTGCGTCTAACTGCTCGGCAAAGCTGCAGTGGATAAACCCTTCGGCGTCGAGGCTCGCGTGTTTGTAAAGCTCGGTGTCAAAAGCCGCCCAGATATCCGGTAAAACTATGTGGTAAATGAGCATTTTGATCAATCGTACTCGACCTTGAACAGCGTCAATCCGGCGGCCGACGCCGTCTTTCCGGCCAGATCACGGTCGCCTGTGACGATGGCCGTCTGAATTGTATCACTATCTTTTTCGCCACGCCCGACCTCGAGCATCGTGCCGACGATCGAGCGGACCATGTACCGCAAAAACCCGGCTGCCGTAATACGAAACTCGATCATTGCACCTTGAGCACGGTCGTCCCAGTGCGATTCGACGGTAAAATCGATCACGTTACGCACGCGGTTGTCGCCGTCCGCTTTTGCCGCTGAAAACGCAGTCCAGTCGTGTTTTCCTAGAAAAAGCCTCGCCGTTTCGTTCATCCGCCCGACGTCGAGCGGACGCGTTTCGTGATGTGCAAACCGCCGCCAAAATGGCGACATTACCGGGGCATTTACGACGCGATAGACGTATGTTTTTTGCTTTGCGGAGAAACGGGCATGAAATTCGTCAGGAACTTTTTCGACCTTTAGGATGCGGATGTCCCGCCACAGATTGCCGTTAATGGCGTGTTTAAGTTTTTCGGGCGTGAATTTGCCATCCGGCAGTTTTACGTTTGCGACCTGTCCCTCAGCGTGAACCCCCGCGTCCGTTCGGCCCGAACCAACCACGGCCACCTCGGTGTCAGCGATCATCCCGATCACGCGCTCGAGCTCGCCCTGGATAGAGCGGTCATTTTCCTGCACCTGCCAGCCGTGAAAATCGGTGCCGTCGTACTGGATCAAAAGCCTATAATTCATTTTGGATACAAAAGCGTAAATCGTTCGCAGCAAACGATCGAGTCATCATTAAATTCTATTCCTAAGTCGGCTGCCTCACGCGAAAAATATTGCGAGTGTACGTCACGCCAATATTCCAGCGATTGATCCCCCTCGCCCTCGCCCGCCGCAAACTGAGCATCTACCTTGTCGAACGGCAAATGCCGGATCTCTGTCGTTCTGATCACACACAGCGGATCGCCAGCAAAGTCGGTTACGACGCTGTAACCGTCAATAATCGGGGCCTCATCCGGCTTGATCTCGTTAACGGCAACGAGGCTGCAGGTAGCAAATTTTTTGCCAGAAATGACCAGAGCCGCAAGTTCCAATGCCATTTCCGCAGTATTGCCGAAATACCAGACCTGATACGGTTCGTCGGGGCTAACGCCGGTCGCGGCGCAAAAATCAGCCCAAAATTCTTCGACGCTGTACGGCATTCCCTTATTTGAGCAGAGTTTCTATCGCCGCCGCAAATCGCTGCGGGGCTCCGTCGCTCATCCGCAAGTACAGAGCGGGTTCGATCAGCTCAAGCTCCATCAATTCAAATTCGTCCAGTTCGTCGCGAACCAGATCGACGCGGGCATAGAGCAGCGGTTCGCCTATTTTATCGAGCGCGTTTTCGGCCGCAGCTCGGAGCTTTTCATCGGGTACTACCTCGGTAATGATGCCGCCGTGCTCTTCTTGCACGCGAAAATCAGCCGTTTTTGGCGATTTGTTGATTGTGTGGCTGTATTCGCCGTTAAAGAAAAATAGCGAATACTCGCCCTCGGCGACGATATTCGGCATAAACGGCTGCACCATGAAGGAGCGGTTGGCAAATACACCTTCCAACGCTGGATCGTAGGTCTTGATCCGGTAAGTATGTTCCGCTGTCGCGCTGACCGTCGGCTTGATAATTAGTTCATCGACGCCAAATCGCTCGAGCAAACTCTCACATTCTACCTCTGAATATGCCGCGTCCCAGATCGTCGGCACGATGAGACAGCCGCGTCGCTCCATGTCGATCAAGTAACGCTTGTCGAGATTCCAGCGGACGATGTCTAGCGAATTTTCTAATCGTGCAGACGATCTATCGATCGTCTCCAGCACGTTCAAAAATTCGTCAGGCGATCTCTGATAATCCCAAGGCGTTCGGATAAGGACCGCTTCGTAATCGTTCCAGTCAACGGTCGTATCGCGCCAGGAAAGTGTATCGACCTTAAAGCCCAAACGTGCAAGCGGTTCGACGGCGAGTTCATCGTCCGCGACGTAGCCATCTAGGCTGTCCATCGAGAGAAAACAGACACGCCGCATACTATTTCGCCACCGTCCGGCTGCCGGGTTTTACTGGCTCAATACCATCGGCACACATCGGGCAATCTGAGGGTGAATAGCTCGGCACATCAAGGCTGACAAGTGAAATACGCGGCACGGCTACATCTGCGGCTCCGTTTGACCGGTCGATGATCGACGCGGCGACAACAACTTTTGCTCCATTGGCTTCAAGAGCCGTAATACATTCCCGAGTCGATCCGCCAGTCGTTATCACGTCCTCGACAACCAAGATCCGCTCGCCCTCGGCGACGGAAAACCCGCGTCGAACGGTCATCTCGCCGTTTTGCCGCTCGGTCCAGATAAACCGGACGTTTAATGCCTGCGCCACCGCAAATCCAATAACCAATCCACCGATCGCGGGTGACGCGACCGTGACGATATCGTTCCCGGCATAATGCTCAGCGATAGCTTGTCCAAATGTGACCGCATCCGCCGGATGCTGCAACGCTAATGCGCATTGCAAGTATTTAGGACTATGCAAACCGCTCGACAGGATAAAATGCCCTTCGAGCAAAGCGCCTCGCTCCCGAAACCGTCCGAGATAGTTTATTGAGTTTGTTGAGTTCATTGGGTTCATTGAGAATTGCGCAGATGTTGTGCTAACGCCATTAACATTCGTGAAACCTCGTCGAATAAGCCGTATATTTCATTAAAATCATCTTGGCCAAGATATTCAAGGTCGAGAGCGACATAAAGGTGTGATTGTACTTCGGCGGCAGACCCGTGAGCTTGAGAAAGGAAACTGGCAAAGTCTTTGTTAGTTCTACGTCCGTTGCCCTCGGCAATATTAGCCATAACCGAGACCGATGCACGTCTTATCTGATTGCAAAGCCCATAGTCTTTGGCGAAATCTCCATTTCGTGAAACTTGGTACACTCTCTTTGTCGCCAACCTCGCCTTTTGCCAAGCCTGAATCTCCTCAAACCTCTTAAAACTCGACATCTTATCTTTCCTCCTCTCAACGAACTCAAAAAACTCAACGAACTCAATAAACTTTCACTGAACTCTTCTGCTAAACTACCCTTAATGACACCGTATCCTAACCTAATTTCCGAGTCATTGCTAATAAGTGAAACCGTGGCTCTGCTCCGCTCATTTGGCGGAAAAGCGTCGGCGGTGAGCGTTGTCGATTTTGTGATGAAGATCCGCAAACCCGACCCGCGAATGGCGAAAATGCTGGTTGCCGATCTAATAGACCGCGACCCCCGGCTTTTTCTTAACGAAGACATGGTCGAGCTTGAGCTTGACGGGTTTGAGGACCGCGAGCTTGCGGGTACCGATTTTGTTGTGTTTGATCTTGAGACTACCGGTGCGAAAGCTCCGCCGTGCCGAATTACTGAGATCGGTGCCTATCGAGTCCGCAACGGCGAGGTCGCCGAGAAATTTGAGACGCTGCTAAATCCTGAGATGCCGATACCGCCGTTTATTACCCAATTAACCGGGATTAGCGACGAAATGGTGCGGGACGCTCCGCTTTTTGCGGACGTCGTGGGTGATTTTTTGCAGTTTATCGGTGATTCGGTGCTGGTCGCTCATAACTCGGGCTTTGACATGCGGTTTTTGAATCATGAGGTTAGCCGGATCTTTCCTGATTATCGTCTCGCAAATCCGTGTCTTTGCACCGTTCAGTTGTCGCGAAAGCTGCTGCCTGACATACGCAATCACAAGCTAAAAACGGTCGCCGAGCATTACTCGATCGACCTGACAAATCACCACCGAGCGAGCGCCGATGCTTACGCAACCGCACATATTTTTGTAAACTTACTCGCCAAGCTCCACGACAATGGCATGAAAGATCTTGGATCGCTCCGTAATATGAGCTCGCGAAAAAACCGATACGTGAGGTGAATTACGAATTAACAATTACGAATTACGAATTACGAATTACGAATCGGAATTAGAAATTCGGAATGCTCTGTTCTGCTTTTAATTCGTAATTCGTAATTCGTAATTAATCATTATGTTAGAACCAACGAACCTTCAAAATCTAGATATCCGCTCAACGCCGCGAGAGGAAATGAACCTTTTCCCGCTCGATACATTTCCCTATGAATTTGCAGGCAAGGAGATCTGGATCGAATTTGAAATGCCGGAATTCACGGCGATCTGTCCGTTCTCGGATTTTCCGGATTTTGGCGTGATCCGGCTCAAGTATGTGCCAAACAAACTCTGCGTCGAGCTAAAAAGCCTCAAACTCTACATCAACTCTTTCCGCGACGTCAAGATCTTTCACGAACACGTCGTCAATGTAATTCTCGAAGATTTTATCAAGGCATGCGACCCTCTCAAGGTCGAGCTTGAGGGTGACTATCATGTGCGCGGCAATATTAAGACGGTCGTCAAGGCCAATTACGAATTACCAATTACGAATTACGAATGAAGAGGCTTTATGAAAGGAAATGTTTTACTTGAGAAAAGTTTTGCGTTTTCGGTCAGAGTGGTAAAAGCGTATAAATATCTGGTCGAAGAAAAGAAGGAATATGTTTTAGCAAAACAGTTTCTTAGGAGCGGAACTTCCATCGGAGCCAACGCTGAAGAGGCAGTGGGCGGCCAATCGAGGCCGGATTTTGTGTCCAAACTCAGTATTGCCTACAAAGAAGCAAGGGAAACAAAGTATTGGATTCGTTTGTTGCAAGCAACTAACTATTTAGAAGACGCTCAAGCAAAAAGTCTTTTAGAGGATGTCGAAGAACTCCTCAAGATCATCGGAAAGATCCAAATTACAACCAAAACAATTCGTAATTCGTAATTGTTAATTCGTAATTGATTCAAGCGAATGTCCGTGAAATGCCGCGTCCGAGCAGACGGTTGTATTCGTCATTGACGACCTTGTAACACTCGCAGACGGCGGTTTCCAGCCCTTGGCGGTCAAGGACTGTCATTGTTCCGCGAACGCTCTTGATCAAATTTCGGGCGACGAGTTTTTGGGCAGCGAGCGTTACGCCCTCGCGGCGGACGCCGAGCATGTTTGAGATGAGGTCGTGGGTCATCACCAGTTTGTCGGAGTCGAGCCGGTCGTGGCTGAGCAATAGCCAGCGGCAAAGCTGCTGCTCGACGCTGTGTAGGCGGTTGCAGACGGCGGTCTGCGAGATCTGTGTGATCAGGGCCTGGGTGTAACGCAGCAGCAGATTATGAAACTTGCCGCCGAGTGAAAATTCGGCCATCAGGTCTTTTGCCGACATCTTAAAGGCACCACCGGCACTTTGGATAACCGCCCGGTTTGGGGTCGTATCGCCGCCCATAAACAGCGCGATCCCGAGCACTCCGTCGTTTCCGACGACACCGATCTCTGCCGTCCCTCCGTTTTCCATGACATAGAGCAGTGAAATAATAGCGGTGGTCGGAAAATAGACATAATTGAGCTTATCGCCCGATTCGTACAAAACCTTACCCAACGGTAAATTAACCGGCTCTAACTTCTTCACCACTCTCTCAAACTCATCTTTGGGCAAAGACTTAAGTAGAAAATTCTTAAACGTATCTTGAGGGTTGGCAGTTTTTGGCATATTTGCCCGGTTAGTTTTTTGGCAAATAAGGGGGGCAAAAATTAACCGGAGGACTGCACTATATCACAACTAAACGGATTATATGTGCGGCAACGCACGCATCAGGCTCTCTCTCTCTCTCTCTCTCTCTCTCTCTCTCTCTCTCTCTGAAATCCCTAAACCATCAATAAAACACGGGGGTATTCGTGCGGATATACGTTTTTTCCGTACAGAGAAATGTTAGATCTGCGCGAAGAAATATTATTTTCGCGCGGAGAAATGTTTTTTCCGTGTGGAGAAACATTTTTTTCGTGCGTAGGAATGTTTGATCCGCGCAGAGAATAGTTAGATTCGTGCAGAGAACTGTTAGATCTGCGCGGAGAAAGTTTTTTGTGTGCAGTTTGCTAACGCGATCACTTTTTTGCGTAGTCAGGATAGTGTTTAGAAATAACCTTATAGCAATCGCACGCGATGGCTTTTAGGCCTTTTAGATCAAGGATCGTGAGTTTGCCCCGGGAATAGCTGATCAGGCCGTTGTCATGAAAGATCCGCGCCGCTTTATTGACCGCTTCGCGCCGTACGCCGACCATATTTGATAAAAAATCCTGTGTGATCTGAAATTCGCCCGATCTCATCCGGTCGTGGGTCATCAACAGCCAGCGTGCCATGCGAGCGTCGATATGATGAAAACGATTGCAAGCCGCCGACTGCGCCGTCTGGGTCATTAGCGAATACGTGAAAAGTTTTAGGATCCGCGTCATTTCCTTGCCGGATACACATTCACTGATAAAATCCGCCGCCGTCATTCGCAAAGCCACACCTTCGCCCTGAACGAGTGCGAGATTATTTGACGTGCTCACACCCAAAAACACGGGCAGCCCAAGCATTCCCTCGCTGCCGACAATGCCGACCTCGAGCGTAGTCTGCTCTTCGACGGCGGACAGCAGCGACACGATCCCGCTTTCAGGAAAATAGACGTGTTTGATCGTCGCCCCTGTTTTGTAAAGCGTCGCGCCATATTTTAGCTCTACCCGTTCAAATTTCTTAGAGCAATGCTCATAATCTTTGTCCGGCAAAGCGGCAAGCAGACGATTCGTGGATCTTTTGGTCTCGGTCTTCGTCGTGCTGGGCATAGTGGATCTCCTCGGTGTTACTGTGAGAATCAAATTCCGCTGTAACGTGCCTCGATGTCGAATAACGACTAACAACTACTAATAAGCCGACTATATCCGCTAAAAGAAAGG
>JBGTII010000211.1:0-6615 GCA_041745735.1 Pyrinomonadaceae bacterium | reverse complement strand
AGCATCCACCGAAATTGGCCTCATCGCAATCGCACACAACCTCCAAAGACTTACCAATACTAAAAACCACTGACTTCAACACTTTCTTTCACAAAAAAAGAAGCTGCCGCGAAAACTAGTTTCAAGACAGCCTCTTTTCTTGTTTAGGAAATTGTCACCGGGCCATGATGTCTAGGCCGGTCGTGTTTTCGACGGGCGTGACGGGGCGGACGGCGCTGCCGAATGCGAAGCGGCCGTGCGCGGCAGTGACAGTGTAGTTTGCACCTGCTGCGACGTTGGTAAAGGTGTACGGGCCGTTCTTTCGAGTGGTGGTGTTGACGGTGGCACCAGTGGATGAATTAGTAAGTGTGACGGTCGCCCGGCCTATCCCGCGGCCGGCAGACGATGTGACGTTCCCGGTCAGCGTGACGAGTGCAGAGCTTGGGCTGCCGAGGACGAACGGCCTTTCGACTGTTTGCGCCAGAGATGTGAGGCGCACTCGCCAGGTTCCGAGCGGTGTCGCCGGCAAGGGAACCGAGTACCACCACCACGAGGCACTGTAGGTGTTGGGGCTGGTGTGTGTCCACGTCTGATGCACCGCGCCATCGGGGCGGACCAATTCCCAAACGGTTTGCTGGTTAATAAGCTGGTCGCGATAAAACGCAGTCATATAAATGGTCGCGCCCGGTGCGAAAGTGGATTGTGCATTCGGCACCTCCTGCGTAGGGCATGCAGGCATGACTGGGGCAGCGGATCCGGTCATGAGAGCGTTGATGCGCGTGTTGCGATACGGTTCCTGCACGTTCCACCAGCTGCTTGCGTTGAGACTATTGCAAGCACCCTGATACGGTTCCTGCAGATCGTTCGATGTGTTGTAAAGCTCAAAGTGCAGATGTGGGCCGGTCGATGATCCGGAACTGCCAATGACGCCAAGAAACTCGCCCTGGGCGACCGTTGCTCCGACGCCCTTTGACGTGAGCGAGTTTGCCTTCATGTGCAAATACCATGCGACCGAGCCATCCGAGTGGCGTACAAAGATCATATTCGGATTGCCGCCGCCTATTGAGCAATTTCTATCAAAATTGCCGTCTGCCTTTTGAATGATCGTGCCAGCAGCAGCGGCGACCACCTCGGCCTGAAAGGTGTCCATCCTCAGCCACCCGAACGGCCAGGTGAAAATATCGATGCCGCGGTGATTATAGCCGGCCAGGTCGTATGTACGGTTGCTGCAGTTCCAGTCGAGAATGGCCCCGGGATTGGCAGGGTTCTGGTCAACATAATTGGAGATGCCATCTATAAAACGATCGTTAAAGTTTACTTTGCGCACCGGCCAATTTAAGCCAACCGCCTGAGGGCTCTCGGGGGAGAGCTTGCCCTCGGCTTTCAGCTTTGCTATGTTCTCGCCGAGGCCCCGCTGGATCTCGACACGCTGTTTGTCTGTCATGCTGTCGTAGATATCAGGAGCGGCACCGCCGCCCGCGATCCTAGTTTGGCCGGGCTCCCGCTCGCTGCGTTGTGCAAAAACGAATGCAGGGAAAAGGATAAAAATCAGGCAAAAAAACGTGCGGACCGATGATCTCATAAAGCTTGACCTCCGTGGGTTGGGTACCTATACAGTCATACCACAACTTTTGAGGGCGCGACAAGTATTATCGATCTCGCTCATCGCCATTCTCGTTTTCATCCCGCCCTTTCGGCGAGTTCGGCCCAGCGGGTCATGTCAAGGTCGAGTTGTTCGGTCAGGCGTTGTTGCTCGGTGAAAAGTTCGTGGACGCGTCCGGCGTCGCTGGCGGCTGCGGTAAGGTCTTTGTCGATCTCGGGCAGACGAGCCTCTGCGGTAGCGATGCTTTGTTCTAGGGACTCGAGTTCACGGGTTTCTTTGAAGGTGAGTTTTTTGGGTTTCGGTGGCTCAGTGTCCTCAGAACCGCCGTCATCGTTGTTGGTTTTGTTGCCCTTACTTACGTGCGGGCTACTGACACGGGGTTCATCCCGACCGATGGCTTCGAGATAGGCGGTGTAGTCGCCGGCGAATTCGCGGACGTGGCCGCCGGGTTCGAAGCGGAAGACGTTTTCGATGGTCCGGTCGAGGAAATAGCGGTCGTGGCTGACGACGATGAGGGCACCGGCGAAATCGTCGAGATATTCTTCGAGCGCGATCAGCGTCGGGATATCGAGGTCATTGGTCGGCTCGTCGAGCAGCAGGACGTTGGGCGATCCCATTAGAATTCTTAATAAATACAAGCGACGGCGTTCGCCGCCGGAGAGGTTGCCGACGACTGCGTATTGAGCGGCGGGTTCGAACAGAAACCGTTCGAGCATCTTGCCCGCCGTGATCTGGACGCCTTCGTTGGTCGTGACGTATTCGGCAACGTCGCGGATGTAATCGATGACACGCTGCTCATCGTTGAGGGCACGGCTTTCCTGATCGTAATAACCGATGTGGACGGTCTTGCCGATGTCGATATCTCCGCCGTCTGGCGAAATGCGGCCGGTGATCATATCGAGCAGGGTCGTTTTGCCGCTGCCGTTGGCACCGATGACGCCGATGCGGTCGTTGCGTTTTAGCAGATATGTGAAATCGTCGATCAGCTTATTCGTACCGTAGGATTTGGAGATGCTGTTGATCTCGACGACCTTTGACCCGAGACGTTTTGAACCGATGGCGATATCGACCTCGCCTTTGGCCTGTTCTTTGGGAATGGCCATCAGGTTGTGGGCGGCTTCGATACGGTGTTTCGATTTGCGGGTTCGTGCTTTAGCCCCGCGACGCAGCCATGCGAGTTCTTTCTTAATAAGCTGATCGCGTTTGTGTCCCTCGACGGCACGTAGCTCTTCTTGCTCGGCTTTTTTCTCAAGATAATAGGCGTAGTTGCCATTAAAATTTTGCACCGTTCCGCGGTCGACCTCGAATATTCTATCCGTTACGCGATCGAGAAAATAGCGGTCGTGCGTGACGAGCAAAAGGGCTCCCGTATACCGCCGCAGGTAATCCTCGAGCCACTCGATCGTGTCGGCGTCGAGGTGATTGGTCGGCTCGTCGAGGATCAGGATGTCGGGTTTAAAGATGAGCTCGTGGGCGAGGGCGACCCGCTTGCGCTGACCGCCGGAGAGGGCACCCATCTTGGCGGACGTGTCAGTGATGTCAAGTTTGGTGAGCACGGAGCGGGCGTTAGCCTCGATATCCCAGCCGCCATTTATCTCAAGATCATGCTGCAGGTCGGACATCCGCTGGAGCGTCGCGGCATCCGATTTGCCGTCCGCAACTTCGTGGCAGACAGCCTCGTAATCACGGATGGTCTGCATCACCCCGCTGCTCGACGCAAAGATGGTTTCGAGCACCGTCAGTTTTTCGTCGTACGGTGGATTCTGCGACAGGTAAGCAAGCGTCTGGCCTTTGGCACGCGTGACGCGGCCTGTGTCGGGCACCTCAATGCCGGCGATGATCTTGAGCAAGGTTGATTTACCGGAGCCGTTGGCACCAATGATGCCGATCTTATCAAGGTCTTCGAGACCGAGCGTGACGTTCTCAAAAAGCGGTTTGAAGCCGTAATTTTTTGAGATATTTTCTAGCGAGACGATGTTCATAGAGATACGTTAGGACCATACAAGAATACTTCTTCCTCTAGGAATATGTTGGCTCTGTATCGTATTCTCCCAACACTTCAATCGTACAAACGGCGGCGGGGGCACGGCCGAAATCACCGCGCAGTAAGGCGAAAGGCTCCGCAACGCGATTCTAACTCCCGCGAATCCAACCCTGCAGACTGGCCACGAGAAGATTGGAATACCTATTGAAATTTCATTGCGATACCAATACCCGCTTTTTTTTGGATCCCGGGGAAACGGGATTGCGGGCGAGGAGAACGCGCGATCCGAGACTGAATGCAAATGTCTGTCCATCCGGTGCAAATTCAATCGCACTTATCTTATGTTGAACAGAATCACCGAAATATTCGTGAGTAAGTTGTCCCGAACGAACATTCCAAAAACGTATTCTGCTCGGAATAAATCCTGAGACTGCAGCATTGACTATAGATCTGCTGTCCGGTGTCCATGCCAACCGGCTTGCGATGATGTTGTCAGGATAAGAATTATCGAAACTTCTGACTAGTTCGCCGTCGGAAAACCGCCAAATTCTGACTGTTGCCCTTTCGCTTGAAACGTGATCTGTATCGGCGGCGGCGAGATACTGCCCATCCGGTGAAAAGGCGACCGAGTAGACATCGTTACTCGGATTGAAGCTGAGAGTCCTCACCAAACTGCTATCTGAGAGACGCCAGATGTTAACTCTACCATCGCCTCCGCCGGAAGCGAGAAATTGTCCATCCCGCGAAAAGCGAACGCTGTATGTTCCGGCTGCGTGTCCCGGCAACGTTCTAATTACGTTAAGTTCGTTCGGATCGAGGATCAGGATGTTGTTAGCATTTAAGAAATTGCCAACGGCGATAAGCTGGACGGCGGCGGAATAATCGATCGTTTTGACCGCGATCCTCGCCGTCGGCGGTGCACTCAAACGCTCTAACGTCTGCGAATCATAGAGAATGTAACCGTACCGACAGTCAATAAGATTAGCATTACAGGCAACGCTGTTGTGGGCCGTCGCAAGCCTTTGACCATTTGAAAAAAGAGTTAATTCGTTAATCTCAGCGATTTGAAAAAAAGGAGATGTCGCATTCAACTGTGAACCGTCGGAGGCTGCAAACGTCGTGATGCTTGCAATGTTACCACTACTGAAATTAACACCTCCGCCGGCATAAAGACGCTGTCCATCTGGAGAGAATTTGATAGAATTCGTGCTTGCAAACTCAGGATTATATGGCGGATTATGAGCCACTTTGCTCCAAATGACTTCGGGTAATTGCTGTGCAAGAACCGACATCGTACCGCCAAACAGAACGACACTTACCAATAAACGTAAGAATGCCTTTTCATATTTCTTCATAACTGCCCCCTTGTAAATAACCTTAAGATAGACTTATCCCGGTTTAGATGTCAATAGGTGAATTATGGCAGCTTTAAGAGTTTTTACAGAGGTTTTTTATTCTTCGGTACGAGCCATTGACCAAGAAGTAGCCCCGGGGCCGGGCTCAAAGGTGCTCGCGAGGACGATTTGTTGGGATCAACGCCTCTCGACAAATGGAGATAGTGAAAGATGTATGGAGATTCTGATTATCTACTCAACTTGTCAGCCGTCGATAGATATTTGGCATCCGTTCGGGCAGGCTTAATACGTCGTCGATGATCGTGTAGCCGACATCACCGTAGAGGTCTTTGAGTTCGGCCTCGGATTCGCGGTCGACGGTGATGCAAAACGGCGTGATGCCCGACATTTTGGCCTCGGTCAAGGCTTCGCGAACATCCTCGCGGGCATAGCGGGCATCGCCGTAATCGTGATCGTAAGGGCGGCCGTCGGTGAGGATTATCAGAAGCTTTGTGCGTGATTCCTGACGAAGTAATTTTGCCGCCGCGTGACGGATCGCGGCACCGAGGCGGGTGTTGTTTTGAAATGTAATGCCACCAATGCGTTTTTCGATCTCATCCGAATATTTTTCATTAAAATCTTTTACAACATAAAACTTCACATTGCGGCGGCCCTCGCTGGTAAAGCCGTTGATCGAATAGATATCGCCGACGGCCTCGAGGGCTTCGCTCATCAGGACGAGGCCTTCTTTTTCGATCTCGATAATACGGCGGCCGGGATGTGTGTAGGGCTGCAATGGATTGCGCGTGATCGTCCGGGCGGTCGAGCTTGATTGGTCGAGCAGGAGAGAGACGGCAACATCACGCTGTTTTCTCAGGCGTTTGGTGTAGATATTTTCGGACTGCTGTCCGTCGGCTTTGCGGTCGACGACAAAATCGACGAGGGCGTTGAGGTCGTAATCCTCGCCGTCGATCTCGCGGTTGATGCGGGTGAGATTTTCGGGCTTCATCAATTGAAACTGATGGCGGATCGACGAGATGACTCCGCGATAGCGGGAACGAGCAAGCTCGACAAAATTACGATCGCCGTTTTTGACCCTTTTCTCGATGACGCGGCTCCAGCCGACGCGGTAATCGTTTAGCTCGCGGTCCCATTCGTCATATGCAAAAGCAAGGTCATCGGCCTCAAGCGCCTGTTCGGGTACCTCACTCTGCGACCACGCCTCGGCTCCCTGCAGATCGTCAGGCTCACCCTCGTCGTCAAGGCTGTTCCAAGCGTTGAACAGATCGCGGATGTCCTGCATCTGCTGTTGCTGCTCGCGTTGAGAGCGTTCGTCGGTAACGGATTCGGCGGCGTCTTTGTCGTCATATGCAAAATCGATGTTTTCCTCGGTGCTGTCCGACTCAGCCTCTTGCGATTGCTCGGGGGTGATGTTTTGAAAGAGCGTATATATTCGGCTGGTCGCCATCAGACTGTCGGCGACCGTCGGCAATGACGAATGACGAATGTCGAATGTCGAATGGAAATACGTTTCGATCACAGATTCGATCTCGGAGACGATCTGGCCGTAGAATCTTTTTGCATCATCGGTCGCTCCGCCGCATAGGGTGATTTGAAACAGCAACTCGGACGGAACTTGATGGATCGGCAGATCGAAAATGTAAGGACGGTTCGAGCCCAGATGGGTGCGCATCAGATCGAGATCTTTGACCAAG
>JBGTII010000210.1:0-4403 GCA_041745735.1 Pyrinomonadaceae bacterium | reverse complement strand
GTGAACATGTGGACAAAGAAAAACATCCCCAGCGGCAGGATGCCCGTGATCTGATGCAGCTTTCTAAGCAGAAATGTTTTGCTAAAACGGACAGCCATCTCTATTACCTAACCCAAAAATGCTCAATCTTTACAGACAATATAACAGCCCCCAGTCATCACATAAAAATCCAGTAAGCGATAAGTATCGGGATGAGTATGAGTGGCCCGACGGATACAAGATAAATGAGAATGCTAACCGCCACCCAAAACGTAAACATCAGGTGATCAGCAGCAGACGGCTGTGAAGCCGGTTTTTCGAGTTTTAACCTATGGCGGTACTCGCCGACCGGGCCATGAAGCAGCTCGTCATTGTACTCGGTTCCAAAGAGATTCGAAGTCCGGCGGCCGCGCATAAACCCTCTATAAACGCCGCTCGGGTTTACTATCAGCCCCTGCGCGACATTCATCAGATCGAGCCACCAGCCGGCCCAGAATCTTCGCAGGCCGCCCGATCCGACCTCCCACGCTGATATCTCTGCTTCGCCCCGCCAAGTTGTCGGATATTCCGTCAGCACGTGATGAAGGTCGTGGAGCTTTACCGCCGCTACTCGCCCAGCCGTGTTCGGCAGCCAGATCGGTATTCGCCAGACCTTGACCTTGATCCATCGTTCGCTATAACCACCGTCTTCGGCAAAGCCGCTACGACGAAAATATTCGACTCGCGCTTCTTTCAAGGTCATTTCCGGTGCGTATATCACAATCCCATCTCTACTCACAACACAATTATATGCCTCCTAACTTATTAGTGGAAATGAATACGCTTGCGTTATATAGTAAGACATATTTATATTTGGAGAGATGCATATCGAAACACTCAAGGTATTCTGCGATCTGGTCGATCTCGAAAGTTTTTCGCTTGCGGCGGAACGCAACTTTATTACGCAGTCTGCCGTTAGCCAGCAGATACGTGCGCTTGAGGAAAAATTCAAACGGCGGCTACTCGAACGCATACGCGGCCGCCGCGATGTAAAGCTGACGCCGGCGGGCGAGGTGTTTTATCGCGAGTCAAAGCTGGTGCTCGATGCGTATGATCAATTGCAAGAGAGCCTTCGCGGTGTGGTGGGCAAGATCGGCGGAACGGTTAAGGTCGCGACGGTTTATAGCGTAGGGCTGCACGAGTTGCCGCAAAAGGTGCGCGAGTTTATGACCAAGTTCCCTGCCGCCAAGATCGACCTTGAATATTCACGCACGACGCGCGTCGTTCGCGACGTGATGAATGGCACGGTCGAGCTCGGTGTGCTTGCCTTTCCCGAACCAAAACGCGGCCTGACCATCACGCCGATGTCCGACAATCGTTTAGTGCTGATCGCCCCGCTCGATCACAAACTGGCGGGTAAGACCAAGGTCAAGGTAACGGATCTGAACGGCCAGGATTTTGTGCATTTTGAGCGAGACGTGCCGACCCGCAAGGCTATGGACAAGATATTTAAGGCAAACGGCGTCGCGGTCAAAAAGGTCGCCGAGTTTGACAACATCGAGACCATCAAACGAGCCGTCGAGGTCGGTTTTGGGCTGGCGATCGTGCCGGAACCGGCGGTCAGCGAGGCAAAAAAAGCCGGAAGCCTCGCGGTCATCCAGCTAGCTGAAAAATATTGGGTGCGTTCGGTCGGCGTTATCCACCGCAGCGACAAAACGCTGTCGCTTGCAGCAAAGAAATTTCTCTCGCTACTTAGCGAGCCGTGAACAATAATGCCTGAACGGGCTTTACAAGATTGCTGATTACGGATTTTGGCTTGCGGATTCAAACAACAGATTTGTAAATAAAGCGTGGTAGAATAACGACATGTCAGGAAATTACATACTGAGCGATTATGTTGAGTTGGCCTTGGAAGAGGCCGAATACGATAAACTCGAAGACAATACGTTCTCCGGGCGAATTCCTTCGTGCAAAGGAGTTGTAGCCTTTGCAGCGACGCTGCGAGAGTGTGAAAGCGAGTTGCGCTCGACCCTTGAGGATTGGGTTCTTGTTGGGCTAAAACTCGGCCACGAGTTACCGGTTCTTGCAAACATTAATTTGAATCACGCACCCGTTTATGAGCCAGTGGCATCCGTGTAAACGAAATGACTTTATTCGGCGTCTGCGACGTCTGGGTTTCGACGGCCCGTATTCGGGATCTAGACATCAGTTTCTTGTCTTCGGAAATCATCGTTTGACGGTTCCTTCGAATTCCGAATACTCAGTGCCACAACTAAGAATGATGTTGCGTGAAGCCGCTGAAATTATCAGCCGCGAGATTACGGCAGATAAATGGAACAAACTCAAATAACCCTTACCGTTAAAGAATGACCTGACCAGCCGCCGCGACGTATGTCATCGGCGTGGTCGGGGCCATTTCGTTGAGCGTGTATTTGAGCGTATCGACGATGCCCTCGGCTTCCATATAATCTCGCCCGAGCAGACGGCGGAAACGCTTTGTCTTATCTTGGCCCTGCAATTCTTTCAACATACCGCCGAGAAACGCCGTCACCAGTTCAGGTGCAAATTGCTTTCCGGCATTACGCTGCAGATCCTCTACCACCTCTTTGGCGGGACGCCGAGCCTTATACGGGCGGTCGGTCGTCATCGCATCGAACGAATCCGCGAGCGTCACGATCTTTGCGATATACGGTATTTCGCGGTCATAAAGGCCGTCGGGGTATCCGCGTCCGTCGAGGCGTTCGTGGTGATATTTGGCCGCCAGCGGCACGTCCGTGTATGGATGATGTATCGGCTGCAGGATCTCATATCCGACGCCGGGATGGCCGTTTAGTTCTTTCGACTCTTTGGCGTTAATGCGGTAAGGGGCGTTGATGATCTTTCGCTCGACGGTCAATTTGCCGACATCGTGCAGATATCCGGCGACCGCCGCACCCTCGATCTCGTCCTTGCCCCATCCCAGTTCCATCGCGATAATTTCAGAGAATTTTCCAACGCGAACCGAGTGCCCCTCGGTGTATTTATCTTTGCAATCGATCGCGGCAGCAAACGCCTTGACGGTGTCATGATAGGTCGAACGCATTTCGTCAAAGAGCTGCCGGTTCTCGTCGGCGTGGCGTTCGATCTCGGCCATTAGATTGCGCTGAGCAATGGCGACGCCGATGTGTTGACCCATCGCGCAGACGATCTCTTTTTCGTAATTGGTGTAGGCCTCGCCGGTAGCCTTTTCGCCGAGAAATATCGCCCCGACGATCTCATCACGCACGACTAGCGGAACAAATAACTCAAGCCCACGCCGCTCAAAGCTTGCATCATAAACCTGAAAGAACGGCAAAACCTTGGCTTGTTGGATATCGATCGGCGTAAGGCCGCATGACAGAAACTGGCGTTCGTCCTCAAGCGTCAGGCTGAGACTCAGCGGGAAATCGTCGCCGAGGCCGCGAATGGCAAGCATATTCAGCTCATGGCCGAACCGAGAAAATCTCGCCACCGCCCCACGCATTATCCCTAGCGCACCGGATATCAGGTGCAGAGACGTGCGGATCGTTTCCTGAAAGTTATTTTTATTCGTGATCTCCTGGCCAAGCTCAGCCAGCGCCCCAAATGCGTGGATCAACTTATGATCGTGTTCTGCCATATTTGTCTCGTTACGCTAAAGTGACGTGCTTAGTAAGACCGAGCATTTCAAATAATTCGACCGTATTCTCGTTCATGTCTGAAAAGACGACCTTTGCCCCTTTGTTCGACGCAGTATCGATAACTCCAAGCAAGATCGAGATGCCGATGCTGTTGACGATCTCGGTGTCGGCGAAATTGAGGATGATCTCCTTACACCCTTCGTCGAGTTTTCGTTTGCACTCGTGCTCGATCTGCTCGCCGCTGAGTTTATTAATGTAGTCACCGGCGTGGATGATGGCTGTCCCGTCCACCGACTCTAAAGAACTGACAACTGCACTTTGGGTAGTCACGTAATTTCTTTCCTTGTATTAGTTAGCGTTAGCGCGTGAAACGGCTACTTGAGGTATATGTTTAACACAACTGGTTCCGGAAAACAATGGAATTAAGCGCCTCGAGCGAGGTTTTTTTGTGAAAATATCGATTCTGAGAAGTAAAAGGGAATATTTCGAACAAAATATGTGTCGTTTTGGCGCTTCTTTGAGATTTTCTAGGACCGTGATTCGTAAGGAGCGCGGCCAAATTCGACCAATAGCGGCTTGAGTTTTTCAACGGCGGCGGCATGGGCGGCACCGTTTGTGGCGAGGATGCCGTTGCGGTTTTGCAGGTCCGCTCGGTCGTAACGCATATCAAGGCCGAACAGATCGGTGAACCTCCCGCCGGCTTCCTCCAAAATGATCTGCGGTGCGCATGTGTCCCAGAGTTTTGTTCGTGGGCTTGGGTGACTGTAGATGTCACAGGTCTGATCCGCGATCAATCCCACCTTAAGC
>JBGTII010000209.1:0-16149 GCA_041745735.1 Pyrinomonadaceae bacterium | reverse complement strand
ATGCCCCTGATTTGTAACCGTTGCTCTTAAAAAGCTCTTCAAATGTGTATTTCACATCAGCCGACGTAAATGCGGCACCGTTATGAAATTTTACGTTTTCTTGCAGCGTGAATGTGATCGTTTTGCCGTCGTCGGATGTCTTAATATCTTTTGCCAGCTCGCCGACATACTCAAAATTCTCGTTCTTTTTAATTAGCGAGTTAAATATCAACGTCTTTATACGCTCTGCCGAGGCGTCTGATCCTGTTGATGTTAATGTGTCAAACGCCGTGAATTTTTCGGGCAAGGCAACCGTGACGACGTCGGTGCTGCGTTGGCGGCAAGTTGATGCAGTGGCGAAAAAGGAGAGGGCAATTACGATCAATATCAATTTACGCATAGGTTCTATAAATCCTTAATTACGGCTCAGTTCCTCGTTAAACGCAGCGACCTCGTCTGATAATTTGCTGATCCTCTCAGCATCAAATTCGAGCGGTTCTGCGAGAGTTTCTTTCAACGCAGCAAGTCGAATGAGCGACTCGTCGATGCGATCTTCGCTAATTTCGCCGCTTGTAACAGCGTCCAAAACGGCCTGATGGCCTTCGCGGATAGCCTCCGGGTCGGCACAGATTGCGAGCATGTCAATACCGGCACCGACAGCCTTTTTACAGGCGTCGCCGATGCCGTAATTTTTTACAATTGCTCCCATTTCTAGGTCGTCGGTGATGGCAAGCCCGTCAAACTGAAGCGTGCCGCGAAGGAGAGTGTTGATAAAATTATTACTCAACGAAGACGGTAAAAGTGTCCCACTTTGGTCAATTTCCTGCAAGCCCATGCGTGGAAACGCCGTATGGGCCGCCATCACTGCCTTTGCCTCGCCGCCGGCAAACAATTCACGATATGGGTAAAGGTCGATCTCGTTCAATTCCTCTTCGGATACTTCAACCTGCGGTAATTCTTCGTGTGAATCAACCTTGGACGCTCCGAGTCCGGGAAAATGTTTGAGACAACCGATGATGCCGTTGTCCTGCAAAACCTTGAGAAATGCACCGGCCATCGCGGCAACATCTTCTTTCGAGCGGCCATATTCGCGGGAGAAAAGGCCGTTGGTATGTTTCGCCCGCTCATCATCGATGACATCCACCACCGGGGCAAAATCCATATTAAATCCGAGTATACGAAGCGTTTCGGCGATGATCTTCGAGAGGCGAACAGCATCGGCAGCGTTTCGCAACTTGTTGGCTGCAGGCATCGGTGTCATTATCCGCCGCAGACGATCGACAAGCCCGCCCTCTTGATCGATGCTCAGGAAAGGCTTTACCTTGCTGATGTCTCGGATGTCCTCGAGCAATTTCCGGGTTTGAGCCGCCTCACGGATATTCCTGGCAAACAAACAAACGCCGCCGGGGTTGATCTCGTGCAAAAGTTCGCGCGTCGCATCGTCGGCCTCGGGGCCGGATATTCCGATAAAGAATAATTGTCCGATTCTTTCTTTTAGCGGCAGGGCACGCAGTTGCTGGATCATCGACAAACTCTCGTGAAAAACTAAAATACGAGTTTAACAGCCACATCGATTTTTATAAAGCAGGCCATATTTGATGTGATACAGACATGAGCGATGATTTTTACTGCGACAATGTGGTGAGCGGCAAGATCGATGTCGATATAGTCCACGAGACCGACAACGTGCTCGCATATCACCATACGCAGCCGTTTTGGCAAACGCACATTGTCGTCATCCCCAAACGCCACGTATCATCGCTTTTGACCCTAGAAAGCTCGGACGATGGATTGTTTTTGGAATTGTTTGAGGTTATTCGGAAGGTCGCGGATTCGATTGTCGCAGAAAAGGGAGCGGCACGCGTGCTGACAAACCTCGGCGAATATCAGGATTCAAAGCATCTGCATTTTCACGTATATTCAGGCGACCGCGTTCAAAAATGACTTTTGGCTTTGATGACCGTGCCATTAGGAAACTGTGAATTTGTCACCGAATAAGTAAACCCTTTCACGACCGAAAAAGCCCCGACCTCGCCTTTTTTTGAGATCGCTACAAACCCGACCTGCAACTCTTTTGCTTTCGCAGGATCGCGTTTCACGACGCGCAACACTGCTGCTCGGCAGGCTTGTTCCGGCGAACGCCCCATTCTCATTTGCTCGATAACTGTATGTGTGCCGCAAATACGGATAACCTCTTCGCCGACGCCGGAGCTTGTCGCGGCACCAACCTCATTATCAACAAAAAGTCCCGCTCCGATCACCGGCGAATCGCCAACGCGGCCATGCATCTTAAATGCCATCCCGCTCGTCGTACAGGCACCCGAAAGGTCGCCTTTCGCGTCCAAAGCGATGGTTCCCATTGTGTCGTGATTGGCCGAGCCATCGTCAAAGAATGGTGGGGCCGACGGGAAATTGCGGCTCATAGGTTTGCGGTTCTCAATATTTATTATAGGCTTGTATTCGGATTTCTTAAGCCACTCTTTCCAAGCCTTTTCAGCGTCAGCCGACAGCTTCCCGGGCACGAACTCAAACCCGTTAGCGACCGCAAACTGCATCGCGCCATCACCCGCGAGGATGACGTGCTTGGTCTTCTCCATCAGCAATCTCGCGACCGAGATCGGATGTTTGATGTGCTGTAGATAGACGACGCTTCCGCAATTTGACTGGTGATCCATGATCGATGCGTCCAATGTGACAAATCCGTCGCGGTCGGGATAGGCATCGAGCCCGACGCAGCAACTCGATTCGTCCTCAGCCGATCTCGAGGCCTGTTCGACACCGTCGATCGCTTTGGCGCCCTTTTCGAGAATTTTCCACGCCGCCGCGTTGGCTCGCAAACCGCTGTCCCAGGTCGACACAACAAGCGGTTTTTTGAAGACCTGAACCGCCGGCTTTTGACCTCCCACTTCAGACGTCGCCAGTAGCGGCAGCCCGGCAAGCGAGGCTTTTAAGAACGATCTGCGGTTTGTCATATGATCTTTCCTTTTATCTTTGCAAGCAGTTCCTTGGATTCATCTGCCGAGAGATCCTCGATATTTACGACGCGAAGTTCATCTATCGCCGTCTCGTTGGTCACCGCAAACAATGACACCTGCGAGGCGACTCGTCCGGCAGCAGCCTTTGCCAATCCATCTTTTTTCTCATCAGCAAAAACGGCAAGCTCGTATTTCTCAAGTTTTTCAAGCACCCTTTTTGCCCGTTCGATGACCGAAGCGGGAAGCCCGGCGAGCTTTGCGACCGCGATTCCGTACGATTTTGACGCCTTACCGCGCTGCATTTTGTGCAGAAAAACCACATCGCCGTCGCGTTCTGTTGCCGTAAGCTGATAATTTTTTGCTCCCGGTAGATTTTCGGCAAGCTCCGTTAGTTCATGATAATGCGTGGCAAACAGCGTTTTGGCAGAATGCTCCGGTGAATTATGCAGAAATTCGGCGACCGCCCACGCGATCGACAGGCCATCAAACGTTGAGGTCCCGCGTCCGATCTCATCTAACAATATCAAGCTACGTGGGCTGGCGTTGTGCAGGATCGAGGCTGTTTCCGTCATCTCGACCATAAACGTCGACCGTCCCGACGCGAGATCATCGGACGCCCCGACCCGCGTCCAGATGCGATCCAGCACCGGCAATCTCGCTGATGTTGCCGGAACAAAAGAACCGATCTGAGCAAGTATTTGGATCAATGCCACTTGACGCAAAATGGTCGATTTACCGCCCATGTTTGCTCCGGTCAGGATGAGCAGACGGTCCGTCGAGTTGTTCATCAGCGTGTCATTTGGGATAAATGTGTTCCCCAGAGCAGCCTCGACAACCGGATGACGGCCGTTTTTTATCTCTATCTCGTCGCCATCGTGGAGGACTGGACAAACATAGTTTCGCCGTGAAGCCGTCTCAGCCAGTGCACACAGTGCATCGAGCGTTGCGATCGCTCTGGCTGTCGATTGCAGCCTGCGGGTCTCTTCGCAAACCTTAGCTTTGACCTGATTAAATAGGACTGCCTCGATCTGGGCGATACGTTCCTCGGCACCGAGTACCTTTTGCTCCCATTCTTTTAAATGCGGCGTTGTGAATCGTTCGGCGTTGGCAAGCGTCTGGCGGCGTTCGTAATCTTCGGGAACACGGGAAACCTGTCCCTTGGATATCTCAATGTAATAGCCAAATACGTTATTGAACCGGATCTTGAGATTGGCGATCCCGGTTCGTGCCTTTTCCTGTTCCTCAAACGCCGCGATGATCTGCTTTGCAGAAGTCGAAATACCGCGAATTTCATCAAGCTCGGGATCAAATCCAGCTCGTATCACACCACCGTCGCTGACGTTTATTGGCGGCTCGTCGGCGATCGCCCGGCCGATCAGATCGCAGGTTTCGGGCAATTCAAATATATTCTCTGATAAAACTTGCAGCAATAGAGAGCTTGCGTCGGCCAGCGTCTGATTTAACAACGGTGTCTGATCCATCGTACGCTTCAGCGCCATCAGATCGCGGGGAGTTGCCGTACCGAGATTGAGGCGTCCGACGAGGCGTTCAAGGTCACTGACCTCCTTCATGAGGAATCGCAGTTTGTCGCGTAGGATCAGATCAGAAAGCTCCGTAACCGCCGCCAATCGCGTCTGAATTTCCGTGCGTTTTAAAGATGGACGCTGGACCCACTGTTTCAGCAGCCGCGAACCCATCCCCGTGGCTGTCTCGTCGATCACACCAAAAAGGGTGTTCCTATTCTTGTCGCCTCGCGAATCGAATATTTCGAGATTTCTAAGCGTCACGGCATCGAGGATCATTGCGTCGGACGGTTCAAAATAGCTTATCTCCGTGATGTGTCCGGCGGTCGCTCGCTGTGTGTCTTGAGCATATTTCAGACACGCACCGGCCGCTCCGATCGCCGCTGGATGCGCGTCGAGGCCAAATCCGACGAGACTTGCAACCTCCATCTGCTTCGTTAACAGGGAAGTGCACGCCCGCTCATCAAATGATGCATCGTCGAGCGGCGTCAATGTTATCGCATTCGCTTGTGGTGAATGTTCACGCTCGGAAAAGAGTCCAGTCGAGGCGTTGCCCCCGCCAAACGAACTTTCAACCATCTTTTCCAAGCTGGGCGGATATAGCAATTCCCGAGGTGATCGTGATGCGATCTCGTCGCTGATCTTTGACCAAGAATCTGCACCGGTGATCTCTGTTGTCGCAAAGCTGCCCGAAGAGGTTTCGAGAAAAGCCGCTCCATATGTATCGCCGCTGCCGCAAATCGAGGCGAGGTAAACGGTGTCTTTTGCTTCGACAAGCTGCGGATCGATCGCTGTCCCGGGCGTGATGACACGGACGACCTCGCGTTTTACGAGCTTTGTTCCTTTGGTCGGAGTTTCAGTCTGTTCGCAGATCGCAACGCGATAGCCCTTTCGCACAAGACGAGCGATGTAGTTAGGAGCGGCGTGATAGGGAACCCCACACATCGGAACCGGATTTGGCGAGTCTTTATGCCGGGCGGTCAGCGTAATATCGAGTTCACGTGAGCCGGTTACGGCGTCTTCGTTAAACATTTCATAGAAATCCCCCAGCCGGAAAAATAGTATTGTTCCCGGATAGAGCTTTTTGATTTCAAGATATTGCCGAAGCATCGGCGTTGCGGTTTCCATGTGAAGTAATGTGTTTCAAAGTTTAGCCAATTTGGCGTAACTGTTCAAAGTATCTGTTAACACGCCGTCTGATTTGCTAAGATTGTCGCTTGCACGAGGCCTTATCCCGATGATCGCAAAAGATAAACGAATCTACATAGCAGGTTCAAACGGCATGGTCGGCAGTGCCATTAGACGTGATCTTGAAAATCGTGGCTTTCGGGCTTTGATCGTGAAATCCTCGAATGAAATCGATCTGATAGATCAGAAAGCTGTAAGGAGTTTTTTTACAGCTGAAAAACCCGAGATCGTCATAGTGGCCGCCGCAAAAGTCGGCGGTATTTTGGCGAACGACACTTTCCGGGCCGATTTTCTTTATGAAAACCTGATGATCGGGGCAAATGTCATAAATGCCGCCTTTATAAATGGAGTGGAAAAACTCATTTTTTTAGGAAGTTCGTGCATTTATCCCAAACTTGCGGCACAGCCAATTAAAGAGGAAGATCTGCTCACAGGCGCGATCGAGCCGACAAATGAGCCATACGCGATAGCAAAGATCGCGGGCATCAAACTATGTGAAAGCTATTACCGGCAACATGGGGTCAATTTTATCGCCGTGATGCCCACCAATATTTATGGCCCGGGGGACAATTTTGATCTGGTATCGTCACATGTGATACCCGCTCTGATCCGTAAATTTCACACTGCCAAAATAAACGGTTTTGAAGAAGTCGCGATCTGGGGAACCGGAACAGCCCGCCGGGAATTCATGTATGTGGATGATCTGGCCGACGCCGTCGCTTTCATTATGGAAAATATTGAAGCAAAAGTGATATATGATGAGGGTATATCTCACATCAATATCGGCTGCGGCATCGATGTTTCAATTATAGAACTGGCGGAGATAATCAAACAGATCGTCGGTTACCAGGGTGCGATCCGTTTTGATACATCCAAACCGGATGGAGCACCGAGAAAGCTGTTAGACGTGTCCCGTCTATCCGGAGCGGGCTGGAGATACTCAACCCCTCTGGAAGACGGTCTAAAGACTACCTACGAAATATTTCTCAGATCAGAATTCGCGACTATATGAATAAAGCGCTTATATCCGGTATCACAGGCCAAGACGGCAGCTATTTGGCTGAATTATTGCTCGAAAAAAACTATGAGGTTCACGGCATTATCCGCAAATCTAGTTCTTTCAACACCGGGCGGATAGATCACCTCCATAATGATCCTGAGGTATTAAATAAGTCTTTGTTCCTTCACTATGGTGATCTGATCGATCCCAGCAGCCTTAACCGGTTGCTGGATAAAATAGGGCCGGACGAGATCTATAATCTTGGTGCTCAGAGTCATGTTAAGGTTTCGTTTGAGATCCCCGATTACACCGCCCAGGTTGATGCACTCGGCACACTCCGTTTCCTTGATGCTATTCGCGAGACAGGTTTACGCAAGGTAAAATTCTATCAGGCATCGACATCAGAGCTCTTTGGCAAGGTCACCGAATCTCCACAAAACGAGGGTACTCCATTCTATCCAAGATCTCCGTACGGTATAGCAAAATTGTTTGCTTACTGGACAACTGTGAACTACCGCGAAGCATACGGTATCTTTGCAAGCAACGGCATTTTGTTTAACCATGAGTCGCCTCGACGCGGCAATACGTTTGTAACCAAAAAGATCACTCGCGGGATCGCGCAGATGGTTCTGGGGCGTTCAGATAAGCTGATCCTAGGTAATCTCGACGCAATACGCGACTGGGGTTATGCACCCGAATTCTGCGAAGGGATGTGGCGAATTCTACAATACGGCCAGCCTGAGGATTTTGTGCTCGCAACGGGCGAAGGGCACACAGTGCGTGAATTCGTCGAGACAACCTTTAGATATGTTGGGGTCGAGATCAGTTGGCTGGGTGCAGGGGCAGATGAAAAAGGGATAATAAAGGATATTGATATATCTCTACTAGAAGAAAAATTCGGCCTGAACTTACGGACTCTTGCAGTTGGCGACACTGTAGTCGAACTCGATCCTGGATATTATAGGCCGACCGAGGTTGATTCTTTGATCGGTGACCCGTCAAAGGCTGAAAAACTTTTAAGCTGGACCGCAAAAGTGCGGTTTGAAGAACTAACAAGGACCATGCTCGATTCCGATATTGAATTTGAAAAAAGATCCCAGTCGGAAATTAGCATTTAACTGTCGTATGCGATTTGTTCTAAGATAATAAAAGCGACCACTCTAAAGATCACTAAATGATAGTTTTCACAAACGGCTGTTTCGACATCATTCATCCGGGCCACGTCGATCTGCTTTCGCGGGCGAAAGCTCTCGGCGACAAACTTATCGTCGGTATAAACAGCGACAGATCGGTCAGCTCGATCAAGGGGCATGGACGTCCGCTGCAGGATCAAGAGGCTCGTAAAGCCGTGCTTTTGGGACTGTCGTCGGTTGATGAGGTCATTATTTATGACGAACTTACGCCGGAGGAGACGATCAAGCAATTAAATCCGGACATTCTCGTAAAAGGAAACGATTGGAAAGAGGACGAGGTGATCGGTGCAGATTTTGTAAAGGCAAATGGCGGCAAGGTTGTGTCGCTGCCACTTGTGCCGGGGTTTTCAACAAGCTCGATCGCGGAAAAAAGGGTTCAGAGTGAAAATAGATCCGATGATACGGGCGGCTCAATAGCGGCAAATTCGCTAAATGAACACCTCGGTGTTTTTCAGGCAGTTTTAAGTTCCGGTGAAGAAACTATTGAAGCATGTGCCGAACTGCTGCTAGAGACTTTCAACAATGGAAATAAAGTGCTTATTTGCGGCAACGGCGGGAGTGCGGCGGATGCACAACACATTGCAACAGAGTTTGTTGGGCGTTATGAGACCGAAAGACGTGCTTTACCGGCGATTTCTTTAACGACGGACACATCCGCATTAACGGCACTAGCTAATGATTATGATTTCGAGCGAATATTCGCCCGGCAGGTCGAAGCTTTAGCCGTGGAAGGCGATTGTTTGATAGCGATCAGTACAAGCGGTAATTCGCGAAACGTGATCGCCGCGGTTATGGAAGCACGCCGAAATAATTGCAAGGTGATCGGCATGACGGGTGCGGCAGGCAAGAAACTAGCCTCGCTCTGCGATGCATGTATTATGGTCCCGTCGGAACGCACTGCACGAATTCAGGAGGCTCACATTACGATCGCACATATATGGTGTGAGATGGTCGATGCCGCCTTCCCGCAAAATAATCCTTGATGAATATCCTAGATAGCTTTGCCAATACAAGGGTCCTCGTGATCGGTGATGTGATGCTCGACCGCTATTGGTGGGGTAGCGTGAGCCGCATCTCGCCTGAGGCCCCCGTGCCGGTCGTTAAGATGGACAGTATGACGCTCGCGGCGGGTGGCGCGGCAAATGTTGCGGCTAACGTTGCCGGACTAGGAGCATCTCCAATACTTGTTGGAATAATCGGTGACGATGTTGAGGGTGGTATGTTTCCCGAGGTGCTTGAGAAGGTCGGTGTTCCACACGAGCATTTGATCAAAATTGCCGGGAGGCCTACCACCGTTAAGACACGCATCATCGCCCATAGTCAACAAATGGCCCGCATTGATCAAGAGACAGATACGAATTTAGCCGCCAACGATGAGGAAACTGTTTGGTCAAAAATCGAACTGCTAATTAAAGATTCGCAGGCTGTCGTGATCTCCGATTACGCTAAGGGGCTTTTGAGTGATTCGCTGTTACGGCGAGTGATCGACTTTGCAAATATCTATAATATTCCGGTTCTTGTCGATCCGAAGGGCAAAGACTATACAAAGTATCGTGCCGCTTCGATGCTTACCCCAAACCGGCGAGAGGCGGCAGATGCTTGCGGGCTCGAAGAGAACACCCAACAAATGGTCGATATTGCAGGGAATAGATTGCTTACCGACCTCGAACTCAATAGCGTGCTTATCACCCAGGGTGAGGACGGAATGACGCTGTTTCGCAATAGCGGCGAGCCCTTTCACTTAAATACAATCGCCCGCGAGGTCTATGACGTTACAGGTGCAGGCGATACGGTCATCGCTTCGCTTGCCGTTGCGATCGGATCAGGGGCTGATCTTGAGACCGCTGCTAGCATTGCAAACACAGCAGCGGGGCTCGTCGTCGAACAGGTCGGTACGACTGCAATATCGCTCGTGGAATTGCGGAAGGCTCTATCGGACACTATCTAAGTAATACATGAAAGTCATGACCGTCTTTGGCTCCCGGCCAGAGATAATCAAACTCAGTCTGATATTAAAGGTGCTCGACCAGCATTCAGAGCACATCGTTGTTCAGATCGTATCGAATTCGGAAAGGGAAATGTGTGATGATCTGATCCGCGATCTGGAGATACGGCAGCCCGAGTATCAGGTCGTGACAGACACGAAATCAAATGATAACGAGCAAAGTTCGTCACAGCTTAAAAGCATTTTTGCTGAACACAAACCCGATCGTATCCTTGTGCTAGGTGGTTCGACGACGGCACTTGCCGCAAGTTCCGTCTCGAATAAAGAGACATCTGTCTTTCACATGGAGGCAGGTATCCGTTGTTTCGACAGCTCCAACCCAGCAGAGGACGACCGGATGTCCGTCGATCATACAAGCTCGATCCTCTTATCTAATACGCCCAGGGCAATGAACAATCTGATCCGCGAAGGGATCGAGATGAAAAAGATCTTTGTGACGGGCAACCCAATAAAAGAAGTACATGACAGCTTTGCCGACCAGATCGAGGCAAGCGGTGTAATGAAAGGACTCAAGGTTAAGCCGTTCGATTATTTTTTAGCGACGCTGCACCGGGCCGAGAACATTGATACAAAGCAAAAGATAGAAAAGATCTTTGACGGATTTGCTGCTGTCGCTGCCAAATTTGACAAGAATGTCCTAGTCTCCGCCCATCCTCGAACTGTGGGAAAATTACAAATGCACGGAGTGCGTCCGACATCCCCCAATATTAGATTGCTCAAGGTCCTGAGTTTTTTTGATTTTGCCAAGCTTGCAAAAAACTCGCTTGCCGTTTTAACCGACAGCAGTACCGTGCAAGACGAATGTGCAATTTTTGGCATCCCGATCGTAACGATCAGCAGCTTGACAGACCGCCCGGAAACGATCGACTGCGGCAGTAACATCTTGAGCGGTACCGAGCCGGACGCGATCGTCCGTGCCGTCGAGGTAGCCATCGCACAGCCGGCGGCGTGGACAGCTCCCGCCGAATATCTTGTGTCTAATGTTTCACAGGCCGTGAGCAGGATCGTTTTAGGACAAATTAATATCTGATTTTATGAACGTTCGCAGGACCGAAAATTCTCACCCCACAGTTCGCTCGTTCGATTTCGAGTGCTATGGCGTTAATATCCGTCTTGAGGGCAACGATCAAGCGATCGTTGATGAGGCCGAGCGGGTTGCGCGTCAGGCATTACTCGATGACCTTCGCCCAATTATTACTGACAGATTCGACACCGTTTTCACCTTTTCACTTAATTCCACGGGCGGGGTTGCTCTTGCCCATGAAGACGACGAGATTGAATATGACGATACCCCCAGTGTCCTCTTCCATTATTTCAATAGTCTGGTCCGTGTTGCCGTTGCTGAACAGGCGGTTGACCGAGTTTTCATTCATGCCGGAGCGGTCGGATGGAAGGGTAAGGGGATCATTTTACCCGGTACAAGTTTTATTGGGAAATCTAGACTCGTAGCCGAGCTAGTACGAAATGGGGCCGAGTATTATTCGGACGACTATGCAATATTTGACCGGGACGGTCTTCTTTATCCATTCCCTCGAACGATGACGATGCGGACGGACGAGAAACAATACACGCTCTTTGAAACGACAGCATCGGACCTAGGAGGCAAGACAGGAAGCCAACCAATTTCAGTCGGTACAGTTCTCCTAACCGAGTACCGACCTGATGCGAAGTGGGAACCTCAATTTTTGTCTACCGGCAAGGGCGTGCTCGAAATGGTGCCATTTACATTTTCTTTTGTGAACAGGCCTGATTTTTCGCTTAACGTCTTGAATAATTTATCGAGCCGTGCCATAATTGTCTCCAGTCTAAGAGGTTCCGCTGATAATTTTGCTAAAACCTTGCTTGATTTCGTTGACAAACACGTAAATTAGGTTAGACTGACATTGAACAGTTTTTTGTGCTATCTCATTTATCGTTGACAAAAACGAAAACTGAGGTACAATGACTTTAACTAAATTGTGCTTAATATCTAACGCTTGGAGGAGAAGATGAATAATCCGAATAATACGCAGAATCCGATGGCCCGAAATAGTGGTCTAGTGGTTCAAGAAATGCCCGACGAGGTGCTCGTCTATGACATGGACACCAATAAAGCTCATTGTTTGAATCAGTCGGCTGCTTTTGTTTGGAAATCGTGTGACGGCAACAACACGGTGGGAGACATAGTGCGGCATTTTGAAGCAAACGGTAATGGCAAGGTCACCGAAGATTTCGTATGGCTCGCTATTGACCAGTTAAATGAGAATGGCCTTATGGACAGCAAGATCGCACCTCGCTTTGAGGGTCAGTCACGCCGTCAGGTCCTAAAGACCATCGGATTGGCCTCTATGGTGGCCCTTCCGGTAATCGCTTCGCTTGTCGCTCCTCAAAAAGCACTCGGCAGTGTATCATGCGCTTGTACTGGTGGCGGAGCCCCTTGCAGAGCCGGATGTCCAGTGGCCTGTAGTACCACTACAGGTGCAGGGGTTTGCCAGTAGTAAGGGAAATCGTTCCTAGTTAGAGATTCTAAAGAGTAGTAAGGATGTCACATCTTTGCTACTCTTTTTTATTGTGACCCAAACCCAGCAACGCAGAAAAACATCTATCATCGATCCCGACCGTTGGGGCCTTATTAAAAATAAGGCGAGCGAGGCCCGCGCGTGTTTGGCGTTCACCCTTTTCCGCGAAAAGGGGATCGAGCCGATCCTAATCAAAGGGCTTGCAGCCGCACGTTTTTATCCCGAAGGGGTATTCAGGGATGCCGTTGATATGGATATCGCGGTGTCAACCGCAGATTTTGACAGCGCTAAAGATGTAGTTGTATCAGAAGCCGCCAAAGATCTGGCGATCGACTTGCATCAAGAACTCCGTCACCTTGACACGGTCGATTGGAAGGATCTAGTCGCAAATTCTCACCTGATCAGTTTCAATGGCCAAACTATTCGTGTTCTCAGGCCCGAAGACAATTTGCGAATACAATGTATCCATTGGCTAACCGATGGGGGATCAAATAAAGATCGTTTGTGGGATATCCATTATGCGGTCGCCAACCGCCCGCCCGACTTTGACTGGGACAGGTTCTTGAATGTTGTTGCACAGAAACGCAGGCGCTGGCTGGTCTGCACAATAGGTCTCGCACATCGCTATCTTGGATTAGATCTAACCGGTACACCGGTTGAGAGAGACGCAAAAAATATTCCCGCATGGCTGATTAAAGCAGTTGAGAAAGAATGGTCGAGTGAAACACCTCTTTGGCCATTATATTCGAGTCTCCATGATTCCAAGTTATTTTTCGCACAGATCAAAAAGAGGATACCGCCCAATCCCATTACAGCTACGGTTTTGGTAAATGGCAGTTTTGATGCAAAGACACGTTTCTTTTATCAAATCGGTACTGCTTTTGCCCGGCTCGGGCCCGCGATAACCCAACTTAAAAAGGCATTATTCTGGAGGTCGACATGAATCGACCACGAGTCATACTAGCGATCGAATCTGCCATCAGTGGCGGGAGCCTGTCTTTATTACGAGACGGTATCGAGATCTCGCATTGGATCGGCTCTGCCAGCGTCTCTAAGGCCGAGGATCTCCTTGTGAACATCGATGCCATGCTTCGATCGTCCGGCGTTTCAAAAGGTAATATTTCTATGGTGGCCGTATCAGCCGGGCCGAGTAGTTTTACCGGCATAAGGATTGGCCTAGCAACGGCCCTGGGACTAAAGAACGGTCTTGGTATCGAAATGTCGAACGTATCTGCACTGACTGCGATGGCCGCAGCGGCTGATGTGCAGGGAAGTTCAGCTGTCGCAGTTCCGACCGGACGCAATGCTATCTGTATTCAGGAATTTACGAACAATGGTAATCTGTTGCCGGTTTGTGCCCCGCATACGATCACTGAGGAAGCTTTCGCGGAAACTCTTCGTACTGAACAAGACATACATTTTATCCTACATGGTTCATTGCCTTTATACGCTGACGCGTCGATCTCATATACAAATGTGGGTGTGAATATAGCTCAAGCGATTGCCCGCTATTGCTCCGACCGACCCGCAACTGTCACCGAGCCGCTTTTTATCAGCAAGAGTTTCTAATGGAAGACCTCCCCGACAAACCTACTGACGATCTGCGGATACGACCGGTCGATAGTTCGCATATCGCGGATCTGATCAGGATCGCCGATGAGACCAATCTGAGTGCTTGGTCGGCACAGAATTATCTGGATGAATTTCTAATGCCCGGTTCGATAATGCTGCGGCTCGAGTCGGACTTGAATGAGACTATCGGGTTTGTCGTTGGCCGTATTGTTGAGGGAGGCGTTGTTGAGACAGAGCAGCAAGCCGAGATCTATAACATTGCCATCGATAAAAGCGAGCAGGGAAAAGGGTTAGGTCAGTTATTATTTGATGCTTTTATTGTGGAGTGTCGGGAGCATAACGTCACGAGCGTTTGGCTTGAGGTCCGTGAATCAAACGAGAAAGCAATCGGCTTTTATAAAACTAATGGATTCGAACACGTTCAGAGTCGTAATAATTTCTACGACAATCCACGTGAAGCAGCGCTTTTGATGAAACTTATTTTGAAATAACAATTCGCTTGATAATTTATTTGGATAGGTCTAGAATTGGACTTAAGCCCGTTACAAATTTCTTAAATCTGCACCGGGCCCAAAAAACTTTGATAAGTGAGGAAAAAACGCTATGGACATGTCAATAGCTGACCCGGTGAGAGACGAGCTGCTCAAGAGCAACACCGCCTTTCGAGATCTGGTACATCAGCACGAGGACTTTGAAAAAAGATTGGGCGAGCTTGCTCATCTTACCTATCCAAACGACGAGGAGCAGTTAGAAGAAGTTACTCTCAAGAAAAAGAAACTTGCGATCAAAGACGAAATTTATACCATGATGCAGCAGCACGCAGTTTCGCATTAGAAACAGTTTTGCTGCTCAATTTATTTTAAACAGACGGTGCGAGCCAGTAGTTAATTGGTTCGCTCCGTCTTTTATTGTTTGGGGCATGGAATTAAGCTGTGCGCATAAGCAGCGGTATCTGTAACAGTGAGAATAAGCCCGCCTGACATCACCGGATCGGCCGTCAGCGTTTCATCGGCACCGAGCGCGATCTGTCCAGCGACTTTGCCTTTTACGAGCTCGATCAACACTACCGAATGATCATCGACCGCCGATACGATAATATATTTGTCGTCGATGAGGGAAAGGTGCGATACGCGGCCAGAGAGGCGGCGTTTCCAAGCTAAACTGCCGTTACTCGTATAAAGCGAATATGCAAAGTTGTCGTGCGAAGTGACAAACAGGTTGCCGTTGGCGGCTAATATCTTTGAGATCGCACCGCCGCTGCGAAATTTCCAGCTTGGCTTTTCGCTGCCGCCGAGAAAAAGCGACACATTCCCAAGCCCATCGCCGACCGTAACATCGCTTGTAGAAACGCGGCCGACCGATGTGACGCCGGCCTCGATCTTTCGCAGCGAGAGTATCTCACCAGTCGCGAGCATTATCGTAAACGCCTGTTTCGCGGTGGAGCCGACAACGACCGCGTCGCCGCCAAACCTTGGCTCGCCCGCAAACCCCTCGGCGATCTCGCGTTTCCACTTGACGGTGCCGTCTGTGATATCAAGGGATTGCACGACGCCGTTGCCCGAAACTACGACGATCGTATTCTGATAAAACTCTAAAAAATGTCGTTCCGCAGTCGGCAATTTCGATGTCCAGCTTGTGATGCCTGTTTCCTTACTAACCACGCGAAGCACGCTGCCTGACTTCGCTGCATCGTCCGAAACTGTAGCCGTCACGAGAAATAGTCCCGCATCCGTCGGCAGCAGATTTGAGTTAATATCCCCGCCAAACTCCGTTGCCCACATCTTTTTGCCGTCAAGCGATAATGCCTCGACCTTTGCTCCCGAGCTGCCGATATAAACGTTTGCGGCATATGCAGCTAACGTCGAAGCCGTATTGTCGGCGAGCGGATACGCCCAGCATTTGGAAATATCGACCTCGCCGGCGGGCTTGGCCTGGCCAAACGTCGTCAACGCAAGCGTAATAATAACCAGTATTTTGGGAAGGGCTTTGCGAAGCATTAACGAAATCCTTGTCATTCAGAATGAGCGAAACAAGGATTTTATCACACGCCCCTTGTCGTGTTATATTGATGCCTATACTTGAGTAGAAGTTTGAATGAAATTGGGTCGAATCCCGATCTTATTAACTTGGATTTACCTTTGCGACTCTGCGGCTTGGCGGGAAATTCCTCGCAGAGACGCTAAGACGCAGAGTTAAGCAAACAAGTATAAATAGCT
>JBGTII010000208.1:0-27134 GCA_041745735.1 Pyrinomonadaceae bacterium | reverse complement strand
CCGACGAGGCTGCCGCCGATGGCAATAAGAACCGCTGTGATGATCCAGCCGGAGCTGAATTCGAATGCGAGATCAAACTGTTTACTGATAAGAAATGATGTAATTGCCGATGCCACCCCGCCCAGCACGATGCCAAGAATGCCGATCATAAATGCCTCGCCCTCGATGACTTTGATTATAAAACTCGTCGAGGCTCCCAGCGATTTGAGGATACCGATCTCCTTTCGCCGCTCAGTGATCGTCGTGTACATCGACAGCAGAACAAAAACCGTGCTGACGAGTGCTCCGAGTACAACCAACACTCTTAGAAATGTATTGAGGCCGGGAATGCGTTCCTGTGCGTCGATGACTAGATCGCGTGTGAGATTTATCTTATTGCCGGGCAAGACTTCATTGATCCTGGCCACGACCGCATCCACATCGGCTTCGTCTTTGAGTTTGACGAGGATGTAGGTGCATTTGTCCGTCTGCAAGGCTTCTTGCATACCGACGAGCGACATCTTGATACGGGCACCGGACGGCGGCGAGAAAATGCCGGTGATCTTGTATGGCTTTCCGCCAAAGAGTTCGTACGTGTCGCCGATCTTGAGCTTGTTGTCTATCATCTCGCGCTCGTCCATGATGACCTCGTCATTGGCTTGCGGAGCACGGCCCGAGACTATCGTCATACCGTTCATATCGGCAAACGGCTGCCACTCGACGCCGTCGATCTGACGTACGCCCCAACGCCCGCGATTGTCCGGCGTGATGTATCGAATAATCGGAACGGTCGAACTGACGCCCTCGATCTCGCGAAGCTTTGCCACGTATCCAATATTCACGGATGCGTTCGAACTCATCGCATCCATGCCGCCCGGACGCGTAAAAACGATCTCCGCTTTCCAATTAGCCGCACGTTTTGCAACGTCGTTAGTCATACCGCGAGCGAGGCCCGTGAACAAAATCACGAGCACAACACCGAGAGCTACGCCGATCACGCTGATAAGCGTGCGAAACGGACGAACTCTCAGATTTGCGAAGACCAGTTCGAGCACTTTAGTTAAAACAAAGGATCAAGCGGAATTACTCCGGGGAGCCATGACGTATCCGATGTCGTCGACGCAACTCCATAACCACCCAAGCTATGATCGTACACACTAAAAGTAGTACCCACGAAAAGATCGCCGATCTATACCCCCACGATAATAGACCGCGGGTAACCGCGAGGATCGTTCCGACAGATAGGCCGAATGACGCAAAAATACCCAGTGCGGCAAATACCCGGCCTTCACGAAGTAATTGGACAAGTCTTACCGGAATAAGAATTACAAATTCAGATACCAGCACCGGCATCTTCTTCATATCTTGTCCCAAACTCTTTGTTTCCTCACCAGCACCGACCAGCAAAAAGCCTCGCCGCATCGCATAAAGGCTAAACATCGCGGAAAGGACGGAAAGAAGTGTCGAGATCGCAAAAGTTCTCTGCCGGGAGCTGTTTTCCGATGCAGCAAAAATGTTGGCGAAATATGCTTCCTGAACGTAATGCGAATAGAACTCGATCAAGGATGTGGTCACCGTCGGCAGTATGACTGATATTATTGTCGTGGCGAGCCATTCAGGGGTTGCCCGCCGGAATGACTGAATGATCGAACCGGCTGTGGCCGTCGTCACAAAACGGAACACCATCTCAACACCAACCGCCGTTAGCGTGACCACCCATGATTCCTTGCTTGCCTGATAAACGGTAAAGTAGATCGACGCACGCACGAGAGTGCCGATGACAGCGGATTTCCAATTCCAGCGGGCAAACAACTGCAAAGGATTGCGGAGCAGACTCCAACAGACGTCTCCTACCGTTATTACTTCTTCCCGCACATCCTCGATATCGTCGGCGTCGGCGAGAGAATGGTGTATTTCGTCAGATTCAGTTATAGGCATTTGTAATGCTATTTCGCGATCCATTATAAATTTCTTATTCTAGCCTGCCAACAACCTCTTACTACGATCATTTTGACGATCTGTTAGGAATTTGCCCGTATTTTGTTTCATACGCTTTCCGGTGATCCTTAAAATCGATATTTGAATTATGGAGTCCTACCGACCCTTTCAATCCGAAAGTAATAATAGAGGTAAAAACGCCTCCGGAATCATGGTCGAAATCAATATCTACTTCGCCGGCAGTTTTTGATGCATTGTATACAACTTGAAGACTCGGTTGGCCCGGCATTTGGCGGTAACTCGCTGTCATTCCTTTGTGAAGCTTAGCACCCGACAATTCAAAATTTTTCGAGCTGTTTCCAAGCGTATCAATAGCATCCGTATCAAAGGTGACAAATATTCGATAGCTTTCGTTTCCTTTTCTTGAAACGTCCTTTCCGCGAATCGCGTTTGGCTCGCCTCGTGCGTCTATTTTTGATGTGTCGAGGCCTCTGATCAGATCTAAGACCGTTTTGCCGGTATCGTCTCCCTTTCGGTCGAATACTTTGGTTTTCGCCATCGCGTTCGTAATCCCTTCGAAATGAAGCTTTTGATCCGATTTTAAAGCGTCATATAATTTTTCAGCAGTGGTATTTTCCCCTTTTACTTTTTCCGCGTAATAGTCATCGATAAGTTGCTTTTGCCGGGCATCGAGGCCGTCATATTGGGACGGATCATCGCCAACATAAGGAGCGACCAGCCAGTTTTCTATCCTTAGGCCGGACGCATCGCGGAGCCGGTTTGTGGGAACGGGCAATGCCTGCGCACCCATGCTAAGCAGAGATACAATTGCGAATGCCAACAGCAAAGATGCTGCAAGGCCGTGTGTGCTCCTAATTTTAACTTCAGCTCTCATCAACTGCCGTAATATGCTAGCTTCGGCCTACCATCCTGGATGCGTAGCAAGCACAAGAAAGAGAGCCCAAGTCGCGACATATGGAGGGATGAAGTAAGTAGCCCGCTTGGCGCTCCACTCCGGGAATGAAGCCACCATCGAAGGAAACTTTCCAGGCACATAATCCGCCACAGGCATCTTGTACACAAGCTCAAGCAGCATCCGGCAAATACCATATGTAGCGAGCATCAGCATCGGAAGGTCGGCGACCCGGCCCGGAACAAACATCTCGGCGTGCCCCGCAGCAATAAGGCCGGCGAGTGCACCAAAAACCGGACTCTTGATAAATTTGTGCCAAAAGAAACCTTCGATCGCTCCGTCCTTATATGCTCCGCCCATGGCCTCCAAAGTGCCTATGATGATCCCAACGACAAGTCCACGTAACAGAGGCGGGTCGTGTGGTGCCAACAATGAACAAAGCCCCCAGATCCCAACAAGCATCCATAGGAACCCAAAGCCCAGAATCAACCGGGCGATCGGATTGTTAACGACGCCCTTCACATAATGCATCCTTGTAGGAATGCGAAAGTCATCCTGCGACACGTTTCGAACGAAAAGCTTGTAGAATTCCGTGATGGTACGTGCTCCCGCAAATGATGCTGCGAAGATAGTAAAAGGGGATTGTCTGTCGGTCCAACCCAAAAGACTCAGCATGCCGGCAAACAAGGTGGCGATCACTATCTCCCGGAGAAAGCGGCCGAGTCTAAAGTTCTCATATGGAGCATCCTTGTAAGCGCCATATGAGGCACCATGGACACCTGCCGCAAACCCGAGTAAAAGGTGAACAAAGAGGGTCATCGCGCTCCTCCGGCAGAACCCACGGGTAAGGCCAATACAATATAATAATATAAATAAAAGACGTTCCTTTTTTCCATATGTATAACTTCTAAATATGCGATCGCACCCCGTAAACAAAAGGAGGGATACACTTAACTACTTGAAATCATTCGTTTTCCCGGAGGAAAGCAAAACGTTAATCGTAGCATACGGGCTTACAAATGACTATTCACAAGAAGCTAAAACCGCTTTCGTAAAAGGATCTGGCGGAGAAAGGCACCTTGATCGCCGGTTGACGACATCTAAAATATTTATCATTGAGAGGGGCGTAAAGATTTTTAAGAAACGGAAAAAAAGATTGTCATAAACGTCCCCCCGACGGTGTTTTGTTCATAGATTCAGAGGAATTCTCTATTGATAGGAGACGCATTTATGAGTTGGTTATATACGATAGTATTCGCAGGTTTGGTGTTTTCGTCGCAGGGCAGCTCGTCCTCAAGCGGCGAGAGCATTATTCAAAACACCCCGGAACCGGTTGTGGTCGAAGTTCAGGACGAGACTGAAAAATTTGACAAGACATATCCGCTTAATTCCAATGGCCGCGTGAGCCTATCGAATATCAATGGCTCGGTCGTGGTCGAGGCTTGGGATCGCAACGAGGTAAAGGTCGAATACACCAAGATCGCGAGCACCAAAGAGCGTCTGGCCGAGGTCGAGATTCGTATCGAATCGCGTGCCGACCATCTGACCATTGAGACGGACTACGACAACTGGAAATCGAGAAGCGGCGAACACTGGAAACAGACCGGTAAGCTTCAGGTCGAATTTCGCCTTATGATCCCGCGAACCGCTTTCCTCAACGAGATCGAGACCGTTAACGGTTCGGTCACGGCGTCAAATTTCACTAACCTCACAAAGATCTCCGCCGTCAACGGCTCGGTCATCGCAACAAATCTTAGAGGAACGACAAATCTTTCGACCGTTAACGGCGAAGTTACGGCGGATTTTGATCGGCTCGAATCAGGCAACAAGGTCACGCTCTCAACGGTCAACGGACGCGTAAACCTGACCATCCCGTCGGATGCAAATGCGACGATCAACGCCGATACACTAAATGGCAATATTTCAAATGATCTTGGCCTGACGGTTCGCAAAGGAAAATACATTGGCCGCGACCTATACGGACGTATCGGCAGCGGTGAGGTCCGGATCAAACTCGACAGCGTCAATGGCGGCCTTTCCATTCGTCGTAAGAGCGACGGTAAGACCCAGAACCCGGTGGTCAACCTTTTGCCCAATAAGGAAAAAGACGATGGGGACTGGGACAGCGACAAGGACGACGACATCGAAAGAGCCGGAACTTATTTAAAGATGGACAAGGATGTTCAAAAGGCAGTTAAAGATGCGGAAAAGGAATCAGCCAAGGCGATAAAGGCTTCGCAGAAAGAATTGCTCGCAATGCAGCCTGAACTTGAAAAAATAACCGCCGCCGCAATGGCCACTGCCGCCGACGCCATTGAACAATCGACAAAAATAATGAATTCCAAAGAGATCCAGGAAAAGATGCGCGAGGCTCAGCTCCGTCAGCAGGACGCGCTGTCGCGTATCTCAAATGCGGATTTCAATAGAAACGCGTTCATGCGCATCGAGCAAAAAAGCGATTCTTTTCCTATGAAAGGAATTCCAAAGATCACCGTCAATGCGGAACCATGCGCGGTGAAGATCATCGGATGGGACAAAAACGAGGTCATGTACCAGGTGACTCAGCGTATAAAGACACGTCGGAGTGATCCGCTAAAAGTTATCGAAACACATACCGAGTCGAGCGTTTCGATCACAGTCGATGAACCAAAGGCGAATAATGGAATGCGTTTCTATGGTAATGGACAGAAAACGGTGATCGAGGTTTATGTTCCGCGTAAGTCCAACCTAAAGATCAGGGCCAATGGCGAGATCAGGCTCGATGGCGTCTCCGGCGATGTCGAACTCACAGGAACGGATGGGGCAATAAATGTGCGCGATTCGGACGGAAAACTGCGGGTAAAAACATACGACGGACGCATCCGCGTCATCGGCTTTTCAGGCGAACTCAATGCCGAGACTGGTGATGGCGATGTCTATCTCGAGGGCGCTTTTACAAAACTTACTGGCACAGCGGGCGACGGCAACTTTTACATTACCGTTCCCTCCGACCCAAACCTCGATATCGAAGCCAACATCGACGCTCTGACGGTCGAAAATCTTCGGGTCCCTACCAAGCCAGAGGAAAATATCTGGCGGTTTGGCAGCGGCGGCCTGACATATCGTTTCACTGTGGGTGACGGCGCTGTAACCATTCGACGTGCGGACACAAATTCGGGAATGTAAAAAGTAACGCCGGGGCTGTCGTTTTCGCAACCCTGATGAAACTTTTTGACCGACTATCCGTTTGAGTCAATAGACCTTTTCGTCAACTTAATATAATTAGTCCGACTTCATTTCCTGTCTTTTAAGGTGCAGTCATGAAACCATTTATTTTCCTTTTTATTCTTTTGCTTTCTTCCCTGTGCATCAACGGCCAGACAACTCCGACATCCGACGCAGGCAAGAACACTGTCGTCACTTCGAATGACGGTGGAAAAGTAGTTACTCCATCTGAGAAAGCAAGTCCGGTCGGCATCGTTAAGATTTCCGCTGCTCCAGTGATCGACGGGCGGGTCGATGAGGATGTTTGGAAGCAAGCCGCAGTATTTAAAGACTTTTACCAGACCTACCCCGGAGACAACATCCAGCCCTCAAAACCAACCGAAGTGTATGTAATGTATGACGAAAAGAACCTCTATGTTGCATTCAAGTGTTGGGATGAAAAAGATAAGATACGGGCGACGGTCGCAAAACGTGACAACGTTTTTGGCGAAGATAATGTCCGCATGTGGCTCGATACGTATAACGATCAACGCCGTGCATACGTCCTTGGATTCAATCCATTGGGCATTCAACAGGATGGGATCTTTACCGAAGGCCAAGGAGCTGATTTCTCAGTAGATATAGTCATGGAATCCAAAGGGATCATTGAAGATTGGGGCTGGTCAGTCGAGGTCAAAATACCTTTCAAATCTCTGCGTTACAAGACGGGAAAGGGCACGCTCTGGGGCTTTAACGCGGCACGAAATATCGACCGGTTCAATGACGAATTTGACCAGTGGCTGCCGGACGATCGTAACGTTTCAGGATTTCTGATCAAACACGGAAAAATAAGCGGGCTCGATGACATTAAATATGAACGCACGCTTGAGGTAGTACCAAGCGTAACTTTGAGTGAAACGGGCAGCCGTGTTCAAGCAAACGAAGTCGCCGCCGGCAGATTCGTAAATCAGCCGATCAAAAAGCAGATCGGCGTAACGCTCAAATATACGCTGACCCCAAGTATCACACTCGACGCAGCTATCAATCCTGATTTCGCTGAGATCGAGGCTGATGCCCCGGTCGTCACGGCTAATCAACGTTTTCCGATCTTTTTCGAAGAAAAACGGCCATTTTTCCTTGAGGGTGTGGATATCTTTCGCTCCCCGCTCCAAGTGTTTCATTCCAGAAATATCGTTGACCCCGATTTTGCTATCAAGCTATCGGGCAAGTCCGGAAGAAATTCGTTTGGTATCTTGGCCGCCTCCGACAACGCACCTGGAAACTATTCCGAACACGAAAGAACTCTAAACGCCCAATGTCTCGAACGGCAGAGAGCCGATCCACGTATTCAGTGTTCGAGAGATGAGTTTTTAGACAAGAACTCGATGTTCGGTATACTCCGGTTCAAGAGAGATTTTAGAGCGGAAAATAATCTGGGATTTTTCGCAACATACCGTGGCTTTCCTGAGCAGAAAAATCTACTCAGCGGCTTTGACGGGCGTATAAAGTGGAATCCCAAAATGACCTCACAATTTCAGGTGGTCGGCACGACGTCTCGCAGATGTTTCTTTGATCCCGAGTTTGAGCCGACGCTAAATTTGCAGCAGGCAGCATCGAATAGATCTATTTGCGGTACGGGATCATTTAACACGACCCTCCCGATAAACGATCCAAGCCTGCTAAATAATCGAAGCACTTATAACCGTTATAGGACCGGCAACGGGCTCGGCTACTATTTTAATATTGATTATTCAGCCGAGACGCGTGGTTGGTTTTTCGAAGCCGGCGGCCGAAGCAAGTTTTACCGTGCCGATGCAGGTTTCACGCGAAGGACGAACACCAACTTTGCCTTCTTCTTTAACCGCTTATCCACTAAGTCTGATTCGAAGAAAAAGATCATCCGCGCTCAGTGGAATCAGATGGGCGGGGTCGATTATGACTGGCAGGGCCGCTTGACCTCTTTTAATGTTGAAACCAACGGCAACTTGAGCTTGCGTCGAAATACATTTGTTAATGTCGCGACAGGTATATCTTACGAAAAGATCTTTGAAGAAGAATTTGGCCTGAAACGCTCACCGACGAGAGAGTTCGGAACATTTCTGGGGGCTCCAACTCGCGCGACGCATCAGCAATTTGTCTCGGCAAATTTTAATCAGACTCCCAATAAGCGAATTAGCTACGGTTTCTTTTTGGGAGCAGTTCGCAATGCGTTTGATTTCTTCTTTTTTGAGTGCCTGCGCAATCCTAGTGGTGAATGCCGTCTTCGGGATCCATTGGATCCGAATTCCAAGATCATACTCCAGAATCCGGGCCCAGGACTCCAACTGGATGCGAACGTTTTCTTATCTCTGAAGCCTGTCGATCCTCTTAGTTTTTCGATCAGCTATAACAAGAGCCGTCTAACACGCAATGACAATCGAGTGCGGTCGTATGACTCGGATCTTGTAAGCATCCGCTCGACATACTATTTTACCCGCTTTATCTTCACGCGCTTTCGTCTTGATTACGACGGGACCGCAAAGACCTATGCGGGACAGGCTCTCGTAGGATATACCCCAAGCCCGGGAACGGCGTTCTACGCGGGCTACAACGACAACCTGACCCGCAACGGTTCTAACCCATATACCGGAAATTTTGAGCCGGGTTTTGTCCGTGACAGTCGCACCTTTTTCATCAGAGCTTCATATCTATTTCGCAAGAGTTTCTAATACTTTGCTCCTCCTCATGCCTCGGGCAGTGAACGTAGCATATGTTTACTGCCGTTTTTGCATAAGGCCTATCATTTCTTATGCGCTTGTATAAGAATTCCGATCTTTCCGGTTGAAAATAAATCAAAAAAAGTTCTTGTAAGTTCTCAGAGATTGATGTATAACTATTGCGGATATTACATTTCTTGCCATTCCGGCAGCAAAACGAAGGAGAACGGATAATGAACTTGAAAAAAGGACTCGGTCTATTTGTGTTAAGCACTATCATATCAACACTGATAATTCCGGCGGCGCTTGTTATGCCGGCTACGGCACAGACGCTGGACGGTGTTGCGTTGCAGCGGGGGTATCGCACGGGGTATTCGGACGGTTATATGGCGGGGTATCGCGACACGATCGATAGTATCGCAAAAAGCTATTCGCGGCACGCTGATTATGGCAAAGCGAACCGTGCATTTAATAAAGACTACGGTACGATCGAAGATTACAAAGACGGGTATCAACAAGGATTTGAGACTGGTTACGACACGGGATTTGAACGCCGAGGTTTCGACGCGAATCTGCCGACGAATCTCAAACGCCGTGGGGGCGTGCTCGTTGGCGAGTCTCAGAATGTCGCGGTCCAGACGGTGACGCCGAACACCCCGCAATCGAGCGGCACCTCGAACGAAGCGGTGACGGTCCAGAATAACAACAACAACGGTTCGACCTACTCGAACACCTCGTATCTGACGGACACGACACAGACCGTTCCGGTTACGTATCCCGACAACAATTCGGCGACGATATTGATCCCGCGAGACACCGAGCTGATCATCGAGCTGCAGGACGATCTTTCGACGGACCGCAGCCGCACGGGCGACAAATTTACCGCAAAGATCATCTCGCCAACCGAGATCGCGGGTGCTACCGTCGAAGGCCGCGTGCAAAAGATCCAGGCACCGGGCCGCCTCAAACGCCGCAGCGAATTGGCACTTACGTTTGACCGCATCATCCTGACGGACAACCGCTGGAGCAATTTCAACGGCACGCTGATGGAAGTCGTGGCCGTCAAAGGCGACAACGTCCAGCGAGTCGATAACGAAGGCACGGCTGTCGGCAAGAGTTCCTATAAGTCGGACGCGATAAAAGTCGGCGGAGCGACCGCGGCGGGTGCAGTCACAGGTGCGATCATTGGTCCGATCGGAGCAGGTGTCGGAGCAGCAATGGGAGCGGCGTTCGGCGTCGGAGCCGTGGTCATCGAACGCGGCAAGCACGTCAAGCTGACCCGCAATCAGCAGCTCAGGATCAAGACGTCGTATGAGACTCAAATTCGCTAGGCGAATTTAGTGACGAGTGAGGAGTGACGAGTGACGAGTGGCGGCAAAAGGTCTTCACCTGTTCCCGAACCCTGACTACTGATCACTGACTGCTGACTGCTGACTGCTGACTGCTGACTACTGGCTTCAATCCTTTTCCACGCGGAAGGCGCGTTCCCTTTTCCTCCTTTTGGGAAACGGCAGCCGACCGCGTGGCTTTTTTTGCGCGTTGCTCGTGAATTAATTGATTGGTAATGCCAATTTGGGGCGGCGGGGCTTGTAACGGATTTTGCGCTCGGATATTATTAAGGATTGGCGTTATCAACTGATAACGGATAAATGAGAACGGAAAACGTTTGGCTTGATGGCAAGCATCAAATAACAGAGATAGGAACGGTTAATAGATAAATGAGCACAGGAACAGAATCTTCGGCGGCGGCAGCGGGGCTACGGGGCGTGGTTGCGGCACAGAGTTCGATTGGCGACGTTAACGGCGAACAGGGTATTTTAATTTATCAGGGCTACGATATTCACGATCTGGCCGAGCACGCGACGTTTGAAGAGGTCGTGTATCTGCTGTGGCACGGCAATTTGCCGACCGCATGCGAGCTTGAAGGGTTGAAGAAAGAGTTACAGGCAAACTATGCCGTTCCCGCTGAGATCATCGCGGCGATGAAGTATATGCCGAAAGACGCCGACCCTATGGACGTGCTGCGAACGTGCGTGTCGGCTTTAGATTTTTACGATAAGGACGGTCATGCCACAGACGTTGCAAGCGCGAGGCTTTCGGCGACCAAAATCACCGGCCAGATCGGAACGATCGCTGCGGCTTGGGATCGTATTCGCAACGGCAAAGACGTGATCGCTCCGGATACGAGCCTTGGCATTGCTGAGAATTTTCTTTATATGCTCAACGGGGAGCGTCCGGATGCTGATGAGGCACGGATGTTTGACGTGTGTCTGATATTGCACGCTGACCATGAGCTGAACGCTTCGACATTTACGACCCGCGTCGTCGCCGGCACGCTTGCCGATATGTACGGCTGCGTCACGGCGGGCATTGCTGCTCTCGCAGGGCCGTTGCACGGTGGTGCGAACACGGCCGTGATGAAGATGCTCATCGAGATCGGCGAACCGGATAAGGTCGACGGCTGGCTCGACAAAGCTCTTGAAGAAAAACGCAAGATCATGGGCATCGGCCACGCCGTTTACAAAACCGAAGACCCGCGTGCCACTTGGCTGCGTCGTTATTCGAAACATATGGCCGACAAAACCGGTACGCCGAAATGGTACGATATGTCGCAGCGGATCGAAGCTATGATGCTTGAGAAAAAGGGCATGCATCCAAATGTCGATTTTTACTCGGCTTCGACCTATTACCTGATGGGCATCGCTCTCGATATGTACACGCCCATCTTCGCCGTCAGCCGGATCTCAGGCTGGACCGGCCACATCCTCGAACAATACGCCAACAACAAACTCATCCGCCCACGCGCTGAATACATCGGCGAACGGGATAGAAAGTATGTGGCGATCGGGGAAAGATAATTTGAAATTTCAGATCTGAAATTTGATATTTATGAAGAGGCTTCGGGTTACCGGGGCCTTTTTTTCATGCCGTCTAAAGGCGGGACTCCAAACTTTATAAAACTTCTTGCCTTTCTCTGCGGGTTGGATTATTCTTATATTACTGTTTCACAGATGCAACGTTTTGCCGCCTTCGGTATTGTGAAACTGACTTTAAATGCAGCATTTGAGCCTGGTAAAAAGCCTTTCGCATTTGCGAGAGGAGCAAAAACACGTCGAGGAAATATCGCTCGACGGCTTTGGCATGTCGGTGACGCGGGGGGCGATAACCGAGATCATCGGCGGTGCGAGTACCGGGAAAACGGGGTTTTCGCTCGCGCTGCTTTCACGGCTCACGTCCGACGGCGAGATCTGTGCGATTGTCGATGCCGGGCATGGTTTTGACCCGGCGACGGCTCAGATGGCAGGCGTTATGCTCGAAGATCTGTTGTGGGTCCGGTGCGGCAATGATGTCGAGAAAGCGTTCATCGCCGCCGATTATCTGGTGCAGGCAAAGGGGTTTGGGTGTATTTGGCTAAACCTCGGCGGGCTTTCGCGATCGCAATTGCGGATGGTGCCTCGGTCATATTGGTTTCGTTATCGCACGCGGATCAAAGAAACGGCGACCGTGCTGCTCGTCACCGCCGCAGAGTCTCTGGCGGGCTCGGCATCGCACGGATCTTTTACTTTTGAGCGGGACAAGACGGTGTGGTCGGGCGGCGGGAAATTCAAACTGCTGCGCGAATTTCACATCAGCCTCACCACGCGCAAAGGCTCGTACGGGCCGCCGCTGCGGGCAAAAATGGAGTTTGACTATACGGATGGCTAGATCGTATGCGTGCATAATTTCGCCGGATGTAAAGCGGGACAAAGACGCTCTCGTCGCAGCGGCGCGCGAATTTGCGTATTCGATCGAGGTGCTCGACGACGGCATTTTGTTTGACGTGAGCGGGCTCGAACGCCTGATCGGCAAGCCGGATAAGATCACGCAAAAGATACTGGCGGAATTAGAAAGGCACAAGGTCCGCGGCAGCGTCGCGGTCGCGGGAACGGTCGATACGGCCATTTTGCTTGCACGGCAAAAGGGTGTCGGCGGGCAAACGGCAGATGAACCTGATGCGTTCAAGCAGCTTCCGTTACGCAATCTCGATATTGGCCAGGACACGCTGAATGTTTTCAGCGACCTGGGCATTCGCAGCGTTCAGGACCTGCTCGCGATACCGCGTGCGGATCTGATCGGGCGTTATGGGCGTGAGTTTCAGGACGTGATCGACACCATCGAACAACGTGGCGCGTCGTTCATCACGCCCAATGTAAAAGACAGCAATGTCGAATGGAGCTTTGACCTGGATCAGTCGGTCGAAAATTTTGAGCAGCTGATATTTGTGCTCAATCACGGACTCGAACGCCTGCTGGCGGAGGTCGAGCATTGCGGTTTTAGCACGGAGCATCTCGATCTGCTTTTCAAACTCAAAAACCGGACGGAGAAAAGCTACGAGATAAAAACGTCGTTCCCGATGCTCGACCATGCGTTTTGGCTAAAGCTGATCAACCTGCGGGCCGCACTCGACCCGCCCGAGGCAGACATCGTGTCGGTAAAAACGACCGCCCATTTTACGCATCCGCGTCCGGCCCAAAAGGGGTTATATGCCGTTTCGAGGCCCGAGCCCGAGAGCCTGCTGTTGACTGTCAACAAGTTAAAAAAGCTGGTCGGCGAGACACACGTCGGTGTGCCGGTGCTGCTCAACCAGCGGCTCGCCGAGCCGTTCGCCCTCGATGCTGATGCCGTGCCTGTGGGACGCGAAAAGATCGGTGCGTGGGACGGTGATTCGATCATCGCGTTCAACTATTATCGTCCCCCGCTCCGGGCCGAGGTTTTGGTCCGTGACGGCCGTCTCGTTTTTATCAGAACACAGTATTTCAGCGGCCACGTGACTGAATATAGCGGCGTGTGGAAATCAAATTCCAAATGGTGGGAAAGCCTCTGGAAGACTCAGGAATGGGATATCGAGGTCGAAAGTCACGGCGTCTATCGTCTGCTCAAGGCCGGAAAAGAGTGGTTTTTGACTGGTGAATATGATTAATAAAAGAGCTTTTGCCACGAATAACACGAATGGCACGAATGGCACGAATAAAACTTAAATCTTGTAATTCGTGGCTAAAACTTCTGAGAAATTGAATGTCTTTCTGCGAATTACACACACGATCAGCCTTTAGCTTTCTATCTTCGGGATCACAGCCGCAGAGCCTCGCAATGCGCGCGGCTGAGCTGGGGATGTCCGGTGCGGCTTTGCTTGACCGCGACACGGTCGCCGGAGCGGTGCGGTTTCATTTTGAGGCGCGAAAGCACGGCATAAAACCGATCATCGGAGCCGAGATCACGATGGACGACGGCAGTCTGCTGCCGCTTGTGCCAATGACGCTGAAAGGTTATCAAAACCTCGCGAAACTGATAACGACCATCAAGCTCCGGCACAAAAAAGTTGAGCATTTCGCCACACGAAAAGATATCGAGGAGCACTCTGACGGGCTGTTGTGCTTTACCGGCGGGGCGGATGGTTTTATTCATAACAGCATTAAAAACGGCCGCGGCCAGATCGATCTTGCCTGGCTCAATTATGTATTTGAAAAGCGGCTCTATGTCGAGCTGCAACGGCATCATCTCAGGCACGAAGAGGCGATAAACCAATCGCTTTTGGGTCTTACCCACAAACTACGACTTCCCTATTTTGCAAGCAATGGAGCATATTACGCCGACCATCACGACCGTGAACTTTTCGACGTTTTTACCTGCATAAAAAACCACACGACGATCTATGACGCGGGAAAACTCCTGAGCGAAAACAGCGAGCGATATCTAAAATCTCAAAAGCAGATGCTAGATCTTTTCGCTGACCTGCCCGAGGCCTTAAAGATCACTGCCGATATCGCCTCGCGTGTTAATTTCTCGATGGATGAGCTTTCGTATAATTTTCCGGATTATCCTATGCCTGCGGGTGAGACGGTAAATTCCGTGCTTCGGGCAAAAGCGATAGAGCGTTCGCATGAGCGTTACCGTCACGAAAACTGGGCTTTGCGGACGCAGGTCATCCCGCGACTCGAAAAAGAATTTAGAGTGATCGAGATGAAAAAGCTGGCGGGGTATTTCCTGACGGTCTCCGACATCTCAGATTTTTGCAAAGAGAACAACATCCTCTCGCAAGGCCGCGGCTCGGCGGCAAATTCGGTCGTCTGCTACGCTCTCGGCATCACGGCTGTCGAGCCGATAAAGAACAAGCTGCTATTCGAGCGTTTTCTGTCCGAAAGTTACGAGCAATACCCCGACATCGACATCGATCTGCCGTCGGGCGATGACCGCGAAAGCGTGATCCAGCACGTCTATAACAAATACGGCCGCCGCAGCTCGGGCATGACGGCAAATGTCATCAGCTATCGCGGCAAATCGGCCGTGCGTGAGGTCGGCAAGACATTTGGCTTTGGCACGGAGGTCCTGAGTCGGCTCTCAAAGCTCAATTCTCATTACGAAACATTCCGGGACAAGGAGCTAGACGCACGGCTCAAGGAAAATGGGTTTGACCCGGCGGAAAACATACGGCTGCGGCATTTTGCCGATCTTTATCAGCGAATTCTCGATTTTCCGCGTCATCTTGGCCAACACTCGGGCGGGATGGTCGTGTCGATAGATCGGCTAGATGGCATTGTGCCGCTTGAGCCTGCGTCGATGGAAAATCGTTCGATCGTTCAGTGGGACAAAGACGACTGCGACGCTCTAAAGATCGTCAAGATCGACCTGCTGGGCCTCGGCATGATGGCTGTTTTACGCGACACGATAACACTCATAAAGCAGCATCATGATGTCGATCTGAGCCTGTATAAAGTGCCGCACGGTGACGATGAAGTGTACAAAGCTCTGCAAACGGGCGATACGGTGGGGATGTTTCAGGTTGAGAGCCGGGCACAGATCGCATTTCTGCCTAAATCAAAACCAAAGAATTTTTATGACATTGTCGTACAGGTCGCCATTATCCGTCCGGGGCCGATCGTTGGCAAAATGCTCCAGTCATATTTAAAACGCCGGCAGGGTTTAGAGCCTGTCGATTACATCGACGAGCGACTAAAGCCCATATTAGAGCGAACGATGGGTGTTCCGTTATTTCAGGAACAACTCCTGAAAATATCGATGGACATTGCCGGATTTACGTCCGACGAGACCGAAGATCTTCGCAAAGCGATGGGTTTTAAGAAACCGGGAAAAAAGCTGGAAAAGATCAGCAAAAACCTGCGCGAAGGAATGGAGAAAAGAGGTGTTCCAACGGAAGTTCAGGAAAATATCGTCGCGTGCGTACTCGCTTTTTCCAACTATGGTTTTCCGGAATCGCACGCATTCAGCTTTGCCCTGCTCGCCTACGCATCGGCGTATTTTATGATCCATCACCGGGCGTGTTTTATGGCGGCGATGTTTAATAATTACCCGCTCGGTTTCTACAACGCCGCAACGCTCGTCAAAGACGCCCAACGCCACGGGCTGCACTTTACCGCTCTCGATATTAATAAGTCGCAGTATGAATTTACGGTCGAAGACGTCAATGGCGAGAAGCAAGTCCGTGTCGGGCTGAATTTTGTCAGAGGTTTGCGAAAAGAAATTGGCGAAGCGATAGTCGCCGAGCGGGATCGACAATGCAGAAGCCCGCACGTTAGTAAGGGCGTAACACTCAACTCGAGTAGCTCGTCACGCCCTTGCTCACGCGCGGGCTTCTGCAATGAATGCGGCCCCGTCCCCTACACCTCCATCGCCGACCTCATTGACCGCGTTCCCGGTATCAATAAACGCGAGATACGAGCATTAAGCCTCGCCGGAGCGTTAAATTTCGACGGCACAGTCCATCGCCGCGAGGCTCTATGGAATTCGGAATTGGCTATCCAACCAACGGGCGAACTATTCGAGAATGCAGGACCTCCTGATTCGACATTCGACATTCGAAATTCGTCATTTCTCCACCGCATGGAGGGCATAGAGCTGGTCGAGGCCGACCTGCGAAAGACCGGCATCTCTATCGGCAAACACCCAATGGCGTTTGTCCGTGAAGAATTAGATAAGCGGGGCATACTATCGTCCAAACAAACGCTCAACCTCAAAAAAGGCCAGATCGTGTCTGCCGCGGGTGCCGTCATTATCCGACAGCGTCCGATGACGGCGAATAATGTTGTGTTCATCACGCTCGAAGACGAGACCGGGCATTCGAATTTTGTCGTAATGCCGGATGTATTCGAAAAATACCGGGCCGTGATCAGCCAAAATGATTACCTAATAATAAAAGGTATCTTTGAAGAAAGAGGGATGCTAAAAGCCCGACATTTTGAGCCGATACATAGTTTTACGGTGGATGTGGTGTCGCATAATTTTCGCTAAGATCGTTTTCCAAAGATAGTTAGAGCGATGCCCCCGAGGATGAGAGCGGCGGCGATGACTAGGCGTGTGTCGGCGGTCTCGGTGAGAAATAGCACGCCGATGATGGCGGTGATTACTGGGACTGAAAGCTGCAGGACGGCGGCGCGGGTTGCGGTGTGGTGTTTAAGGGCCGCGTACCAGACGGTGTAGCCGATGCCGGAGGTGACCGCACCGGAGAGAACGGCGAGGATGATGCCGCGTGTTGATAAATATAAGTTAGGAAAAAAAATAACCGCAATGACCGCAGCGAACGGCAGTGTACGGATGAAATTTCCCGTCGTCTGGCCGAGCGGATCTGTGCTGCGTTTGCCGCGTAACGTGTAAAGCCCCCAAGAAGCTCCGGCGGCGGCCATCAGCAGCGAGCTATTGAGCGGCGGCGATGCTAGGCGGGGAAAGACGAGATAGACGAGTCCGCCGACAGCAGTTGCGAGGCCGAGCCATTCGAGCGGGCGTGGGCGTTCACCGTGAAAAAGCGTGACGGCGATCATCGTCATCTGCACCGAGCCAAACAATATCAACGCCCCTGTTCCTGCGGTCAGGCCGAGATAGGCGAACGAAAAGCAAATAGCATAAGCAAAAAGGAGTAATGCGGAGGGCCAGGTGCCAGAATGCAGAGGCCCGCGCGTAAGCGAGGGCTTATCACCCGACTTGCGTGTTACGCCCTTGCTTACGCGCGGGTTTCTGCATATGAGCCAGATCACGACCAACGCGATCGCACCGGACGCGAGCCGGACGGCAGTAAATCCCGCAGCATCAGCTTCGTCGCCGCGCAACGCCAGTCGGCACAATATTGAATTGAACGCAAAAGCGACGAGGGTAAACGAAGTGTATAAAAATACTCTCAACTTCCCTCGGTGCTCTCTGTGTCCTCTGTAGCTAAATTCCCTTTCTCCGGCCGCATGTGTGGGAATAGAATGACGTCGCGGATCGAGTGTTTGTTGGTGAGGAGCATGACGAGGCGGTCGATGCCGATTCCGATGCCGGCGGCGGGCGGCATGCCGTACGAAAGGGCTCGTATGTAGTCTTCGTCCATGATCATCGCCTCATCGTCGCCGCGTTCGCGTTCGGACATTTGATCGACGAAACGTTCGTACTGTTCTTTGGGATCGTTGAGCTCGCTGAATCCGTTCGCGACTTCCATACCGTTGATAAACAATTCGAACCGTTCGGCGAAATTTGGATTTTCCGGCGACGCTTTCGAAAGGGGCGAGATCGACTTCGGATAGTCAACGACGAACGTCGGTTGTATCAGATGCTCCTCAACGTGGGCATCAAACGCGGCGATAATATTATTGTCATCGACCTCAACGCCCGGTGCATATTTGGCGATCGCATCGAGCATCGATATCCGCTCAAATTTACCGAAATCGATCTCATTCTCGCCGTATTTGACCACGAGGCTGCCATTATTTGCCTTAGCAACGGCGTCCTGGATCATCGTGACGGCAAAATCCATCATCCCGTTCACATCCATGTAGGCGATGTAGAATTCGAGCATCGTGAATTCGGGGTTGTGGCGCTGGGAGAGGCCTTCGTTGCGGAAGTTACGGTTGAGCTCGTAAACCTTTTCAAAGCCGCCGACGACCAGGCGTTTGAGATAAAGCTCGGGCGCAACGCGTGCATAGAGCGGGATGTCGAGGGCATTATGATGCGTCTCGAACGGTTTTGCCGCCGCACCCGTCGCCTTTGGCGTGAGCATCGGTGTTTCGACCTCGATAAAGCCCGCGTCGTCGAGAAAACGACGCATTCCCGAGATCAACTTGGCCCGACGCTCGAAAACCTCACGGGTCGTCAGGCCTTCGTGCTCGATCTGCAGCGTCGAAGCGATCAGATCCGCGTAACGATAGCGACGCTGCAACTCAGGATCAGCGATACCGTGCATTTTGTCGGGCATCGGCAACATCGCTTTGGCAAGGAACTGGAGTTTTTCCACGTGCACACTCAGCTCGCCGGTGTTTGTGATGAACAAATAGCCCTCGACACCGACAAAATCACCGTGATCGAGCAGTTGCCACGCCGCCCAACCGTTCGCTTCGTCGAGAGTATCCGCTCCGTCATTCAGCACAAGAGCCAGCGGGCCTTTCTTATTGCAATAGATCTGTAACTTATTAATACCGTCGGTCAGATGAACAAAATTCCCACGGGTCGGCGTGGTTAAACGTCCGGAGATGCGAACATTGCCAAATGCTTTCAACCGTTCATTGAGCGCATCTTTGATCTCAGCAGGCGGACGTTCGCGTTCTGCAAGAGCCGCGACGACTGCTTTGATCTCACCAACAATCTCAACGACGGGTGCGAACGCTTTAAGATTTGTGATCGTATCTTCGACGCCGCTGAGGGCAGAGCGAGTAAATTTGTTCGGATAGACATTACCGACCAACTCACGCATGGCTTCGAGCGAAGCCGTTCTTGCCTCCGTCTGGTCGTTTTGTTCGATGATCTCGCTAAATGCTGGAATGCTCATAATTGAATCTCTGATTATAGTTAACCGCCGCTATCACAGCAAACATCTCGCGAATGTGTCAAAATATAAATACCGTAGGAAACGCGCCACTACCCCGGGGCCGCGTTTTCTGCGTATATGTGCGTGTTAATGACAGAAGATCTGGAAAAACTAAAACGAGCCGTCGAGAGCGATTCAAGAGTCATCAGCCTCAGCGGCCTGACGTCGATACCGGCAAAGGCATACATGCTGACAAAGCTGCGTGCCCAGACGGGCAGGCGGTTTGCTGTTGTTACGGAATCGAATCAGGAATTGGAATCGTGGGAATCGGATCTGGGATTTTTTCAATCTCGAATTTCAAATTTGAGATCCGAAATTTCAAATTTGAGATCTCAGATCATTACGTTGCCATCATTTGAGGCCGATCCGTATTCAGGTATTTCGCCACACGCCGAGACGCAGGAACAACGCGCGCTGGGGTTGTGGCAGCTTGCAAATGAAGACGGCGAATTCGCTATCCTCACCGCCCGGTCGCTGATCCAGCGCAGTGTTACGCCGGAGGAGATCGCGGCGCTTGGTTGTGTACTCGTCAGGAATGAGGATATGCCGCCGGAGGATCTGGTCGAGCGGCTGTTTGCGTGTGGTTATGTTCGCGAAGAGCCTTTATTTGGCCCGGGCCAGCTATCGGTTCGCGGCGGGATCATGGATATCTGGTCGCCGGATGCGGATAATCCGGTGCGGATCGAGTTTTTTGGCGACACGGTCGATTCGATCAGGACGTTTGACGCTGACACGCAGTTATCGCTTGAGCAGCTTACATCAACCGCGATCGCTCCGATGCGTGAGTTTGCCGTCACCCCGCAGGGCCTAAAAGACTGGGCATTTTTTGCAGCGGAGCGTTTCGCGGACGAAAAATTCAAACGCAATCTCAAAGACCGCATCGATTTTGCCGCGAACGGCGAGACTTTTTCGGGTTGGGAATTTTTCATGCCGCTCGTAAAACCGCTGACGGCAAACATCTTTGACCACCTAAAAGACCATATTATGGTGATCGACGAACCTGTTACCGTCGAGCATACGCTTATTACCCTGTACGAACATCTGACCGCGAATTTTGAGGCTATCACCGAATCCGGCGATGTCGGCCTGGAGCCAAACAACCTTTTCCTAATGCTGGAAGAGTTAAGGGATCTGCTTGAAACAAGATCGAGTCTTGAAATGCGGGCACTAGGCCGAACTGCGTCGGCGACGAATGAGGAATTTGCCATTGGCGATGCGACTGTTATGGCACCGCTCTTCCTTTTCTCGACGACTGAAAAAGCAACTGATACTGAGATCCAGTCGCGATCGACGCGTAAGTTTCACGGTGACCTTCCGGCGTTCGTTGGTGAATTTGACCGGACGGCGACGATCGTTGTTAATACGCCGGGAATGGCCGAGCGTCTGGCGGAGATGCTGAGGGAATACGACATTTATCTGCCGGTGGATGCGATACAGATCGGCGGGCTTTCAGGCGGTTTTGAACTGCCGACGGACAGCCTGACCATCTACTCAGAAAGCGATATTTTTGATGAGACGGCCCTCGCCGAGGTTCGCGGGAGCCCAGATAAAACAAAGCGGTCTAAGAGCAAGCTTGGGGCTTTCATCTCGGATTTTCGCGATCTCAAAGCGGGCGATTTCGTCGTCCATGTCGATCACGGTATCGGACGTTTTGACGGGCTGCAAACTATTGATTCGCAAGGCACGAGCCGTGAGTTCATGCTGCTCATTTATACCGACGACGCAAAGCTCTTTGTGCCCGTCGAGCGTATGGATCTCGTATCGCGATACTCGTCGGGCGAAGCGACGGCACCGACGCTCGACCGGTTGGGCGGGCTCGGTTGGCAAAAGACCAAGGCCAAGGCAAAACGCGCGATGCGCGATATGGCCGACGAGCTGTTAAAGCTTTACGCCGAACGAAAACTCGTGCGGGGACACGCTTTCCCGCCCGATGCTCCTTGGCAGCATGAGTTTGAAGATGCATTTCCTTACGATTTGACTGTCGATCAGGCTGCGGCCATTGAAGACGTCAAGACCGATATGGAAACACCGACGCCGATGGACCGCCTGATAATCGGCGATGTCGGTTACGGTAAGACCGAGGTCGCTATGCGTGCTGCGTTCAAAGCAGTTATGGACGGCAAACAGGCGGCGATACTGACGCCGACGACGGTGCTTGCCTACCAGCATTACGAGACGTTCAAAAAACGTTTTGCCGCATTTCCGGTCAAGGTCGATCTGCTCTCGCGATTTCGTTCGACCAAAGAGCAAAAGGCTGTTTCCGACGCCGCCGGCAAAGGCGAGGTCGATGTTTTGATAGGAACGCACCGCATCCTGTCCGCCGACGTAAAGCTACCAAAACTCGGCCTGGTGGTCGTTGACGAAGAGCAGCGTTTTGGTGTCGGTCACAAGGAAAAGCTCAAACAGTGGAAGAAAAAAGTCGATGTTCTCACGCTATCGGCAACGCCGATTCCCCGCACCTTAAATATGTCTCTGCTGGGGATGCGTGATATGTCGGTCATCGAGACGCCGCCGCGTGACCGTTTGGCGATCAATACGCAAGTCGTGCAGTTTGCCGAGGGCGTGATACGTTCGGCGATCGAGCTTGAGCTGTCGCGAAACGGGCAGATCTTTTTTATCCATAACCGTGTCGAATCGATCGAGGCCATCGCCGCCCTTATTCAAAAGATCGTTCCCAACGCACGCATTGCCATCGGCCACGGCCAGATGAACGAAAAGGATATGGAGAACGTGATGCTCGATTTTATCGATTATAAGTACGACGTGCTGGTCGCAACGACCATCATCGAGAACGGCATCGACATCCCCAGAGCAAATACTATTATTATCAATCGCGCTGATAATTACGGCCTATCACAGCTCTACCAATTGCGTGGACGTGTTGGGCGTTCGAACCGCCGGGCCTATGCATATCTGCTAATACCGAGCGAACTAGAACTAACCCCGATCGCTCGACGAAGATTGAGTGCGATACGCGAGTTTTCCGATCTTGGCGCGGGATTTCGGCTGGCTGCGTTAGATCTCGAATTGCGTGGTGCGGGAAATATTCTCGGCGGCCAGCAATCGGGGCATCTCGATGCGCTTGGGTTTGACCTTTATACTAAGATGCTCGAGCGAACGATCGCTGAGATGCGGGGCGACGAGATCGCTGATGACGTGAGTGTGTCGATCAATCTGGGCATCGATGTCGCAATTCCGAAAGACTACATCGCCGAGGCCAGCCAACGGCTGCGAACGTACAAACGCATCTCTTCGTCAGAGAGCGAAGAAGAACTCCTGGCGATTCACGCCGAGATCGAGGACCGTTACGGGCGGATTCCCCGCTCGGTTGAGAATCTTTTCGATTACGGCCGGCTCAGAAAACTGGCGGAGCAGATGGCTCTGGTATCGGTGGATAAGACGGTCGACGGCATCGCGATCAAGCTTGGCGAAGCCGCCCGCGTGTCGCCGGAAAAATTAATGGAGTTACTGGAATCAAGAGAAGGCTCGAGCTTTAGCCCGAGCGGTATTTTGCGCCTAAAGGTTGAGACGGGTGACCCGATCAAAACTGCGATGGAATGTTTGGCGTTGATCCGCGGGTAACGATATGTTCGGTACAGTCGCGATATTCGCCTTGTGGGCAATTAAATAACTCCGGGACGTGGTCGATGGTCTGTTGTCTGATATTTTGCCAAACCGGCGACGACCAATATTTATCTTTCGTCCAACCGAGGGCCTTGCGATTTTCCCAGACGAACTTGTAAGCGTCGTGCTCGTCGTGCCCTTTCAGATGCTCGGCTTCGTGGAGCAATATCGCCGCCCGCTCGACATCATCGACCGGATAGGTGAAAAAATCCGGATAGAGCGTCATTATCTCAAACGGAAAATTGGTCGCGGCGTAGGCACTCTCTTTTGCAACCGAAGCGTTGAGCCAATTGTCGTTGCTGCGATAGACGGTCAGATTTTCGAGCAGAAACGCATGACCGGAAAAGCCCTTATCCTTTAATATCGCGGTTGCCCGGCGGACCGAGTTTTTTTGCTGGATCGTCAAAGGCTCAGCCGAGATCACAAGCGAAAAGTAGAATCCTACCACTGCGAGGACACACACCAGCAAACAGATCAGCGCCCGCGTAAAAAAACCGGATCGCTTTTTGAGCGCCGGGGCATCCAAGCCCTCGACGGCGATAGGGTCCCCCTGACATCGGGCGCATTGAGGCGCGTCCGGGAAATTCACGAGATGACAATTTGAGCATTTTTTCTTCATCAGGAGGCGAGCTGTGGCAGCGGTGCACAGAGGCACCTTTATTTAAAAACAACTAATAGGCGGCAGTTCCGCTATTCGCTGGCTGGGAAACTTTCCAATGCGAATAAACGCGCGGGGCGATTTCGGCATCAAAACCAAAAGTTGCATAATGTATGGGACGAATAATAAGATTATTTTTACTGTTTGCGACGAGGAGTTTTTTCATGAGATCGATCGGTCATTTATTTATTTTTGCTCTACTATTTGGTGCGTTGAGCATCACCGCCTTTGCTCAGGAAACCCAGACACGTGTGGTTGACGAGGTCGTAGCCCAAGTCAACGAGGGCGTCATTACGCTCTCTCGCATCAAGCGCGAGATGAAAGACATCGTTGACAGCGAGGTCCAACAGGGCAAGAAACGCGAAGACGCCCAAAAAATCGTGGACGAAAAGCAGGGTGAGCTGATCGCCAACTTGATCAATGAAGAGCTGCTGATCCAAAAGGCCAAGGAAATGGGACTGGACAGCGAGATCGAAGCTTCTGTCAACCAAAGAATGGCCGAGATCATGAAGCAGTACAACATGAAAACGGTCGAAGCACTCTACGCCGAAATGGAAAAGAGCGGAGTCAGCCCGCAGGAAATGAAGGAATCGTGGAGAAAACAGGCGACCCGCGACATGGTCTTGCAGCGTGAGGTCGAGGGGAAAGTATATTGGGGGCTTAGCGGTAAGGAACTGAAGGATTACTACGACATGCACAAGGAAAAATTTACAAAGCAAGAGACGGTATCGATCAGCGAACTTTTCCTGGGGTTTGCCGGACGCGACGAGACGGTCGTGCGTGATAAAGCTAAACAGCTGTTAGCCCAACTGCGGGCGGGCGGTGACTGGGCAAAGATCGTTAAAGAAAACGGAGATGCCGGCGTGGTCACGCAAGGCACCGGCAAAGCCGAAAAACTGAATGTCAAGGCGCTCGCGGAGATAATTACGAAACCGCTCAAGGGCGTAAAAGTGGGTGAATACACCGAGGCTTTTGACGCAGAACAGCTAGGCGTCGTCATACTCCGCGTTGATGATAGAGAGGCGGCGAGCAACGAGTCCGTATTTGACGAAAATGGGGTGAGAGCAGCAATGGCGGGTGAAAAGTTACCGGCCGAACGAATAAAATTTCTTTCAAAACTGAGGGCCGATGCATATATCAAGATCAGCGAGACATATCGCCCGATCGTATCGCCCATACTTTTTGCGGACGAACGTAAAGACAAGCCCGGCAACTAACAGCATCCGTATGGTAAAAGAAAAAAGGCCGGGTAACTGGCCTTTTTTTTCGTTATGAGGTAACTCCTTTGATAAGCCGCCAATATTATCGTGCGCGACACATGGGGTCTCTATATAGGATCGAACGTGAAAAAGTCAGCTGCCAAATTCTGATTGTAGAAATATCCTGCGACCTTGATCGTCCAAGTATATTCAAATGTGCCACTCTGGCTGCTCGACCTAAATTTGCAACTATACAAATACGGAGCAGTGATACCCTCTACCGTCCGGAAATCGCCAAAGTCCTCGATCATCTCGAGCTTTGCCCCTGCCTGACGACCGAGCTGGCCAAACGTGTCCTGCTTTGGCGAAATCTCATGTCGGTATTCCGAGCGAATATGATGGAATGACTCCGCGTCGATAAACAGACGCAGTGTGAACTCAGAAGAGGCTCCATCCGAGGGGTAGAATTCGATCACATAGGTTTTGCGTCCGTCGATCTTTTTCGTACCGCCCAAGATGAGTTTGCCGCCATAACGAGCGGGCTCTAGCAGGATCCAGCGTGCGGACATACTGCCCATAAACAGGCCGCTGTCGAGAAGTTTGCCATGATCGGCTAAAAATGCTCCAAGTGGTGAGCGGGTCCCGGCCGTCACAAATGGCAGCGAAACCTTATCCTTGAAATAGCCGATCTTTTCGAACGGATACTCTTTCGAGTTAAGACTCAAAAGGAAAAATAAATTGTCCTTGTCGGAAACGACCAGGGCCTTACCGCCGCCTGTGACCACCGGAAGTTTCGAACTAAATTCGTTCGCCCCTGTAATAAGCCTATTCTTTATCAGTGCCCTGACTTCTTTTTTTCCGATAGTATTGACGTGTTTTTCGATCACCTCTTCGAGCTTGAGATCTTGTGCATTTGCGATGCCCGCTAAAACAACCGTAACAATGCTGGAAAAAACCAACAACTTTAATTTACTCATTTTGACTCCGAACCACTTCTAATTTCTAAGTTTCTAGATCTAACCGACCGAACCTGCCGAAACTTCATGCGGCAAATTTTCCATCCGCCCGGTATCGATCTCACACGAGGCAATCTCGATATCAGCATCCTCATCAGCCTCGATCACGCCGTCGCCAAACGTATCGCGCGACTCGAGAGTCTCAAAATATATTGAGATATTATCCAATATCTCCTCAGCCGAATGTGAATGATACAGCGTCTGACGAAACTGTGCACCGCCGACGAGGCCCTTAGTAAACTGGCCTGCGAGCTGTTTCATTTTGCCGAGGGCGACGATCTCGGCCATCTCTTCACGGCACATCGAAAAGAACTCAAGTAATACATTCTTCTTCTCTGAGACGTCGGGAATATAGGGCTCGTTACCCGCCAGCACATCCGCAAATTGGCGAAAAATCCAAGGATTTTGCATCGCACCGCGTCCGATGAGGATGCCATTGACGCCAGATTCACGCCATTTGTTCATCCCGTATTCGATCGTCGTGATATCGCCGTTGCCGGAGACCGGAATGCTAACCGCGTCTTTGACCTGTTTTATCAGGTCCCAGTTTGCTAGGCCTTTGTAACCCTGTTCGCGTGTGCGGCCGTGAACCTGGATGTGCTCGACGCCGCACTGCTCGGCCATCTTTGCGGCCTCGACGACGTTGATCGAGGCATCGGAATAACCTGTGCGAAGCTTTAACGTCAGCGGGATAGTGATCGTCTTTTTGATCTCTTTGAGAATGTTCTCAAGATTTGGCAGATCGCGAAGCAGCCCCGATCCGCCGCCATTCTTGACGACCTTTGGAGCGGGACAGCCGCAATTAACATCGAGGATATCCGCTCCGACCTCTTGGGCCATTTCGGCCCCCATCGCCATCCTGTCAACCTTGCCGCCAAAGATCTGCACGGCATATGGCCGTTCTTCCTCATCAAAACGCATCTGGCGTTTCGATTTAGGATTATGCCTCGTCAGCCCCTCGACCGAGATAAACTCAGACACGACCAGACCGACACCGCCCCGCCGCTTGATCAACCGGCGAAAGGTATAGTCCGTCACCCCCGCCATCGGCGACAGGATTAGCGGCGGATCTATTACGATGTCTCTGATCTTAAAGGGTT
>JBGTII010000207.1:0-18406 GCA_041745735.1 Pyrinomonadaceae bacterium | reverse complement strand
TCCCGAATAGCCGCCGTAGCTGGTGGTTGAATCGGAGATCTGGCAGAAATAGCCCCAGACCGGGATGTTGTCACGCTGCAGGTCCTGGTGGAGCATCGGGACGACGCAGATCGGGAAATCGCCCGCGATGCCGCCTCCGATCTGGAAGAATCCAGTGGTCGAATCGTCGGTTGCGTTTGCGGTATACCACTCGGCAAGGGACATCATGTATTCGATGCCAGTACGCACCGTGTGGACGTTTTTGATATCACCGGTGATGACGTGGCCAGCAAACATATTGCCCATTGTCGAATCTTCCCAACCCGGCACAACCATCGGCAGATTTTTCTCCATCGCGGCGTACATCCACGAGTCTTTCAGATCGATCTGGTAATACTCCTCTAGCGAGCCGTTACTCAGCACCTGATACATAAATTCGTGCGGAAAATATTGCTTGCCCTCAGTGTCAGCCTTGGTCCAGACATCGACCATCGCTTTTTCGAGCCGCCGCATCGCTTCCATTTCGGGGATGCAGGTGTCGGTGACGCGGTTCATGTGACGGTCGAGCAGATCCTGTTCGTCGGACGGTGTCAGGTCCCGGTAATGCGGCACCCGTTCGTAATAATCGTGAGCGACGAGGTTAAATAGGTCCTCTTCGAGATTGGCACCCGTGCAGGAAATGATCTGCACCTTGTCCTGCCGGATCATCTCGGCCAGGCTCAGGCCCAACTCCGCCGTAGACATCGCCCCCGCGAGCGTGATCATCATCTTGCCGCCGGAATTAAGGTGTTTGACATAGCCCTCAGACGCGTCGATGAGCGCCGCGGCGTTGAAATGGCGGTAGTGGTGCTTGATAAAATCTGTTATTTGTCCATTCATAAAAAGATTTGCCGCAAAATACGCTAAAGGCGCGAAAAAGAAATAATATCCTATTCGCGTCTTTTAGCGTATTTCGCGGGAATAATCTTGGGCCCTTTATCGTGTAAAATGTGATGGTGAAATTCTTAGTTCGATTACAGATCCTGATGCTTGTAGGCCTGCTCTCCGGTTGCGGGGAGCTTTCGCAGTCAGGCAGTGGCGATATCGAACGTGCTTTCAATACACACGCGTCTGATGTGCAAGTAACCGGCGAGGGAACGGTTTTACACATTCTCTCAGACGACCGCTCCGGCTCTCGACATCAACGCATTATCCTGCGGCTTGCGTCCGGGCAGACGGTTCTGATCCAACACAATATTGATGTCGCTAAACGTATCGATGATCTAAAGGTCGGCGACACCGTTGGCATCAACGGTGAATATATTTGGAATGAGCAGGGCGGCCTTATCCACTGGACGCATCACGACCCGGCAGGCCGTCACACCGGCGGTTGGCTAAAACATAACGGACGGATCTATCAATAGAGATGCTAAAAAGACGCGAAAAGTAGGAGATCTCCCATTCGCGTCTTTTCGTGTATTTCGCGGTAGAAATTCTTAGAAAGTTTCGCTAAAGCTGACCTCGCCGGCGACTGCGACTTGGTAAGCCGAGACGCGGCGTTCGAAGAAGTTTGCCAGTTCCTGTACGTCCTGCAGATCCATGAACGAGAACGGATTTTTTGCTCCGTACACTTTCTGCATGCCAAGCATCGCCAGTCGCTGATCGGCGATGTACTCAAGGTACTGCCGCATATCGCCGACCGACAATCCCGAAATGCCGCCGCTCAAAATGTCCTGGGCAAACTGCATCTCGCAATCGACGGCTTCGTCGATCATTGCCGCCACGCTCCGTTCGAGTTCGGCGTCGAATAACAGCGGCTCCTCTTTTCTGACGGTGTTGACCACCTCAAGGGCAAATTTCATGTGAGCCGATTCGTCACGAAACACCCAATTTGTTCCCGCCGCAAGCCCGTGTAGCAACCCCTTTGACCGCAGAAAATAGACGTATGCAAACGCCGCAAAGAAAAACAACCCCTCGATGCACGCCGCAAAACAGATCAGATTGAGCAAAAACATCTTGCGATCGCCGGGACCTTTTAGGCTCTCAAGATTGTTGATCGAGTCGATCCATTTGAAGCAAAATTCGGCCTTTTTATGTATCGACGGGATATTCTCGACAGCCGCAAATGCCTGTTCGCGCTCAAAGTGATCGGGAATATATGTATCGAGCAGCGTCAGGTAAAACTGAACGTGGACGGCTTCCTCATAAAGCTGTCGCGAGAGATACATTCGGGCTTCGGGCGAGTTGATGTGCTTGTACAGATTGAGCACGAGGTTGTTCGACACGATCGAATCCCCGGTCGCAAAAAACGCCACCAGACGGTTGATCATATGCCGCTCCGACGCGGTCATCTTGTTTTTTAGGTCCATCACATCAGTCGAAAAATCGACCTCCTCGACGGTCCAGGTGTTCTTGATGGAGTTCCGGTACATTTCGTAAAAGTCCGGATACTTCATCGGGCGAAGTGTTAAATCAAATCCAGGATCTAAAAGCATAATCTTCTCTACTGACAAGCCTCACAGGCTTCGGGGTTTTCTAGCGAACAAACCAACGCTTCTTCGTCGGTGTAAACCTTCTTCGGTTCATCAATTACGGAGGCAATATTATCGGCGGCGGCAACTTGGGCGATACGGGTCGCAGGCCGCGAACGTAGGTAATAGGTCGTCTTCAAACCCTTTTGCCACGCATACATATACATCGACGAGAGCTTGCCGATATTTGGGCTCTCCATAAATAGGTTGAGCGAAGCAGACTGATCGATAAATGCACCGCGATCGGCCATCATGTCGATCAGGGATCGCATCGGTATCTCCCACGCGGTGCGGTAGATCAGCTTTAATTCATCGTTAAATTCTTCGATGTCCTGCACCGAACCTTCGGCGAGCTTGATCTTATTTCGGATCTCGTCAGTCCACAGACCGAGGGCCTTTAGTTCCTCCACGAGATACTTATTGATCTGGACAAAATCCCCGGACAAAGTCTCACGTTTGAAGAGATTAGACACCTGCGGCTCGATGCACTCGTAGCAACCGGCGATCGACGCGATAGTTGCGGTCGGTGCGATGGCTATCATCAGGCTGTTACGCAATCCCGTCGCTTTGATCTTTTCGCGGATCGCGTTCCAGCGGTCCATGTCGTCAGGCGTCACGCCCCACAGGTCAAATTGCAGGTCACCCTGAGCGGCACGGGTTTCGAGAAACGCCGGATGGGCACCACGTTCGATCGCGAGATCGCTCGAAGCATCGAGAGCGGCGTAATAGATCTCTTCTTGTATTTTTGCCGAGATCTTACGAGCCTCATCCGAATCGAACGCCAGACGCATTTGAAAGAAAACGTCCTGAAGGCCCATCAAACCGAGGCCGATGTTACGCCAGCGGTTATTCGAATCCGCAGTACTCGGGATCGCGTAGTAATTGAGGTCGATCACCTTATCAAGCTGCCGGACTGCGAGCCGGACGTTGCGGTGCAGCTTTTCGTAGTCAAACTGCCCGTCTTTCACATATCGTCCGGCATTGATCGAACCGAGATTACAGACGGCGGTTTCCTTGTCGGAGGTGACCTCAATGATCTCGGTGCAGAGATTTGAGAGGTGAACCACATTCTCAGGACGGCCTGTTTGGTTCGATTTACGGTTGCTCGAATCTTTGAATGTCATCCAGCCGTTACCGGTCTGCGCCATCGCACGCATCATCTTGGCGTACAGATCGCGGGCATTCACCTGACGCATGAATAGGCCGTCGGTTTCAGCCTGGGCATATGCCGTTTCAAATTCTTCGCCGTATAGGTCGGGAAAATGCGGCACGACCTTTGGATCAAAAAGCGACCAGACGCCGTCGGCCTGGACGCGTTTCATAAAGAGATCGGGTATCCAGTTAGCGAGATTTAGGTTGTGCGTGCGGCGGGCATCGTCGCCCGTATTTTCGCGAAGCTCAAGAAAATCCTCGATATCTGCGTGCCATGTTTCGAGATACACACAGCAAGCGCCTTTGCGTTTGCCGCCCTGATTTACCGCCGAAACCGACGAATCTAGCGTCTTGAGCCATGGCACGATGCCGTTCGAGTGGCCATTGGTGCCGCGAATCAGCGAGCCCTGCGAACGGACGCGGTGATAGGCGATTCCGATGCCGCCGGAAAACTTAGAGAGCATGGCGACATCGGAATACTTTTTGTAGATGCTATCGAGGCTATCCTGCGGGCTGTCGAGCAAAAAGCACGACGATAATTGCTCATGCTTTGTGCCCGAGTTGAAGAGCGTTGGAGTCGACGGCACATACTCAAGCGAAGAAAACAAATTGTAAAGATCGATCGCCTCATGCGGGCTTTCGGCCAGACCGCAAGCGACACGCATCCAGAAAAACTGAGGCGACTCGATCACGTCACGCGTCTCAGGGTTTTTCAATAGATAGCGGTCATATAATGTGCGCAGGCCAAAGAATTCGAATTTTGCGTTACGTGTCTGATCGATAGCGTCGTTTAGCTTGCGGCTGTTCTCGGTCACGAACCTTGCGACACGATCGCCGATCAGTCCTTCTTTAACGCCAAGGGCGGTCGATTGCGAAAACGAATGTATTTCCTGATTGCGAACTTCTTTCTCGATAAATTGATTGAGCAGGCGAGCGGCAACACGCGAATATTCCGGTTCTTCAAATATCAGACTTGCTGCGGTCTGGATCGACAGCTTATCGAGTTCGCTCGTTGTCGCTCCGTCATACAGGCCACTGATGGTCTTGGTCGCGATACGCATGACATCGACATTTGGCAGCGTCTCGGTGCAACGCGAGATGGCCCGGACGATCTTATTGATATCGACGGGTTCGAGCGAACCATTTCGCTTTTTGACCTGCATCATTGTCTGGGTCGAATTGTCAGTTTGACGTGTGGCGGCGGTTCCTGTCTGTGTTGCAAAATTATCCATATCGAGTCGTCAATTCTCCTCACGTTGAACTTCGAAAAGAGGTAACGCTTTAGAGCCGGTCGGGGTGAAAAAAAGGGCAGAAAGTTCTACCTCCCTGCGTGACGAAAGCGGCAAGCAGAGCCTGTTTCACACCTGATTTTTATGTAAATGCAGGCGGGTCTTTGGATAAATAATCAAAGGCTTTTCCTGCAGTGTTATAGACTATATGGTAGTCAAAACCCTTTGTCAACACAAAATGTAGTGGTTTTGAAATAAGTTTCTAAACCCTGTTTTTACAACATTTAAAGCGCGTTGGGTGATGTAACGCATTAAAATCACAGCGCCGAAAAACGAGCGCATTATGCAAGTCTAATCTTGTCAAGAATTAAACATTTAGCAACACAAAATTCACGGCAATTTAACGCTATTTTTACGCTTGTTCGACGACTAGTTGGTCAAAAGCAAACTGCACGTTGTCCGGCAAAAGCTGGGAATCGCGTTCGTGCAGGATGTCGTGATTGACGTGTGTGAGATAGGCTCGTTTCGGCTTTAGATCCTCTATGATAGCGAGAGCTTCTTCGAGACAGAGATGGGTGGAGTGAGGCTTGATGCGAACGCAATCCAACACCAGAACATCGAGATCGCGAAGACCGTCCATCGATGCAGGCGGAATGACTTTGAGATCGGTCGCGTATGCAAAATCGTTAAATCGGTATGCGATGACCGGCAGCTTGCCGTGTATTACTTCGAGCGGTATGATCTCAAGATCATCACCGATATAGAACGGAGCATTCGGGGTAACGGTGTGTGGGACGAGCTGCGGCAGTCCGCCGCCAAAATGTGTCGGATTGAAAATGTATTGAAAGATACGACGAAGGTCGGTCCAGGCGATCTCGTTAGCATAGACGCCCATCGCACCGTGCCGAAAATTGAGCGGCCGGATATCATCGAGCCCAAACACATGGTCGACGTGGCAATGCGTTATAAGAACTGCGTCGAGGTGGCTGATCTTTGCACGGAGAGCTTGCTGGCGAAAATCGATCGAGGTATCTACGAGAATCTTTTTATCGCGGTGCTCGATCAGTATCGAGACGCGCAAGCGTTTGTCACGCGGATCATCCGATAGGCACGTCTCGCAGTCACAACCGATCGAAGGAACGCCGGTCGATGTGCCTGTGCCCAGAAACGTAAGCTTCATAACGATTTGCCACAGAGATCACAGAGGCCACTGAGGACAACCAACCTAGTCTCAGTGTTCTCTGTGTGCTCGGTGGCTATTTCTTTCCTAAGATGTCAGCCCCGGAGAATTGCTGTGCCGCTTGTGCCTTTAGCTTTTCCTCGGTCGCGCGGACGAGTTGGACGTACTGTAGCCGCAGGTCAGCAAGCAGGCCTTCGAGTAGGCGGTCTTCTTTTGGATGCAGATTGCCTTTTGTCTTATCTCGGATCATCGCGAGCACGTCGAGCCAATACTTTCCGGTGTCTAAATCCAGCGAACGCTTTCCGGTCGCCGGATGCGGAACTGCCCCGAGCGAAGCCGCCGCGTTAGTCGCTAAGGTTGAGAGAAAATTAACAAAGCTTGCCGGATCGTCCGCTCCGGGGATATCTTCACCATCGGCAGTAGCCGAGAGTTCAGCCTCCTCGACCATCGGGTTGACAGCGGTCTCCTCCAAAGGAGACTGAGGTTGGGCGGCCGTTTCTGCCGCAGGTGCCCGTACCGGTTCGGCGTCGAGCGTAACACCTTCACGCAAGCTGCCGTCAGAGTTGAATTTACGCTTGTCAGCGACCTTATAGTGAACTTCTTCGTCGTTATCGTCGTGGCCGATCATATGTTTTTTATCCTGTTTCGATAGTAGCATTTTGGCGAAAAAGAATTCAAAATTCAGGTTATGTCACAAACCTTTGACGAACTTGTTGCCGTGATGCAGCGGTTGCGCGATCCGGGCGGATGCCCTTGGGACCACGAGCAAACTTATCAATCTCTGTCGCAATATTTGCTTGAGGAAGCGTATGAGACGTTTGACGCGATCCAAGAGGCGGACGCGACGGGCGATACGACAAATCTGCGCGAAGAGCTTGGCGACCTGTTGCTGCAAGTCGTTTTTCATTCGACGATCGGCAAAGAACGCGGCGATTTTAATATCGACGATGTCGCGGCGGGCGTCACGCAAAAGCTGATCTTGCGTCATCCGCATGTTTTTGGCGACACAAAACTGGAGCGTGCCGAGGATGTGCTCGACAACTGGGACAAACTCAAGGCTGATGAACGGGCTGCGTCGGGCAAAGTCGAAAAGGTGCGAGACTCGATATTGGACGAAGTGCCGATCCATTTCCCGGCACTGCTTGAGGGACTAAAGCTGACCAAAAAAGCAGCGAAGACAGGCTTTGACTGGGAAAACGCAGATAAGATCTTTGAGAAGCTGGACGAGGAAACTGCCGAATTGCGGGCTGCGATCAAAAGCGGCGACACGGCAAACGCAGCCGAAGAGATCGGCGATCTGCTATTTGTCGTAATGAACCTCGCCCGGCACTTGGATGTCGAGCCCGAGACAGCGTTAAAGAAAACGAATCGTAAGTTTCGCGAAAGGTTCAAATTTATAGAGGACGAACTAAAGCGAAAGGGAACTACCCTTGAGGACGCGAGCCTTGGTGAGATGGACGATCTCTGGAACGATGCAAAAGCGGCAGCAAAGTAAGAGAACTTACTCGGCGAACATCTCTTGTAGGCGTTCTAGTGTGCTTTTTTGGGCAGTTTTACTGATCTCGCCGATCTTTTTTACAAGCCTAATGCTATCGACGACGCGTATCTGATCGAGGACGATCGCGCGCTCGTTGTTGAGAAACGTGACCGGGATACGCGTCGGATATTTTGGCCCGGCGGACGAGAGCGGGGCGATTATGACATTTGAAAGGTTGCGGTTCATCTCGTTGGGCGAGACGACGACGCATGGACGCGTATTCTTAGCGTCTTTAGAGACTTGCGCGTCCAGATTGACAAGATAAACCTCAAAACGCTTTACCATTGCCACTCCTTTTTCTCGAAAGCGGTCGCGGCATTGCCATTTTCCAACTCGTCATCCTCATTTTCGGCCATCGTCTTAAAAGCATCGTCCCAACCCGCACGCGCCTTTTGCGTGTTGCGGATGAGAATGCCGTCCGGGTGTTGCTCAAGATCGACCTCGCCGGTGATGCGGGTTTCTTCGAGCAGCACTTTTGGGATGCGAATCCCCTGCGAATTACCGATCTGGATGATCTGGGTTTTCATAATTACATCGTAATTACATCAATAATTTTCGTCAACCGATCTTAGTGACGCCATTCATATATTGATGCAGTATTTCGGGCACGAGAATGCTGCCGTCCGCTTGCTGATAATTTTCAATTATCGCGATCCACGTTCGTCCGACGGCAAGGCCGCTACCGTTGAGCGTGTGAACGAATTCCTGCTTTGCTCCCCCAGCTCGGCGAAAGCGTAAGTTCATACGCCGCGCTTGAAAGTCGCCGCAATTCGAACAGCTGGAAATTTCGCGGAAGGTTTTTTGCGAGGGAAGCCAGACCTCGATGTCATAAGTCTTTTTCGCACCAAAGCCCATGTCGCCTGTCGAGAGAACGACAGTCCTGTACGGCAAACCCAAAAGCTGCAAGATGCGTTCGGCGTTGGCCGTAAGCTTTTCGTGCTCGTCCTCTGAGTTTTCGGGCATTGCCAGCTTTACTAACTCGACCTTTTCAAATTGATGTTGGCGGATAAGACCGCGCGTGTCGCGGCCGTAACTGCCCGCTTCGCTGCGAAAACATGGCGTGTATGCTGTGTAATGCTTTGGCAGATCGGTCGCGTCGAGGATCTCTTCGGCGTGATAATTTGTCACCGGAACCTCGGCGGTCGGTATCAGGGCAAAGCCGCGATCGTCCTTGATGTGAAACAGGTCATCCTCAAATTTGGGCAGTTGGTTTGTACCGAAAAGCGCGGTGCGGTTGACGAGAAACGGCGGGAGCGTCTCGGTGTAACCATGCTCGGTCGTGTGGACATCGAGCATAAAATTAATAAGCGCACGGCTCAGACGCGCCCCGGCACCATTGAGGATAGCAAAGCGTGAACCGGCGATCTTTGTCGCACGTTCAAAATCGATGATGCCGAGAGCTTCGCCAAGATCGACGTGATCTTTTGGCTCGAAATCAAATTCGCGAATCGGGCCCCAGCGGCGGATCTCTTTATTAGAGGATTCGTCAGATCCGACAGGCACGTCGGCGGCTGGGAGGTTTGGGAGGCCCGACAGCAGTTCACGCATTGCGTCGTCAGCCTCGTCGCGTTTTGCCTCAAGCTCGGTTTGCTGATCTTTGAGACCGGCGACTTCGGCTTTTTTCGCCTCCGCCTCATCTCGGTTACCTGACTGCATCAGGGCGCCGATCTCTTTGCTCGCGACGTTGCGGGCTTGATTGATACTGTCGGCCTCTCCAATCACACGGCGACGTTCCGCATCGAGCTCGACAAAAGTGTCGAGGGCATCGGCGGGAAAATTACGATTCGCAAGAGCGGTGCGAACGGCGTCAAGATTTTCTCTTACAAAATTGAGATCCAACATAACAAAATGTAGCTACAATGTTATCACACGACGCTCCACACTATTGAGGGGCGTAACAAAGGTTTGTTTATCAGTCATTTTTGACCTAAAATCAACCATTCGTTGTCTGCCAAAGACTTAACGAATTTAGCAAAATTTAGTATGGCCAACAAAATTCGCAAAGCTGTTTTCCCCGCCGCAGGTTTGGGCACCCGATTTCTGCCGGCGACAAAATCGAGCCCCAAGGAAATGCTCCCGCTGGTCGATAAACCGCTTATTCAATACGCCGTCGAAGAGGCGGTCGCTAGCGGCATCGAGTCCATCCTGATAATTACGGGCCGCGACAAAAGCTCGATCGAAAACCATTTCGACATATCGTTTGAACTTGAGCAAATGCTCAAAGAGCGTGGTAAGGACGCGATGTTTGCCCAAGTGCGAGCCGTGTCCGACATTGCCCAGATCAGCTATACACGGCAAAAACAAGCTTTAGGATTGGGTCATGCGATCTATCAGGCAAAAGATTTTGTGGGGAACGAACCGTTTGCCGCGTTGCTCGCGGACGATATTGTTGACAGCGAAAAGCCTGCGCTCAGACAGATGGTCGAGGTGTTTGAAAAATACAACGCTCCTGTCATCGCGACGATGCAGGTTGATGGTGAGCCGATCTCGCGTTTTGGCGTGATCGACGCCGCAGAGGTCGAACCCGGTGTCTATAAAATAAACGACATGGTGGAAAAACCGGCATACGCCGACGCCCCGTCGAACCTCGCGATCATCGGCCGTTACATTTTCACACCGGATATTTTTGAGGCGATCGAACAAACAACACCGGGCTCCGGCGGCGAGATTCAGATTACGGACGCGATGCGGATACTGCTCAAAAAACACCCGTTTTACGCCGTCAAACTCGAAGGTACCCGCCACGACGCGGGCGACAAACTCGGTTTCCTGATCGCAACGGTCGAACTTGCACTAAAACGCCAAGACCTCGGCGATGAGTTTAGAAACTATCTGAAGTCGCTCGACCTCACCCGCTGATCACGCAGCCTGGCGGTTTGCTCGCACTCCCAGTCCGATCTGCAAGACGATCAGCAAAACCACACTAATTATCAGCACGTACATGCCTGAGTTGAGACTGCCCGTGCGGTCGGAGATAAATCCGATGAGCCAGGTCGAACCGGCCGCTCCGAGTGTGCCCGCGATAAATAGCGGCGTTGAGCGGCGACTGGCTGCTGGGCCGAATGTTTTGTAAAACCGCGAGACGTTTGTCGGGAATATCCACGAGGTGCCAAATCCGGCGATGGTCGCACCCACGCTCAAGCCCAAAACAGTTCTGGCGGACAGGACGACAATCATTCCAAGCAAGACCAGCCCGAGACCGAGCAGCAGCATTTTGTTTTCGTTAAGAAAACGAAACATTACGGGTGCGGCACCGCGCCCTATCACAAAGAACAAAAAATAGAGCAGCGTCGGCGACACCCAATGGACGAGAGGTTCGCCTTCGAGACGGCCCGTATATGTTGTCAGCCAACCGCCCATGCCGCTTTCGAAACCAACGTGAATGAGGTTAAACAAAGCGATCATCCACGCGATCGGCTGCCGCCATATAGGTGTTGCATCATCGTCGTCAGCAGCAGCAGTCGTTTGATCGACCGCCTCAAGATCTCCTCTCACAAATAAAAGCATCAATGAAGCCACAAGCAACGGTGCAGCGAGGATGACGGTGGTCGCACCGATGCTCTCGGGCGTGCTGAATAGATCGACAAACGGTTTGCAGACGATCGCTCCTACGCCCCAGCAAAAATTGAGGATGCTGAGAGCCGACGCGGAGCGGTCGGGGTTCAACTCAAGCACGAGCATATTTATTGACGGCAAAGTCATACCGATGCCGATGCCATTGATCAAAAATCCGACGAGACAGACGGAAAACAGATCGACATTCATGAGCAGTATGCCCGCTACCATTAGGACACCGCCGATAATGGAAGCCGCGAGATAGTTGTTGCGGCGGGCAAAGCGGCTGGTGAAATATGTCCCGGCGATGGACCCTGCAAATTGGGCGGGGAAGAAGTAGCTTACCTCCAGATCACTGAGCGAAAAATGCCTCCCAAACACAGGCAGAACCTGCCCGATCAACACCGTGACGATGCCCGACAGGAAAAAAAGTAAGTGCAGGACGAGCCTGAGGAAGCGATGCTGTTGCGGCATAAAAAGGTATTGTGACAGGTCGAAACCGCGCGTTAAAGCCTAGAGATGTTTTCGCCCCCTAGCAATCTTTGGTCCGGTCCGGACCAGATGGACCAGGGTGGACCAAGGTGGACCGAGAGGCTTTCGATCTAATATTCGCTTAAATGACGCCGATTCGATAAAATCTAATCAATAAGTCGGTTACGGCGCCTGAGATCGCCGGTTTTGCGTAGTAAAAAGATGCCGCTTTCCACTATCGAAGACGCCGCCCGCGATATTCGCGAGGGCCGCATGATCATAATCGTCGATGACGAAGACCGTGAGAACGAGGGCGACCTCGTTTGTGCGGCCGAAAAAGTCACGCCTGAGATCGTTAATTTTATGGCGGTTCACGGCCGCGGGCTGATCTGTATGCCGCTGACTGAGGAGCGTTGCGACGAGCTGCAGCTCTATCCGCAGACCACGGAAAACACGTCGAGCATGGGCACGGCTTTTACGACATCGATCGAGGCTCGGATAGGCGTGACGACCGGCATCTCCGCAGCTGATCGTGCAAAAACCATATTGACCGCGGTCGATCCGGCGTCAAAAGCCTCAGATCTCGCACGCCCCGGACATGTATTTCCATTGAGGGCGAAACGCGGCGGTGTGCTTGTGCGTGTCGGCCAGACAGAGGCGAGCGTCGATATCGCGCGGATCGCGGGTCTGCAGCCCGCTGCCGTTATCTGCGAGATAATGAATGACGACGGCACGATGGCACGGATGCCGGAGTTAGAGGTTTTTGCCGACAAGCATGATCTAAAGATCGTCTCCGTCGCCGACCTCGTCCGTTATCGCATCGAAAAAGAAACCTTGGTACGCCGCGTTGTGGAGACAGACCTGCCGACAGTGCACGGCGCGTTTCGAACGATATTGTTTGAGAACGTGATAAACGGGGAAACGCACCTTGCCTTAGTTGCCGGCGACGTTTCTAGTGCAACGGAACCGGTGCTTGTTCGCGTCCAAACCGAGAACGTGACGTTTGCAATGTTCGGCGCAACCCTTGGCGAAGCCGCCGCCGCAATGCAGGCATCTCTCAAAAAAATATCAGACGCTAAGTGCGGTATCATACTTTATTTACGGCAGAGAGAGAATAATCTGGACCTGGTAAATCAGCTCAAAACTTATGCGCTGATGCAGGACAGACAGGTTGATTTTGCGTCGGCTCGGATCGAGACCGGTTATGGCAAGGTCCATGATTACGGGATCGGGGCACAAATTTTAAAGGATCTCGGCGTGAAAAAGATACGTCTTTTGACCAATCATCCGCCAAAGATCAGCGCGCTTGAGGCATTTGATCTCGAGATCGTTGAAACGGTAAGTTTATGATTTAGCTGCAGCAATAAATGTCGGAGAAAGATCTCGAAAAAACCAAAGTCAGCGATGACTCACCGTCCGGCACGGTCGCGAAAAGGCGACGGTTTATTACGCGCCGCAGAATTCTTATTTCGGCAACGTCCGCGGCAATAGTTATCCTCCTCATCGTCATAATTGCCGTAGTCCTTTTTCGGGCTGGCGTTTTTGACACCTATACAAGAAATCAGTTTCGAGCAAAGATGGCGGATATCGGCATTGTTTTTGACGCGGAGGTCTTTCGCATCTCGGCGTCGCCCTTGGGGCTTGAGCTTCGCAATGCCTCGTTTAACGACAAATTGACCGGCGAAAAGCTGTTCTTTATCCGCGAGGCTCATCTTGGAATGACGATCCAGGAAATGCTGGCCCTGCGGGCTAGCCGCGACATTAATATCGACTCGACTGACATCAACGGTGCTGAGGTTTGGGTCAAGTTTGATGAGAACGGAAAATCGAACTTTTCAAATCTCAAGATAGTCGAGGACCAGGCAGGTTCGGCGGTTAACTTTAAGTACGACTCGGTCAAATTTTCGCTCACCGACAGCATCGTCCATTTTGGAGATGTCACCCGAAAGATATCAGCGGATGCGAACAACATCACCTTTTTGCTCTCGCCGATGGAGATGACGGTGCTCGGTGAGCCGAAACGGTACCGATTTGACCTTACATCCAAAGATTCAAATTTTACCTACGACACCAACAAGATCGAGCAGATCAACGTCAAAGCCGTCGGCATCGCCGATGACAAGGGTGCAGAACTTACGAGCCTCGAACTTCGAACGCCCATCGGCGAATCATTTCTTTCAGGAAATCTGACTGATTGGGCAGCGCCAAAATACAGCTTTGATATCCAGTCATCGGTCGATCTGACCCAGGCGTCGAGCATTTTTATGAGCGGCACGCCGATCGTCGGCGTGGGTAATTTTAAGGGCAAGGTCACCGGCGAGGGCGAAAATTATCGAATTGAAGGTAATGCAGATGCTGCCAGTCTGCGAGCTGCCGGAATATCGTTAAAGGCTCTGAACGTCGCGGCGACAGTCGAGGGTACAAATTCAAATTACACGGCAAACGGCACTGCGATCGCCGAGATGATGACCTTTGACGATTTTCGACTCGATCTGGTCAAGATGGCCGGCAACGTCCGCGGCAGCGGGACGGATTTTCGTTGGGTAGGCGAACTGCAGGCGGCAGCGGCGAAAACCAAATCGATGACCATCGGCGGATTGTATCTGTCGGACGCTCTGGCGGAATACAAGGACAAGCAATTTCGTGCCGAGGTCGGCAACGGACGGGCGAAAAGATTTGCGATCGGTGACACAGAGTTTGCCGATCTGACGGCTCGAAACCTGCGTCTTTCGACGCCAAATGGCGGCATGAATCTAACCTCGACAAGCGCAGCGGCGAGATTTTTTTCGACCCCCGATTACAAATTCAACAACGTCACGGGCCGCAACGTTCGGGTCAAAAACGGCAACGGCAGGACGAGCGTCGATGTGGATGGACTGCGTTCGGACAACGCCCAGTTTAAGGGCGGTAAGTTAAAGAATGTTTCGGCGGATAGGCTTAATTTTACCGACCTGCCAAATTCGACGGAGCTGACGGCCAACAATTTACGAGCAGATCGTCTGGATGCGAACGGTGTGGTCATTGGCGGGCTCGACGCGCCAATGATCGCGCTTAAGGATTCCGGGGGCTCGACCGTCATTTACGCCGATAAGCTGCGGGTCGCAAAGCTCGACGCCGGTTCTGCCATACTCGGCAGCCTCAATATCGGCGGCGTCCGTCTGACCATCCGTCAGGGTCGCGTAGAGGGGCGCACAAATGATATCGACGCCGGAAAGGTCACGCTCGCAAAAACAAAAGATCTGCCCGATGGCGGATCGCTGGATGCAGTCAAGCTGACCAAACCAGTCTTTATCCTCGAACCGTCGGGACGCTATCGAGCGTCAGCGGACATGAGTCTCGGCGGCGGCGCGGTCGGGAGCATTGCTCTTGGGGCGGCGACGGCAAAGGTCGATGTCACTAACGACCGCGTCGCTCTGAACGATCTCACAGCCGCCGTGATGAACGGCAATCTCAACGGCACGGCGGTGATCGCGTTTAATAATCGGGCTCAATCGGCGTTTAACGGCGATTTTGCAAACCTTGATATCGGCAAGCTGCTAGCATTGCAGGGCGGACGCGTCATACCGCTTGAGGGCGAGACTACGGGACGCGTCGATCTGACCTTTGCCGGGACAAATTTTCGCACGGCAAGCGGCACCGTTAATGCCGACATATCGGCGAACGCCGGAAACGCGAGCGGTGGTGCTATACCCGTCAATGGCCAACTAAAGCTGACCGGCGTCAACGGCCTGTTCAACGTCGATCTCGCCAACTTAAATTCAACAAGCAGCAAGCTGACTGCGACCGGCAAATTTGACCTAAAAGACGAGAATTCGGATCTGACGGTGGCGTTGCGTTCGACCGATGCGAACGAGGTCGATCGTTTGATCCGTGTTCTGGGCGTCTCGTCCGAACTCGAAAACCAGCTCGACTCGATGCAGGTTCAGTTTGCCGGGAATCTCACATTTGACGGTAAGATCACCGGTAATCTGACCGACCCGGATGTGGACGGGCGAGCTTCGCTAGAGTCGCTGGTGATGCGCGGACGCAATGTCGGCAGCGTCTCGACCGACATATTGGTTACGCCGCTCGGCATAGATCTCAAAAACGGTAAGCTCCAACAACCCGACGGCGGCAGTGCTGTATTTGCCGTCAATGTCCCCAACGCGATACCAAACAGCGCGACCGTCAACGCAACACTGACGGGCGTCAATATCGGCAATCTGATCGCCGCATTGCCCATCGAACTGCCCGAGCGCATTCGCGACCTCAGCGGCAGCACGACCGGCACGGTTGCCTTGACCGGACTGCCAGATAAGGCTCAGGGCGAGGTCAATCTCGCCGCCGCACAAGGCACGATCGCCGGACAGGCATTTGATGGCCTCGTAGTCAAAGCGGTCTTTAGCGGCACGACGATCGATCTGCAGCAGGGCGATATGAAGATCGGTGCCGGTCGTCTCACAGCAAAGGGAACGTACGACCGGGGCTCGACTGCGTTTAACTTTGACCTCGGCGGCAATGCGATCCCGGTGCCGCTACTTTTAGCCCTGATGCCGCCAAATGACGCGATACCGCCGATCACGGGCGATGTAGATTTTACGGCAAAGGCGACGGGTTATTCGAACGCGACATCGTCCTATAACGTTAATTTTAGCGGCTCAGCACCAAATGTCTTGGTCAGCGAAAGCTCGATCGGCAAGGTCACGTTTAAGGGTTCGACCGTTAACCAGATGCTCACCGCCGATCTGACCGCTGATCTCAACGGCAACCCGCAGGTGATATCGGCCCTCGTCAATCTCGGCAACGACGACCTGCCGTTTATCGTGACGACCGAATTTAGCCAGAGCCCGATAGCTCCGTTTCTGGCCTTTATCCCTCAGGTCAAGGGCATACCGATCACGGGAATTGGCACTGGCCGTGTTGAGTTTGGCGGTAATCTGTCGCAGATCGACGATAAGGGCAACCGCGTCTATTCGGCGGCGGGTTTGAGCGGCACGGCAGCGTTTTCCCAGCTTGCTCTGCAGATTCAGGACACACCCCTGTCGGCGGCTGAGCCGATCATGATCCGGTTCAACACCACCGAGATCATTTTTGAGAATGCCAAATTCTCCGGCGGCGGCTCTAATATGACCATCGCCGGCACCAAAGCCCTAAGCGACGGCGGAACAAACAATCTGTCTATTGACGGCCGGGTCAATATGAGTCTTATCAATCTCTTTACCAAAGACACTTTCTTTTCGGGCTTTGCGGATGCGTCGGTGAGGCTCGTCGGGCCAAATGCGACCGCCCGGCTTTCGGGGACGGCTAATCTCGTCAACGCGTCGCTTGCGACATTTCTCGGCTCGGACAGATTTACTCTTGACCGGGTCAACGGCCGCGTTATCTTTTCGGCAAACCAATTTGAGATCAACGAAGCGTCAGGCTATCTCGGCGGCGGCAAATTTACCGCATCGGGCGGCGGCATGCTCGAAGGCTTGGCCGTAACGGCATACAGTTTTTCACTCAACGGCACTAACGTCACGGTCCCTCTGCCAAAAGATTTTCTGACGACGGGCGACGCACGGCTCGAGATATCGGCGAGGCGTGAGCCCGGATCGACGGCTCTCATACCGACGATACGCGGGCGTGTTTTCGCTCGTCGCAGCCTCTACTCAAAAGATATAGATCTTGCAAATATCGTCAGCGGGCGGCGTGATGCTAACCTCTCTTCCAGCGGCGGCTCGGGAGCTTCGCCACGGCTTGACCTCGTCATCGAGGGCCGTGACGCACTCGTTGTTAGAAACAATGTCGCGGATCTGACGGCATCCGTGTCACTGGTCGTGACCGGCGATGCCTCCGATCCGCGTATATCCGGCCGCATTACCGCAAATAGCGGCACGATCTTTTTCCGCAAGGACCGCTACGTCGTGCAGCGAGCCGTTTTGGAGTTTCCGCCCGACACGGCTTTTGAGCCGATCATTAACCTGCAAGCCGAAAGCGAGATCGGCGGCTATCAAGTATTTGTATCACTGTCGGGGCCGCTAAAAGATTCCGAACAGCTCACAGCGACCGTCAGGTCGAGCCCGGCATTACCGCAAGCCGATGTCGTCTCGCTGATAACGACTGGCAACCTAGCCAACACTGGGGGCGGCATCCCGACATTAGCACAGGGCGGAATCAATACGGCGGCTGAGATCTTGACCGATACGATCATCAATAACCCGTTGCGAAAGGCGACGGACAGGCTATTTGGCCTAAATGTTTTTGAGATCGACCCGCTGATCTCGGGCCAACAGGCAAACCCGACGGCGCGTCTGACGGTCGGACGGCAGATCAACAACAATCTGCGTGTGACGTATTCGACAAATCTGTCGCAAGACCAAAATCAGGTGCTGGCGTTTGAGTACCGCGTGTCTAACAAGCTGTCCTTTGTAGCCCAGTATGAGCAGCGGCCACTTAGCAACGTCACGCGTGCACGCAACAATTTTAGTTTCGAGGTTCGTTTTAGAAAGAGGTTTTAACGCTGCTCCATAGATGAGAATGCTGGCTGAAAACAAGTCGATAACATCACGGCTCAAAAGGGCGTTTTGTGGCGTGGCCGTCATCCTCGTCTGCGCGCTCGCGGCGTTTACCCAGAGCCAATTTGATAAGCAGCGGATAGATAACATCGAGATAAATTTGGGCGGAACTCAGGCAAACCTACCGCTTGCCGACCAGTACCGTTTGCTTGTGAAAGACGCCCTCGGGCCGGTGTATTCGGCTCCGCGTATCCGCGATGCGATCGAGGTTCTTTACTCAACGAAACGCGTCGATACGATAACCGTCGCCGCGTCGT
>JBGTII010000206.1:0-47669 GCA_041745735.1 Pyrinomonadaceae bacterium | reverse complement strand
GAAAGATACAAACGATCCGATGACCATCGTTCGCGGTGCCATGAGGCACGCGGTCGAGGTCGGCTTTGACACGTTGATGATCGACACGGCCGGACGTCTTCACATAGACGACGAACTGATGGTCGAGCTTGAGCAGATCAAGGCTGAAACGCGGCCGGTCGAGGTTTTATTTGTCGCCGACGCAATGACCGGGCAGGATGCGGTCCGCTCGGCTGAGGCTTTTCACGAACGTGTAGGAATTACGGGCGTTGTCCTGACCAAGATGGACGGCGACGCACGCGGCGGTGCGGCCCTCTCGATCAAGCAAGTCATCGGCCAGCCCGTTAAGTTTGTCGGCGTCGGCGAAAAATACGACGCGATCGAGCCGTTTTACCCTGATCGTATCGCCCAGCGGATACTCGGCATGGGCGATGTCCTGACCCTTATCGAAGAGGTCCAGGGCAAGATCAATGAAGAAGAGGCCCAAGAGCAGCTGCGGAAAATGACGACGAATCAGTTTTCGCTCGAAGATTTTCGCAACCAGCTCGGACAGTTCAAAAAGCTTGGCTCGATGTCTAAGCTGATGAAAATGCTGCCGGAACAAATGACCGGCGGGATGCAGATCACCGACGAGCAATCGGCCGTCGTAGATCACCAGATGAAACGGACCGAGGCGATCATCGATTCGATGACGCGGCAGGAACGCAATAATCACAAGGTTTTAGACGCGAGCCGAAAGACGCGCATCGCGGGCGGTTCGGGTTCGACCATCGCCGAGGTCAACCAGCTTTTGCGTCAGTACGAGCAAATGAAAAAGATGATGGCCCAGATGAACCGCGGCGGCATGTTTGGCGGTATGGCAAAGAAAATGGCGGGCGGTTTAGCCGGCGGCCTGGGCGGAATGCTCGGCGGCGGTAACCCGATGGGATTGCTGGGCGGGGGTTCCGCAGATCAATTTGACGACGAGTCTAACGGCTCGACACGTAGCAATTTAAGAAAAAAGAAGAGGCACAAAAAACGACGTTGATGTTCTGATAAACAGAGCCTCAACCTCTCGATACAAAAATTATGTTAGCAATTAGTTTAATGAGAATGGGTGCGAAAAAGAATCCCTTTTATCGCGTCGTAGTTAAGGAAAAACGCTCTAAGCGTGACGGCAAATACCTGGAAAACGTCGGAACATACGATCCGATGCAGGATCCGGCGGATGTAAAGCTCAACCATGACCGCATCCAATACTGGATCGGTGTCGGTGCACAGCCGACCGAGACGGTAGCAAGCCTGATCAAAAATAATCCGGTACAGACGGAAGAAGAGCGTGCGGCAATGCTGCAGGCCCGTGCCGAGAAAAAGGCCGCCGCCGAAGCTGAACGCTCTGCTATTAAAAAGGCCGAGAACGAAAAACTCGCTGCCGAAAGAGCAGAGGCTGAAAAAGCTGCTGCTGCCGTCGCTGCCGCTGAAGCCGCCGAGGCTGCCGCTACTGCTGCCGCTGAGGCAGAGGTTGCCGAAGCACCGTCTGAGACCGAAGCTGTTGAGGCTGATGCTGCTCCGGTCGTCGAAGCTGAGGCAACTGAAGCGGTCGAGGCAGAAGCTGCACCTGCTGTTGAAGCTGAAACTACTGAAGCAGTTGAAGCAGAAGCTGTTCCGGCAGTAGAAGCCGAAGCAACCGAAACTGCTGAAGCAGAACCGGCTGTTGAGACAACCGAAGAAGCTGCTGAAGGAGAGTCGGCTGAGAAAGCCTAGGCTGTTCGCTCAAACGAGATGAGAGAAGCTGTAGAAAAGATCGTCAGATCGCTGGTCGGTGAACCCGACGCTGTCGAGGTGACCGAATTTGAGGATGGCAAAACCGTCCGCATTGAGGTTCGCGTCGCCGACAGCGATATGGGCCGCGTCATCGGCCGCGAGGGCCGCACGGTCAAAGCGATCCGCAGCATTCTTTTCGCCGCCGGGCAAAAGCACGGCAAGCGTTTTCATCTTGATCTCGTCGAAGACTAGTGAGTGATCTGGTCGCAGTCGCAAGGATAGCCAAGCCGCGCGGGCTCAAAGGCGAAGTAATCGCCGATATCCTGACGGATTTTCCCGAGCGGTTTGACGGTCTGAAAACGGTCATCGCCGTCATGCCGGACGAGAGCCGACGCGAGCTGCAGCTTGAAAACCATTGGCTTCAATCGGGACGAATGGTACTCAAATTCGCCGGGATCAACTCCATCGAGGATGGCGAAACGCTTCGTAACGCCGAGATATGCGTTCCCGAATCCGATGCGGTCGAACTGGACGAGGGCGAATATTTCGACTGGCAACTGGCGGGCTGCCGCGTTGTAACTGTCTCAGGCGAAGAGATCGGCAGGGTTCGTGAGCTAATGCGGACAGGTGCGACGGAGATATTGGTCGTCGATGGCATAAAAGAGTATTTGATACCCTTTGCAAACGCGATCTGCACCCAGGTCGATATTGAGAACGGAGTTATTCTCATTGATCCGCCGGAGGGGCTTCTTGAATTTTAGATCTCAGATCTGAAATTTGAGATCAGAAATGAAAATTGATGTTTTAACAATTTTCCCGGAGTATTTTGGCTCGATCTTTGAATTTGGAATTATCCGTCGGGCAAAGCTCGCTGAGATCGTTGAGATCAACGTTCACGACATCCGCGAATACGCGACGGATAAGCATAAGATGGTCGATGACCGCCCATTTGGCGGCGGCGACGGGATGGTTTTGAAGGTAGAGCCGTTATTCGCCGGAATTGAAAATTTGACAGGCACGAGCGATCGAGAGCTCTATCCGGCGGGGACACGGGTTGTCCTGCTAACACCGCAGGGTAAGCCGCTAAAACAGGCGGACGCGCAAGGCTTTGCCGATGACGCAAAGCACATCGTAATGATATGCGGCCGCTACGAGGGGGTTGACGAGCGAGTGACTGCGGCTCTTGTCACCGACGAGATCTCGATTGGCGACTATGTGCTATCAGGCGGCGAACCGGCAGCGGCAGTTTTGGTCGATACGCTTGTCAGGCTTTTGCCGGGTGCTTTGGGCAGCGATACGTCAGCCGAAAATGATTCGTTTTCGGACGGGTTGCTCGATTGCCCGCACTACACGCGGCCCGCGGAATTTAGAGGGATGAAAGTCCCCGAGATTTTATTGAACGGCAATCATGCCGAGATCGAAAAATGGCGTCATGAAAAGGCGCTAGAAAAAACAAGATCGGTCCGTAAGGACCTATTAATAGGAGAAAATGGTGATATGTGAGTCCCGACTTATCGGGATTGACCTCTGGCCGACATTAAAATGAACAGACTAGATAGTGTTGAAAACACACAAGTTAAAGAAAATATTCCGGCATTTCAACCGGGCGATACGCTTCGCGTCCACGTCCGCATTAAGGAAGGCAACAAAGAGCGTCTGCAGGCCTTCGAAGGCATCTGCATCGCCCGTAAACATGGCGGCATTCGCGAAACGATAACTGTCCGCAAGGTCAGCTTTAGCGTCGGCGTCGAGCGTATATTCCCGCTGCACGCAACCGTCATCGACCACATCGACGTTATCCGTCGTGGTAAGGTCCGCCGTGCCAAGCTTTATTATCTACGCGATCTGCGTGGTAAAGCGGCTCGTATCAAGGAACGCGACACACGAGCTAAAAAGCAGACGAGCTAAAACTTAGGAGCTAATCAAGTGCAAAACGCGGAGAGGCCGGAGCCATTCGAACAGGATGAGACCGGCTCCCGCGTTTCGCTGTTCCCGGATCTATATGTTTCTGGGATCGGTACCGTATTTGAGCAGCAGGCTCGCGATGCGGGGTTTGGGCTGATCGCCGGCCTCGATGAAGTTGGCCGCGGGTGTCTCGCCGGGCCTGTAGTTGCCGCTGCCTGTATCTTAGACCCAAACCGCGAACTTCCGTCAAAACTGGACGACTCCAAAAAGCTCACAGCCGAAACCCGCGAAGAGATCGCCGAAGAGCTTAAACATACAGCGATCGCCTACTCCATCGGTCAGGTCGAAGCCGATGAGATCGACCGCATCAATATTCTCGAAGCAACAAAAAAAGCGATGCTCATCGCCATCGCTGCGCTTTCAGTGCCGCCGGAATTTTTACTCATCGACGCACTCCACCTCAAACAGTCGCCCCTACCACAAAGAGCAATAATCAAGGGTGATTCTGTCTCGGCGTCGATCGCGGCCGCATCGATAATCGCAAAAACCTATCGAGACGCTCTGATGTTCGAATACGCCTTGGAGTTTCCGCAATATGGTTTTGACGGCCACAAAGGTTACGGAGCCGTTTCCCATTTCGAAGCATTGCGCGAGCACGGCCCGTGCGTTCAACATAGGAAAAGTTTTAGAGGCGTGATACAAGAGTAATTGAAGAAAATCAGAACCGAAACCACTCGGTCGGCTCTTTGGGGTATGAGATCGAGATCTTTGTTTCAGCTTTGAATAAAGGAGGCCGCATTTGCAGTGAGGTCTCTGCCGTTAGGCGGGCAAGGTGCGGTTCGTTTGCCCGCTGAGATAAATGGGCTAGGACGATGTGTCGAGCGGTGCCGTCAAATTCATTTTGCAGCCAATCACTAAGGTCTTCGTTTGAGAGGTGGCCGGTGCCGGACATTATCCTCTGCTTTAACTCCCAAGTGTAAACCGAACACGCTCGTAGCATATCGCGGCTGTGGTTTGATTCGACAACGATGGCGTCACAGCCCTTGAGGCTTTCCTTGATGAGGTCGTTAATGTGGCCAAAATCCATCAATGTTGCGACCTTCACACCGTCTCGTTTTGCGACAAAGCCAAAGTTATCCGCCGCATCATGCGGAACGCTGAAAGGCTCAAAATCGATATCCCCGATGCGAAATTCCCGGTTTGATTCGATCTCTTGGGTCTTGTCTTTTAGGGCGTTGCGGCGTTTTGATGATTCGCTGTCGCCGTTTTGTCCGCCGGCTTTAGTGTCGTAATACGCGTCCTCGGTGGGCCCGGAAATGTAAACCGGACAATTGACCGTTCCGAGCAGTACGCGAAGTCCGCCGATGTGGTCGCCGTGTTCGTGGGTTATCAGCACGCCATCCAGTTGATCGTGAGCGACGCCCATCTCGTTCAGCCGCCGCAAAATCTCGCGGGCACTCATTCCGGCGTCGACGAGCACATTTGTCGTCTCGCTCGAAATAAGCACCGCGTTTCCGGTCGAACCGCTGCCGAGAACTGTAAATTTCATTTATTTTCCTGAAACCGCGAACGCAAAGCCCTCGCCATCACGCGCGAAGATAAGAAATGCGGCGTGTGTGTGCCGAAAAATGCGCCGATCTTATTAGCTGTGCCGGAGACGATCTTTGTTTTGCGGCTCTTAATGGCTCGCATAGCCGTTTCAATGACATCCTCAGCGGTCTGCTGGCCCTTTACCTGAATCGGCCGGTCGATGTTCGATGCGGCAAAAAAATTGGTCGCCGTCGAGCCGGGACAGAGGGTCAGAACTTGAATTCCGAACGGCCGGTTTTCCTCGGCGATCGCTTCCGAAAATGAGGACACAAACGCTTTCGTCGCGGCATAAGTCGCCATAAACGGGATCGGCTGAAATCCGGCAGCTGACGAAACATTGATGATCTTGCCGCTTTTTCGCTCTCGCATTCCCGTTAGATAGCAATGCGTGATCGCTACCAATGCCGAAATATTCAACTCGATCATTTGGAGTTCGTGGTCGATATCAAGGTTTGAAAAATCGCCGGCCGAGCCAAAACCGGCGTTATTTATTAGCCAGTCCACCTCAAAACCATGGTTTTCAGTTGCCGCTAACAGCTTTCGATCTACATCTGGCTCAGCGAGATCGAGCACGATGTAATGCGCCATGATCTGATGCTTGAGCATCAACTCATCGCAAAGCTCGTGCAGCTTTTTCTCATTGCGGGCGACTAACACCAGGTCGTGTTTCTCCGCTGCGAGACGGCGTGCAAATGCCTCGCCAATACCGCTTGATGCACCCGTGATGAGGGTTACTTTCATACCTCTTCGTCAGCCTGGATAAATGAATAATAGACAGAAAGCACGCTAGATATGATTATAGTTGATGTGCCGATGAAACGGATAATTCCGGCTAGTGTCTTGGTCGAGCCCAGCAAGCCAAAATGCGAGAGCATATAATTCCAGTCGTGAAAGCTGCCCTCGGCACCGGTTGAGCCGCTGGTCAGCACGAGTTGCATAACAACCGCATCGGCGGCATAGACCCAAACATTCAATATACTTTGACCCACCCACAAGGACACGATCGCCGCCGAGTAAAAGCTGCGTTGCCAAACGAAATAGCCGACAAAAACCGACGGAAAGATCACCTGAAATAGCGAGCCGCCGGCGATGCCCATAAACTCGCCAGGTATTCGAAACAGCAGATGTCCAAATTCGTGTATCGGTAGAGCAACGTTGTCGAGAAAGCTGCCCTGCATCGGGTCCCAAGCGATCCAAAGAAAGTAGACGCTGAGCAGGACGGCGAAGATGAGTTTGGGGATATTCGGACGCATTTGTTGACTGCTAGGTCAGAAAATCCGAACATGATATCGCGTAGTAAACACAATCCATGCCGTAATGCTGCTCGGTCTTTTGATATTTCATCCCGCATTTTTCCATAATGCGCCAAGAGCCGGTGTTGGCCGGATCGGCGACCGCAACGATGCGTTCAAGCCCGGCGGTTTCAAAACCATATTTGAGCCATGCCATCGCGCATTCGTAGCCAAATCCTTGCCGCCAGTACTTTTTCGAGAGGTTATAACCGACCTCGATCTCGCCGGTGTCCTCAAGCGGTTGCAGACCGCTGGTACCGATCATCTCGCCCGTCGACTTTAGCATCATCGTGCAAAAACCAAACCCGTATTTATCATGGCATTCGAGATAAAACGGCAGCCGCTTCGTTAGTGCCTCAGCATTTTGCATCTCGGGACCGCCCAGATATCGGTTAACCGCGTCGGGTGTTCGCATTTCGATAAGCCACGGCAGGTCATCCGGCCTAATTTTGTTCATCAAAAGTCTTTCGGTTTCGAGCATTGAAACAAATATCTCCTCTCTCTCGTCTAATTATCAACAAATCACTCTCAAAGGACAAAATTATGGCAAATTTATTTGAAACCCGTAGAGATTTTTTGAAAAACGCAGGTGTGACTCTTTTATCGCTGCCGATCCTGATCGGATGTAAGAGCGACACCGTGGCCCAAACCGAATCGGACATTCTAAAACGCTTAAAACAAAAAGCCCTGCCAACCGGCGGCGTGTGGAGCGGGGCGATCGATGCCCCCGCGAACGTGTCTTGGAAAACCGCGCTTGCCACGGCCGATGATCCCGGCGAGCGGATGGTGATATCCGGGACCGTTTTTCTGGCCGACGGTAAAACACCGGCTCCTAACACGCTGATCTACTTTTATCACACGGATGTACATGGAATCTATGGCCGGGCAGGCCAGCATAGGCATGGCAAATATCGAGGGTGGATGCTGACTGACGAACGCGGGCGTTATGAGTTTAGCTCGATCCGGCCCGCATCGTATCCAAACTCAACGCAGTCCCAGCACGTCCACATGACCGTAACGAGCCTAGAGCAAAAAGAGGACTGGATAGACTCGATCCTATTCGAAGGCGACAGATTCCTAACCAGCCGAGAACGCGAAACGGCAGGGTCTAAAGGTGGATTTTTCCCGATCGTAAAATTGGCTAAGGGTGCGAATGGTGTGATGGCCGCGACTAGGGATATCAAACTTGGCTAAGGCGATAAACGCCGGATCTGCCAGTTTTCCCCGCTCCGGTCGTACACGATCCGGTCGTGCAGACGGTTTTGGCGGCCCTGCCAAAACTCAAACTTGTCCGGCGTCAGGCGAAACCCGCCCCAAAACGGGGGCAGCGGAACATCGTCGCCAAACGTTTCACGAAACTCGTCGAAACGCTTCTCGAGTGTCTCCCGTGAATCGATCTCTCGGCTCTGAGCCGAAGTCCATGCTCCTATGCGGCTATCGACCGGGCGGGATTTAAAGTATTTCTCCGATTCCTCGCGTGAGGTCTTTTCGACGCGGCCGTAAATGGCCATCTGGCGGTCAAGCTGGGGCCAAAAGAAATGAAAAACAGAAAAGGGATTTTGGAGCAGGTCAGTACCCTTTTTACTTTCGTAGTTGGTATAAAAAGAAAAGCCTTCGGCGTCAAACTGCTTTAGCAAAACAATTCGGGCCGACGGACGGCCATCTTCACCGACCGTCGAGACGGTCATTGCATTAGGGTCGATGATATCCGCATTCAATGCCGCGTCCATCCATATCGAAAACTGATCGAACGGGTTCGCCGCAACCGACGCCTCCTCCAACCCGACGGACGAAAAATCCCTGCGTAGATCGGCTAACTCCCTCATACCTTTTTTTAGATCCTATGCACCAGCAGACCGTCTTTTAACTTCGGCTCAAACCATGTCGATTTTGGCGGCATAATCTCGCCCATATCCGACACCGCAAATAGGTCGTCCATCGTCGTCGGATACATCGAAAATGCCACCTTTACCGTACCCGCGTCAACCAATCGGACCAGCTCATCGGTGCCGCGTGCCCCGCCGACGAAGCCTATACGCTGATCGGTCCTTGCGTCGTGAATACCAAGAACGGGCCCAAGGATATAGCGTTGTAGAATACTCACATCCAGCCGTTCGATCGGATCCGATTCATCCACCTCGGAATGAAAGCTCAGTGTCCGCCACACGCCATCCATGTACATACAGACATCGCCGTGCCGCTGCGGCACCTTTTCGTCGTTATCGGCGATCGTAAAATGTTCCTTTATCGCGTCGATAAACTGTTCGCTCGATAGACCGTAGAGGTCCTTAACTACTCGGTTATAAGGCAGGATGCGCAGATCCTGGGCGGGGAACACGCCAGCCACGACAAAGTTGTAATCTTCGCGTCCTGTATGCGATGAATTTGCGGCCCTCATCTCATCGCGGGCAAGCTTTGCACTCTCGGCACGATGATGCCCGTCGGCAATGTATAGGGCGGGAACCGCAGCAAATGCGGCGACCCAAGGGTGAGTGTCTGTGATCCGCCAGACGCGTTGGCTAACGCCCTGAGGACATTCAAAACTGTAGATCGGCTCCCCTTTTATTGCTTCAGCGATCAGGCCGTGTGTCGCCGCTGTTCCCCGAAAAGCGAGGAAGATCAGCCCAGTCTGGGCACCGACTGCCAGCAGATGCCCAGTGCGGTCCTCGACCTTGTCGGGACGAACTTTTTCATGTTTCTTTATGACGCCGCTCTCGTATTCGTCGAGCGAACAGCAACCAACAACGCCCGTTTGCGAATGCTCGTCACTGGCAAGCTGATAGATATAGAGTGCTTCCTCAGGATCTGTCTGATAGATCTTTTCCTGAATAAAAGATTCCAGATTCTGGCGGGCACGGCCAAAGATATCCTCGGCCGGAGGAACCTCGCCCTCGGGAAACTCGCCCTCGGCACGGGTTACGCGCAAGAAACTAAGCGGATTTCTTTCGATATATGTTCTTACTTCGGATTCGTAGACGACGTCGTAAGGCACGCATGATACCTGCTTTGCCTTTTCCGCGACGGGCCGCAAAGCTTTGAACGGCTTGATAATTGCCAAAACTATTTACTCCTAAAACTAACTACGGTGACGGCGTCGTGGTGCCGTTGATAAGGTCATCCATCTTCTTGTCGCTGTCCTCGATATCTTTTAACAACTGGTCGGCGTAGCCTTGCTTATCGATCTTCCAGACACCGTCCTCGCGAAGAAAAGGCATCGTTTCCCAAGTGCCGGACGAGTTTTTGAATTGCAGCGTCGCTTTTTCACCGTCGATCTTTTCGTCTTTGTAATCGACCGCTTTCTGGCTCTCACCTATTAGGCTCTCACGTTTGATGATCTCATCGACGGTCACCCCTTGGGCCTTTGCCTGCTGCTCGTGCATCTTAAGGGTCGCGTTCGAGAGCAGCACCTTCACGGCCTTGGTGTCTTTTTGCCTGATGGCCTTGATATAGGTCTTAAACGTCTCGACCGGCGTCGCTGACGACCGTTCACTGCCACACGCAAACATCCCCGCCGCCAAAAAGACGACCATAATTCTTGACCAAACACCCATTTTGCCGATACCTTTTACCAAACGCATAAAAATAATAAGTATAGCGTAAATCAAAGGAGCAAAAAACGAATGGAACGCAAAATACTAGACGCCGCTGAGATCGATAAGGCTCTGTCGGGTCTGGACGGCTGGCGAGCCGACGACGGACATCTGAAAAGACGTTTTGAGTTCGCAAACTTTGCCGAGAGTCTCGCTTTTGTTAACCAGGTCGGCGAATTGGCCGAAGCCGCCGACCATCACCCTGATATAACCTTTGGCTGGGGATACGCCGAATTTGCGATCACCACGCACGACCGTGGCGGCGTCACCGATGTTGATGTCGCTCTAGCAACACAAATAAACAAAACTTATGTGCCGTAATATCAAAACACTTTTCAATTTCGACCCGCCTGCAACTACTGATGAGGTTCAGGCTTCTTCGATCCAGTTCGTGCGAAAACTGTCAGGCTTTAACAAACCGTCAAAGGCGAACGAAGCCGCATTTGACCTCGCCATCGAACGCGTCGCCGCGGCCGCACAGGAAATGCTTAATACGCTGGTGACAAACGCTCCGCCGCGGGACCGCGAGACAGAAGCGATGCGTGCAAAAGAGCGTGCGGCGATACGATTTGGAGGTTAACCTATGGAACGAAAAGTAGTCCACACTCGTCACGTCCTTGCCGTCAAAGACCTCGCCATCGAAGCCGCGTATTACAAGGACAAGCTTGGTTTTGACGTGGATTTTACAGCTCCCGGTTGGGAATTTTTGTCGTTCGGCGAATTCAAACTAATGCTCGGCGAATGCTCTGACGAAATGACGGCTGAGGCGACCGGTAATCACTCGTGGTTCGCTCACGCTTTGGTCGAAAATGTGGATGAGGTCTACGAGGAGTTTATTTCGCGAGGTGCAGCGATTTTATCGCGTATCGGAAATAAGCCGTGGGGCATTCGTGAATTTAGCGTCGTCACGCCTGACGGGCACCGCATCGCTTTTGGCCAGTTGATCAGCTGAGAAACTAGCCCATCTCGCTTTTTTCGTCTATATCAAAATTTGCATAGACCTATGGGTCGTCGTCGCAGCTATTAAATAAAATTCTCTGAACTAACCAACTTCTGCTAATATTTCACATATGGACTATCGCAAAATAATTACAATCGAGCCTGGAAAGCGAAGTGGCAAGCCTTGTATCCGTGGAATGCGTATCACGGTGCAGGATGTGCTTGAATACCTTGCCGGCGGTATGACCGAAAGCGACATTCTTAGTGATTTTCCCGAACTTACCCACGAGGATATACGAGCATGCATTACGTTCGCCGCAAACCGTGAGCGACAGTTAGCGGTCGCAACGCAGTATGAAGTTATTGCTTGATCAGAATATTTCTCGTAAGTTGGCCAGCCAACTGGATGATGTCTTTCCAGAAACTACGCACATTTCGAACTCACTTTCCGTGCAATCCGAAGACATTGAGATTTGGAACTTTGCAAAAGAAAATGGCTATGTCATTGTCACTAAAGACGACGATTTCGAAAAGCGAAGCATCCTCTTCGGACATCCGCCGAAGATACTTTGGCTAAGAGTGGGCAATTGTAAAACGGAAGACATTGAAGTTCTTCTAAGGAAATCTCGAGACATTATCCTGGCGTTCAATTCTGACGAGGAAACTTCATTTCTGCCGTTACCTTAACTACCCAATCTCGCTCTCGTCTATATCAAAATTTGCATAGACCTTTTGGACATCATCGTTGTCGTCGAGGGCTTCGTAGAGTTTGAGCATTGACTGGGCGTCGCCGCCTGTGAGGGCGATGTAATTTTGTGGGATCATCGAGATCTCGGCGGCTTGGGGCTCGATACCGGCGGCTTTGATGGCGTCACTGACAGCCTCAAAAGCCTCGGGCGTGGTGAATATCTCATAGACCTCCCCTTCGTCCTGCATATCGTCCGCACCTGCTTCGATCACGACTTCGAACAAAGCGTCTTCGCCCATCGCGGTCTTATCGACGACGATGTAGCCCTTTTTGTCGAACATCCACGCGACCGAGCCGGCCTCGCCCATGTTGCCGCCGTTTTTCGAGAAAATATGCCGTATCTCGGCGACCGTTCGGTTACGATTGTCGGTCATCGTCTCGACCAGCACAGCGACGCCGCCGATGCCGTAGCCTTCGTAAGTGATCTCGTCATACGCGACGCCCTCAAGCTGACCGGTACCGCGTTTGATGGCCCGGTCGATGGTATCGTTGGGCATGTTCAGCCCTTTTGCGTCCGTGACCGCTTTGCGCAGACGTGCATTCGAGTCAACGTCGCCGCTGCCGCCGGTGCGTGCCGCAACCGTGATCTCTTTGATCAGCTTGGTAAAGATCTTGCCGCGTTTGGCGTCAAGAGCGCCTTTCTTATGCTTGATCGTGTGCCACTTGGAGTGTCCTGACATGTGCTAAAAACCTTTGTTTTGTTGAATTAAATTTGAATAAACGAATATAACACGCCCGTTTTTGCCGTGCAAAATGCCGATGCCGTTAGCTCCACTGCACTTCGCGTATTTGGCGCTCGTCGCGCAGGATATTATGTATAAGATCGCAGAGTCGAGCCCGTGAAGGGGAGTCTTTCGAACCAAACGACCGCCAGCTTCGCGGTTTGTCGATCGTGATCAGCCAATGGGCGTAATCCGAACCTGCCGACCCGTCGACCAGCCCAAACTCAAGAACAAATTTCTCTCCGCCGTCAGTAACAGATTCCGACCAGCCGTCAGCGTTACGAACCGGCGCGCTAAAAACATAATCGCTGCCGTCCGATTTTTTTGCTATCCAGAGTGCGAGGTCCTCGCCAAAATGATGGTCATTGGCCACGGGCGGCGATAATTCTGCCGTGTCGAATAAACCCGACATAAACGAGATCTGATTTTTCATTCTAATTTATCCCCAAAGCTTGATTTTGACAGGTTTGCGATCTTTATTCTTATAAAAAGATCAATTTCTTACAAAAATATTCAACACAATAGATTGCAAAAACCCGATCACGAGTAGCACGAGCATCGCCGAAATATCAAACATACCGATGGGCGGTATCAGACGCTGGACGGGCCGCATGATAGGGTCAGTCACTTTCATAACAAAACCCAAAAAGGTCTTTCGGGTAAAGACAAACCAAGAAGCAAGGAATCGAACAAAGATAAACAGCACGAGCAGGCTCAGCAGCCCGTACAGAATAAAACCGATGACGACCTTTGGATTACCCGAAGCGATCCCGGCGGTCAGGCCGTCAATGACAAAAAATGTACTGCCGACGATCTGTGTAAAAAAGTAAGTTAAAACGAGTCCGATAAAAATCGTCAGCAACGGCGCCCATTTTGTATTGATGCCATACATCGCAAAAAACCGCGCCGCCGGATATACCCATTTCTCTGTGAGTTTCCTGACCTTAAACCCAAACCGCCCGACCTTGCCAAACGGATTTGGATCGGTAAAGTTAAAGATCATCCTGAGCAGCATCAGACCTAGAAATAGACCAAAGAAGCTCCACACAATGATGCTGAATATTGGATAAACTAAAACCGTAAGCATAAATTATCGCCTTCCAAATATAGCCGTTCCCACCCGTATGATCGTCGCACCTTCTTCGATGGCGACCTCAAAATCATGGCTCATGCCCATCGAAAGCTCGCCGCCGGGAATGATCTCATCACGCAAAGCCCGTAGCCGTTTGAAATACGGGCGAGCCGATTCGGGCTCATCAGAAAACGGCGGTAAGAGCATCAAACCATTAAAACGTAAGCACTTGCATGTTTTCAAATACTCAACCAATTCCGGCAGATCACTTTCTGGAACGCCCGATTTTGTCTCCTCACCAGCCAGATCTACTTGAATAAATACAGGCAATTCGTCACTGCCCTCGTCAATACAAATACGCTCAAGCCGTGTAGCGAGTTCGACCGAATCGAGTGAGTGGATGACGTCAAAAAGCTGCACCGCTTTGCGTGCTTTGTTAGATTGCAGATGTCCGATCAGGTGCCATTCCGCAGCGTCCCTGCCGATCTCGACGATCTTGCCTTCGCCCTCCTGCACCTTGTTTTCGCCAAACACTGCGACACCTGCAGCCATTGCATCACGCAGCACATTTGCCGGGTGCGTCTTGCTGACAGCGACGAGTTTTATCTCATTAGGATCGCGTCCAACACGAACAGCAGCGTTGGCTATGCGTCGTCGGATGTCATTTAGATTGTCGGCAATATCGCTTGGCACTTATTCAATATAGCAAACTCAGGTCAGAACCCCTGGGTAAGCTGGTGTCAAGCCGTTACAATAACCCACGTCTTGAATTTCGCCCGCCGAATTAGTATCCTCAATGTTCGCTCGCGGACGTGGCGGAACTGGTAGACGCGCGGGTCTCAGAAGCCCGTGGCCGCAAGGCCGTGATGGTTCGATTCCATTCGTCCGCACCACATCTGATTGCAGAAGCCCGCACGTTAGTCGAGGCGTAACTCGAATGACCGAGTACGCGTTACGCCCTTGTTTACACGCGGGCTTCTGCACATTAGCCATGCGATCTGAATTTATCAAAGCCATCAAAACCCATCAGCCCGCCTTCGGCTTAGAACTCACTGACGAACAAATCGAACGCCTCTCGGATTACTACGAACTAATCCTCGAGCACAACGAAATTCTCCACCTCGTCGCGCCGATGACGGCTGAGGAATTTGCGATCCGCCACATTCTCGAATCGCTCACCTTGCTCGAATATCTCCCGATGACGACAAAGCTCGCCGATGTCGGTGCCGGTGCCGGCTTGCCATCGATCCCGTGCCTGCTCGTCCGCGAGGGGCTGAAAGCGGTTTTGATCGAGTCAAAAGAGAAAAAGGCCAAGTTTCTCGAAACGGCGATCGAGAGTCTCGGCCTGACAGCGCGGGTTAGGATCGTTAATAGCCAATTCGAAGAAGCCGATCTGGGCAGATGCGAATACGTCACCTGCCGGGCTCTGGATAAGTTTACCGAAAAGCTACCGCGTCTCTTAAAATGGTCGCGCAAGCAAAAGTTTTTATTTTTTGGCGGAAGGAATCTGGCCGAAGCTCTGCAAAAGCAAGGGGTTTTATTCGATCAAAAGCTTATGCCAATGTCAGAACAGCGGTTTTTGTTTTTTTCGAAGAAATAGTCCTGCTATCTAACGTCCAGATCGTATTCCCTTAATCGTCGGTAGAGTGTCGATGGCGAGATGCCGAGCAGCTCGGCGGTCTTGCCGCGATGCCAGCCGGTTTTTTCGAGGGCACCGATGATCTGCTGGCGTTCGCTGTCGCGTAGGTTTGTCGAGGTCGCGTTTTGAAACGACGCGACAGTCGTCGTCTGCGGAGCGCCGTAGCTAACCGATACACTCGTCTTTTCGGCACGAAACGCGATCTCAGGGGGCAACTCACGCGGCGTGATCATTCCGTTGTCGGCGAGCAAGATCGCACGCTCCAAACAATTACGAAGCTGACGGACATTGCCCGACCAGTCAAATGCATTTAACGCCTCGATGGCGGCGGGTGTCATTTCCGGTTCGTCGTGGCCGGCGAGTTTGTGCAGTAGATGCCGGGCCAACGGCTCGATATCCTCGCGACGTTCGCGCAGCGGCGGCACATTGATCTCAAAACTATTGACGCGGTACATCAGGTCCGCTCGAAATATGCCGTCAGCGATGGCCGTATCTTTGTCGCGGTTGGTCGCCGCGATCAGGCGAACGTCAACCTCGACTTTTTTTACTCCGCCAACGCGGAAAAATGTCCGTGTTTCAAGAGCTCGCAGTAGCTTTGACTGTAGCTGCATCGGCATTTCCATGATCTCGTCCAAAAACAAAGTGCCGCCATCAGCTATCTCAAAGAGGCCGAGTTTTCGTGCCCTCGCACCCGAAAATGCTCCGGCCTCGTGGCCAAAAAGCTCGCTTTCGAGCAGCGTGTCCTGCAACGCAGCGCAGTTCAGATCAATAAACGGTTTATCGCAACGGCCGCTTAGACGGTGGATCGCCTGTGCGATCAGTTCCTTTCCAACGCCGGATTCGCCGGTTATCAGGACCGAAGTATCCGACGGAGCAACCCGCTGGACGAGCCTCAGCGCCTCTTTCATCTGCGGCGAATCAGCAACGATCTCAGGCAAAGATTGATGCGTACGGGCAATCTGTGCACGCAGTCGTTGATTATCGACCTTTAACTGCTGTTTTTCGGCGGCAGCGGTAACGAGAGCAGACAGTTCGCCGATGCGGTATGGCTTTGTCAGGTAATCGTAGGCACCGAGCTTCATCGCCTCGATGGCCGATTCGACTGTCGCCTGTCCGGTGAGCATTATCACCTCGGGCGGATTTTGACTGCGTTCGCGTGTGCGACGGAGCAGTCCCAAGCCGTCGAGACGCGGCATGTTGATATCGCACAACACGACGTCAAAATCCTGTTCCTCGAGCAGTTCCCAGGCGGCTTCGCCGTCCTCGGCACACATCACCTCGTGGCCCTGTCGCGTCATTTCTTTTTGCACGACAAGCCGCAGGTTTTTTTCGTCATCGACTACGAGTAATTTAGACATAGATTTATGGGGTGAGATCAGAAAGTAGCGGGTAAAAAGATGGAAAACGTCGTGCCTTTGCCCAACGTGGAGCGGACACTGAGACGGCCGCCGTGCTCAGAAATGATGCCGTAGCAGACGGCCAAGCCGAGACCCGTGCCGCGGCCGACTTCTTTCGTCGTAAAGAACGGTTCGAAAACCTTAGACATATTCTCTTGGGGAATGCCTGAGCCGGTATCGGCAACCTCGATCACAACGCGATTTCCGCGTTGAAAGACGCGAAATGTCAGCCGTCCTCCGTCGTGCATCGCGTCGATCGCGTTTGTCGCGAGAGCTATTACAGCCTGTTGTATCTGCCCGCCATCGGCGCTGACGAGCGGCAGATCGTCCTCGATCTCAAGCTCTTGAGCTATATCGTTGCCGCGTTTTTGATGCGAGATCAGGTTTGCCGCCGAGCGAACAATATCACCGGCATCCATATGCGACCGTTCCCCGGTGCGGATGCGGCTAAAATCAAGCAAGCCTGTCGTGATCGTCTTACATCGAAACGCCTCGCTCTTTATCAGGCCGAGATATTCCGTAAGGTCGTCGATCCCCTCTGACGCATTGAATGAGCCTTCGTCAATACGCTGTTCGAGCGATTCGGCACACGCCGCGATCGTCGCGAGCGGATTATTGATCTCGTGAACGACACCGGCCGCCAGTCGGCCTACGGCGGCGAGCTTTTCGGCACGATTGATCGCGTGAATAGCCTCGACACGCACCGTCACGTCTTCGCCGACCGTTATGACGTGCGTAACGTCGCCGTCAGTGTTTTTCATCGGGACCTTGCTGACCATCCAGTGCAGAGTTGAACCATCGTCGGCGACCGTCTGCTGCTCGATACGCTCGATGCGCCCCGTGCGAAACGCTCTTTCAAATTCTTCGCGCAGACGACCTTGCGGATATTTTTCGAGCACGTCAAAAACATCCCGCCCGATCGCTATGTCTCTCGGTATGCCCTGTGTGCCGACCTCGCGGTGGCGGTTCCAAGTAACGATGCGATAGTCGCGATCAACGACATAGAGCGAAACGGGCAGAGTATCAAGGATAGCTTCGGTAAATTTACGATGCTCTTCCCGAGCTTCGTTGATCGAATCGTTGAGAGCCCCTTCGTAATGGGCGGACAGATTAACACTCATCGCTGCCATCTGTGTGGCTGCATCGATCAGGCGGGCTTTGTGATCCGTAAAATCTTCGCGCCTCGCAAATCCGGTGATTATTGCCCCTTTGATCTTGCCGTTGATGTGCAGAGGCGAAATATATTCGTGACAGTGCTCGACGTCTTTGATCAAAAATTCGTGCGCCGCCTCTTCGGAATAGCCGATCTGCGGCGGCATGAACGCCAGCCATTTATCAAACGCCGTGCGGTCGAGTGACCCTTCGCCAATAATGCCGTCCGCTCCAAACGCACACGTAATCAGCCCGATACTCTCAAGCTCGGCAACAAATACGCACACATTAGCATCTACTCCGTTGTAGATCGCCTCGGCGACGCGGCTTGCGACCCGCTTTGGATGGACGGTAAAGAGCAGACTACGCCCCAGCTCCGAGATGAACCTGAGGTCGTTTGTACCGCTATCGTGCTCGGCCATCGTAGATATCCGACCAGCGTGCTTTTTCGTTGGGGAGGAAGTTAACATGTTTTATTGATCGCAGCCGGGTAATATCGGTGCAGAACTATCGTCTAAAGCGGAGAATCAGCGAATGTAGAAGTGATACAGTCCTCCTTATCAATTAAAAACAATTTTAAACATCTTGTCAACAGATTTAACCCGATTGCCTGTCATTGACACTTATGCGAAACAGGCCGAAAATCGTATATAGTGCAATAATGATGTCCTTACTCAAAAGACTTATATTTTGCGGTGTCGTCGCAGCCGTTCTGTATGGCTTTGCGGGGTCAACGGCCACCGTAAATGCTCAGGAGATAGTTGATAAGACCGTAGCCGTTCTCAATGACGGTACGCGGACGGAGTTGATCACGTACTCGGATATCATCTGGCAGCTTGCCTTGCAGCCCCGTACGCCGCTCGACAAACCACGATCAGAAGACCTCAATCAGGCACTACAACTGCTGATAAATCAGCGGCTTTTTGCGCTTGAGGCTGAGAGGTTGCCGCGTTCGGCTCCGTCTGAAAAAGAGATCGCCGATAAGATTACTCAGACATTGAGCTATTTTCCTTCGGCTGCCGTTTTCGAAGAGCGGCTGAAAAAAGTCGGGTTTGAATCGATCAAGGACGACAATTTCGAGCGTCTCATCGCGCAGCGTGTCGCGATCGAAAAATATGTAGATTTTCGCTTTGGTTCGTTTGTGGTTATTACCCCCGACGACGAGGCAAAATATTACAGCGGTATTTTCGTGCCGGAATTTAGACGCAGATCACCGGGCGTGGTCGTCCCAACGCTCGAAGACAGGCGTGACGAGATACACGCTATCCTGATGCGGTCCAAGGTGGCTGTGAATATCGAGGCATTTCTTGACGAAGCAAAACGCCGCGTCGTGATCGAGGTGTTGATCGAAGTATAATACCTCGCTTTGACCAGCCCGGTCTTGACCTATCGCACTGAGAGTTTTATCATCGTAAATTCCAAGCCGGGGTGGCGAATTTGGTATACGCACTAGACTCAAAATCTAGCGGGCTTAACGCCCATGTCGGTTCGACTCCGACCCTCGGTACCATCTTTGAAAAAACCTCTAGCCAGAGGCAGCAGTTTGTGCAATAATATTCCCACTGGGGGTGATATTATGATAAATAATTCAAACGAGGTGGCTAAGGCCTAACTGGTCCAAAGCTACTTTTATTCAAACAAAAAAAGGCACGCTCGATCAGAGCGTGCCTTTTGCTTTACTTGACCAGCGAAATTACTGTCGTCGGTAATCCGACACTTCACCCGTCGCCTGGTTGATCGTTCTAAAACCGTTGTTGGTTTGGGTAACGGTTGAGGTACTACCGGTCAGGCTGATAATGCCGTTGCGATAAGTGCCGGTTTGCGTCGCATTACCTAGATAGAGCGTCGCCTGGCCGTTAGATTCGATCAGAAAAGTGCGGTCCGAACCATTGGTCCATACAAATCTGCCGACTATCCAATTTGGCACATTGGATGGTCCGCCACCATTCCAGCCGCCCCCGTTGTTGCCGCCGGTCAGAACGTAGTCGCTGACCTCACCGCTGGCCTGATTATAGGTCCTAAATCCATTACCCGTGCGGGTCACCCTCGACATGTTTCCGTCGAACATAAGCCGGTCATTGCAAAAAATGCTAAAAATATGCCGGTTATTATGAATCTTGAGCTAATGTTTTTCATGGATCTCCCTCGTGGCTTATCTAATTGTTCTCTCTACTCAGTATCGAGCATCATCCAACTGGGCTGCAAAAAGGGCAACTCGCGGTTTGGCGGTATTACGATGATTATATGTAAATTGCACGTTGCCAACAACATGTTAGTGCCTCTAGTCTATTCTAGTTATGCAGCTTAGCGATTTTGAATACAATTTGCCCGAAAACTTGATAGCGCAACAGCCTGCGACCCGTCGCGAAGCGTCAAAAATGCTGGTCGTTGATCGAAAAAATGCGTCCCATGCGGACTGCTCATTCGCCGATCTTCCCGCTTTTTTGCGGCCCGATGATCTGCTTGTATTGAATAACACCAAGGTTTTCCCGGCACGGCTTTTTGGAAGAATAAAAACGGGGGCCCAAGTCGAGACATTTCTGATTGAGGAGACCGGACCGAATACGTGGACGGCACTTGCACGACCGGCAAAGCGCCTGACGCCGGACAAAAAGATAATATTTTCGGATCACCTCACCGCAGAGCTTATTCATAAGCACGATGACGGAAAAGTCGTTCTCCGATTTACCGCCGACGGCGACCTAATGGAGATCATCGAAGCCCTAGGCAAAACGCCGCTCCCGCCCTACATAAAACGTGAAAAGACCGCCATCGACGATGACCGCGAACGCTATCAAACAGTCTTTGCCAAAAATCGAGGGGCTATCGCCGCACCAACTGCCGGGTTGCATTTTACGCCCGAGGTGCTCGATGAGATCCAGGCAAAGGGCGTTGAGATCGCCGAAATAACTTTGCATGTTGGCTATGGGACCTTCGAACCGGTTCGTGTTGACGACATCGCCAAACACACCGTTTTGCCGGAGCGTTACGAGATCGACATCCAAACGGCTGATATGTTGAACGCCGCAAAAGCCGGAGGTCGCCGGATCATCGCCGTCGGCACGACTACAACACGTGCAATCGAGGCAAACATCAACGAATTCGGAACGTTCGCCGCCGGAAAGTACACAGCCGCGATTACGATCACGCCCGGTTTTCACTTTCAGGCGGTGGATGCACTGCTGACCAATTTTCACCTGCCAAAAAGCTCGCTCCTCGTTTTGACCTCTGTCTTTGGCGGGCATCAGCTTATAATGGATGCTTACCGTCACGCCGTCGCAAAAAGCTATAGATTTTACAGCTACGGCGACTGTATGTTTATTAGTTAGTTTGTAGAGTTAAAGAGTGCTTAGAGTTCGTTGAGTCATTTTTTGACTCAATGAACTCAATAAACTCACGAACTCATTACTCATAAGATGGCTGTTTTGGAGACGATCAAAAACTTTTTTGCACCCGCGGGTTTTGCCGAACCCGAGGTTATCATTCCTGCTCCGCCTTGTGAATATCAGATACGCCCGCTTACGCTCCACCAATTACCCGACGTCCTCCGCCTCAACATCCGCTGTTTCAGAAATGGCGATAACTATACAAAATATACTTTTGAGTATCTGCTCAATGAGCCTAAGACTTTGAGTTATCGGGTGGTCACGCCGCAGGATGAGCTTGTCGGTTTTGCCTTTGTGATGGTCAATGAGAGTAATGCCGCCCATCTAACGACCATCGGCGTCGCCCCTGAACATCGTCAGCGCAACATCGCCGCACGACTGCTCGGCCATATCGAAGATGCACTACGAAAACGCGAGGTAGGCACTATTATTCTCGAGGTTCGCGTCGGCAACACGATTGCCCAAGACCTATATCGCCGTGCAGATTACACCGTCGTCCAGCGAATCGCCAGGTATTACAACAACGGCGAAGACTGTTTTCTGATGATGAAATCTCTATATTAGTTCAAGGTTTATGGTTCAATCGTTGGTGAACCAGCCTTTGAACTTGGAACTTTGAACTTTGAACTTTCAACTGCCCAGAATCTATCCGATCACCGACACGCGCATTTCCGGCCTGTCTAATCTAGAGCAGGTCAAACGATTGATCGCTGGTGGTGCCACACTGATCCAACTCCGGGAAAAGCATCTGTCACCGGTTGATTTTTTTGATGCCGCCAGTGCTGCGATGGCCTTTGCCCGTGAGCGCTCCGTCACGATCATCATTAACGACCGTGTCGATATGGCTCTGGCTCTAAACGCCGACGGAGTTCATCTAGGCCAGGACGACCTACCGCCCGCGGAGGCTAGAAAGATGCTTGGTAACGACGCGATCATCGGTTTTTCGACGCACACTTTGGAACAGGTTCGCGAGGCTTTAACGTTTCCGGTCGATTACATCGCCTACGGCCCGATATTCGATACAAACACGAAAGAAAACCCGGACAAGACCGTCGGCCTCGAAGCATTAACGCAGGTGCGGGAGATCATCGGCGATGCCAGATTGGTTGCCATCGGCGGCATTGACTACGATAATTACGGTTCCGTCTTGGATGCCGGGGCCGACTCAGTAGCGATCATCAGCTCAATACTCTCAGACGCAGAGCAGATCGAGGTCAAAATGCAGGCCTTTGTCAGCACTTGATCGTCTATTTATAAACATTGTTTACTATTGTTAAAATAACTCTTGCACTACGTCCGCACTTTAAGCCATAATATTCATTGACGGTTTGGCTTCCGCTTGACCGTATCCTACGTTCCTCGACGGAACCCCTGCCTCTTCTCGTCAGCCATCAGGAGTCGAAACCAAACATGAGTTTGCTGGACATTGCACCCAGTATTGAGCAGATGCTGCTCGTTTCCGAGAATGTTAGTGATCTTAATTTCTCGTGCGGCCAAAAACCGCAGGTCGAGATCAACGGCGTTCTCTATCCCGCTTCGCCCATCGGTCTGGGCAAGCTTTCGGCATTTCAGACGGAGATGATCGCGATGTCGTTGATACGCGACAACCCTGATGCCGCCGCTCAGCTGGTCAAATACCGCACCGCCGATCTTAGTTATGCTCTGCCGGGCAAATGCCGTTTCCGTGTAAATATTTTTCAACAGCGCAACTCGTTCTCGATCGTAATGCGTGTAATCCCGCACGAGATACCTAGTTTTGACTCGCTCCGTTTGCCGCAGCAGCTTGCTGACATCGCCGAGATCCGTAACGGCGTCGTGCTGCTGACCGGGCCGACCGGCTCGGGGAAAAGTTCGACGCTCGCCGCGATCATCGACCGCATCAACGAGACCAAGGCATATCACATCGTAACTATCGAAGACCCGATCGAATTCCTACACAACCACAAAAAATCGACCATTAACCAGCGTGAGGTCGGTGCCGATACAAAAGATTTCGCCTCAGCACTGCGTGCCGCTCTGCGTCAGGCACCAAAGGTCATCCTCGTCGGCGAAATGCGAGATCTCGAAACAGCCGAGATCGCCCTCGAAGCCGCCGAAACCGGCCACTTAGTCCTATCGACACTGCACACCATCGACGCGTCAAAGACGATCGATCGTATCATCGGCCTTTACCCGAAAAACGAAGAGCGTGTCATCCGTACACGTCTCGCACAGACATTTCGCTATATCGTCTCGCAACGTCTGATCCCGACCGCCGACGGCCGCGGACGTATCGCCGCCGTCGAGATCCTGCGGTCAAATCCGCGAACCCGCGAATACATCGAAAAAGGTGAAGCCGAGGGCAAGACCCTGCTCGACGCGATCCGCGATGGCGAGATCGACGGTATGCAGGATTTTGATTCGGTGCTCAGAAAAATGATCGAACAAGGCTTGATCAAAATGGAAGACGGGTTGTCGTTTGCCACAAATCAAAACAACTTACTACTCCAGCTCAAGGGCCTTTCCTCGACCGAGGATTACGTCAACGCCGGTAAGCCAAATCTACCAAAACCAATGATCGAGGCTCCGCCGCCAAAGAATCCTGACTCGGTCCTCAGCATGATCGAATAATATCGAGATAAGAATATGATAATCCGCTGCGATAATTGCTCTGTTTCCTTACAGTTAGACGAATCAAAGATCCCTAGTGGAAATTTTTCGGTTCGCTGTCCGCGTTGCCAAAATCTGCTGCGTGTCCAAAAAGATGCGTCCGGCAAAGGCCTTTCGACGGTCGATCAGTTGGCCGCAAATAAGCCGGCAGCACCTACGGCCGACAGCCCGACCGATTTTGCCGCAAAGGAAAATGATATGCAGATCAACAGCGCACTTCGCTCGCTGATGAATGCTCTGCAATCCGAAAAAGCCGTGATGGAAAGCGACGACGAAGGTGACGAAAAGCCGCGTCGTATACTGTTGTGTTTGGGTGAAAAGTCAGACGAGACAGCCAAGCTGCTAGCTAAATCGGGTTACAAGGTCTATGTTGCTCAGACGCCTGCCCAGGCAAACGAACGCCTTCGCGAGGGTAAAACCGAGATCCTTGTCTTCTCACCCGATTTTGCCGCCGAGATGGGCGGAGCGGCCGTGATCCAGCAAAAAGCCAATGCGATGTATTCATCGGAACGTCGACGTTTGTTTTTGATCTCGCTTGAGGACGAGGGCACCACGATGAACGCCCACGACGGTTTTCTCCGCAACCTCAACCTCATCGTAAATACCAATGACGTTGCCCAACTTCCGCTAATACTTAACCGTTCACTGGGCGACTATAATGATCTTTACAACCACTTTAATAGGGCGTCAGGCTTGGCGTCGATCTAAAAAATTTACAGCAGTGCGAGGTCGCAGACGAGCATCTCGATCTGCAGACGTGCGCCCGCCGGGCCGCTGCCTCCAATCGAGGTTTTTATTGCGAGATCGGTCTTAGCAAGTTTTTGAATTGCGGAGACGAGCTTTTTCATCTCGACGCGCCGCGCCGCTGCCAGGAACGGCTCTTGGTCGTTGTACCGCAGCTTGACCACATTTGCGACCTCACGGCGGCCAACCCCGCGTTCCATCATATCTTTTGCCATCAGCAAACGGCGGTAATTGTACGCAATGAGCCCCAACAGAGCCAAAGGCTCTGCACCGTCATCGAGTATTTTTCTCAGCAAATTGATCGCGGACGAACGCCGTCCCGCGACAAGCTGTTTTGTCAGCTCAAAATTATCGATCTCACGGCTGTTTGGAACAAGCTCCTCGATCAGCTCGCTCGTTACGACCTTGCCCGGCAATGCTGCGGTCGCGAGCTTGCTTATCTCATTGTTTAGACGGCAGACATTTGGGCCGATCCGCGTGATAAATCTGTTTAATGTCGCACCGTCTATCTCGGCTCCCGATTTATGAAATTCGCTCCGCGCCCACTTAACCAATTCGTCGTCATCCAACGGTTTGAACTCAACCGCCGTAGTTTTATCACGCAATAACTTGCCCATTTTCCGCACGCCGTTTAGGTCGTCCGCAATGAGTATCACCGTGGATGTAGGCGAGGGGTTGGCGAAATACGCGCTGAGGATAGCCTCGTGGTCTTCGGTAATGGTGTCGCGATGCCCCGTAGCCGAAATGCGAATATCCGTGATCCGCACGACCCTTCGCGAGGCCATCATCGGCAACTGTTCTGCCACCGCAAGAGCCTGTTTGAGATTGCCGTCAACGTTCAAGCTAAACGAAGTGTCGTTAAAATCGCGGAAATCACCCTCCGTAAATGAGAGGTTGGCGATGGTCTTCGCAGCGAGATCGCGCAAATACGTCTCAGCGCCAAAAAGCACATAGACCGGTGCGATCTCACGTTGTGTTAACTGAGTTTTAAGCTGTTCCCGCGAAAGAACCATGAGCTATTTCTTTTCTTCCTTAACACCGATGCCGTTGACGAAGGCCGAGACCGCGGCTTCGGCAAACGCTCTTGCTATGCGTTCGACCGCCGGGTCTTCTTCGTTAAAAAACGAACGCGGGTCGCTTGTAAACTCAAACGAGTCGCGAAATGTGAAATTTTGGTTGTCGTAGAGGATCGTGTTGTTTCGCACATCGCGGATCGTCACGGCTGTCACTATCGTCACCTCATAAACTCGTGCACGCCCTTCGGTGTCAAGTAATACGCCGGTAAATCCGAAATCACGAATCGTGCCCTCGAGCACGGCGTCGGCCCCGGTTCGTGAACCTTGTACCTTTAGTCCGTTCCCTCGCCGGATGATCTCACGGCTAACGGCGTCGGTAAATCGTGATTCGACCTTGTAACGCAGACCCTTTGCTTCAACCTGAAACGCGGGTACCGCGATGGTTTTGACGTTTTTTGGCAGGCCCGAATTCGTCACTGGTTTGTAACACTCGGTAAAACCCGAAACGAGAAACGAAGCACAAACTAGCGGTAAGACTCTGAGATATTTCATTTTGTAGGTGCATCAAAACCGATGCTTTTCATTTTTGAACGGCGGATGATGAAAACACCGATGGAGATAAATGCCAGCGTAAGCAGTACCCCGCCGACGACCGTTGCCCAAAACTCGGGCGGTTTTGGTTCTGTTGAGTAGTATGAGCCCTGTGTGTTGCCGGATTTGTTGCTGTTTTGGCCACCCGTTACGGGCGTCGCTTTTACGCCTTTCTCGGTGTCCTTTTCCAGACGATACACCGGGTCTTTTGCACCGGTTGCCTCGGCGGTCGGCACATCGCGGATAAAACTATGTTCGACCAGCACGATCGTGCCGATCACCTTGCCGTCGTAAATTGCCTGCTGCAAAGGGCTTAGTCTTTGATCGGTCGCCGTTTCGCTAAGGCCGGCCAGTTCTTTTTTGGGCACCGCGAGAAATCGTCCGCTTCGATACCAAGCTCCGCCGCCCAGAGACTCGACAGTAGTCAGCACGTCCTTTTTCAACACATATTCTCTAAGGTCGGCCCCGACCTTGATAAAAAAGCGATAGTCGGCAAAATCGTCTTTCGGCTCAATGACAAGCTTTTGCGTTATACGTTTGTAGCCCGGATCGGGCGGTACGTCAGCATACACAGCGGTGAAAAACGATAGCATTACAAACATCAAGGCCGAGGTCGTCAATATTTTCATCAGTTTGTTACTCCTGAAATGGCAGCCGCCGTTTTGATCGCACTAACTGTTTCGCGAACATCGTGGACACGTAAGACCTTTGCGCCGTTACGGATCGCGACAAGTGCTGTTGCAAGACTACCGCCCGTTCGTTCCGCCGGCGGTACATCGCCGAGAATACGCTTCAAAAACGATTTCCGCGATGTGCCAATAAGCATCGGATACGCTTTGAATTCGCTTACGATATTATCAAGTTTCGCCAGTAACTCTAAATTCTGCTCCTGCGCCTTACCAAACCCAATGCCAACATCGACCGCGATCTGTTCGCTATGGACACCGTGAGCCGAGGCGAGACCGATCGACCGTTGGAGGCCATCGATGACATCAATAACAATGTCCTCGACTGGCGGCTGTGAATGCATCGAGCCGAAATCCCCACGAGAATGCATCAGCACCAGCCCCGCATTTGTCCGGGCCGCAATGTCGGCTATCTCCACATCAAACCGCAACCCCGAAATATCGTTGATGATCTCGGCACCTCCATCGACCGCACGCGCGGCAACTTCTGATTTTGTAGTATCGATAGAGATGGGCGTATCAAATCTCTTTGTAATCGCCTCGATCACCGGTACTACACGCTTGATCTCATCGTCAATCGCAACCTGTCTGCTGCCCGGCCGCGTCGATTCGCCGCCGACATCTATAATATCGGCTCCATCTGCGATCATGGCTTCGGCGTGGCGTAATGCATCATCAACCGACAAAAACTCCCCGCCATCGGAAAAGCTGTCCGGCGTGACATTGAGTATGCCCATCACCAGAGGTTGCTCAAGCGATATTTTTCGACGCGATGTCTGCCAGTACATAGGTCAATTAAACCGCGAAACGGACAAAAGAAAAAGGATGAAGAGTTTTCATCTTCATCCCTCATCCTTCATATATCATCATTAACCTATGCAGCTACCGGATCATTGCCCGTGATCGGCGGCAGGATCGTCCCCTTAAGAGTCGCTTACGATTCCGTCGAATCGTCGTCATTCGTGTTCGATTGCCTCTCAACCGGGTCAAGCGGCAATCCGGCCATTACGCGGCGGATCATAACCGCATCGAGCGTCTCGTGTTCGAGCAGAGCCTCGGCGATATTGATGAGCGAATCGCGGTTTTCTTTGATGATCTTTTCGGCACGTTCATACTGCTCGGCAATGATGCGTCGTACTTCCAGATCGATCTTGATCGCCGTGTCCTCTGAATAATCGCGGTGCTGCGAGATCTCACGGCCTAAGAAGATCTGCTCTTCTTTTTTGCCAAAGGTCAGCGGCCCGAGCTCGCTCATGCCGTATTCGCAGACCATCGCCCGGGCAACCTCGGTCGCCTTTTCGATGTCGTTTGCGGCACCGGTCGTGATGCTGCCGATAAATACGTCCTCAGCAATACGCCCGCCCATCGCCATCGCGATCTGCCCAAGCAAATATTCCTTGGTCGCAGACAAACGGTCTTTTTCCGGCAGATACATCGTCACACCGAGCGCCATGCCGCGAGGGATGATCGTAACTTTATGGACCGGATCGACATTTGGCACCTTGAGCCCGACCAGCGTGTGGCCCGCCTCGTGATAAGCCGTGATGCGTTTTTCCTCGTCGGAAATCACCATCGATTTACGCTCGGCACCCATCATCACCTTGTCTTTAGCGATCTCAAAATCCGCCATGCCGACAACCTTTTTGTTGTAACGGGCAGCGTTCAGCGCCGCTTCGTTAACAATATTCGCCAGATCGGCACCGGTGAAACCCGGCGTTCCGCGAGCAATGACGTTGACATCGACGCCCTCGTCAAGCGGGATCTTTCGCGTATGGACTTTCAAAATGCCCTCGCGGCCGCGAACGTCAGGCCGTCCAACGACTACGCGACGGTCAAATCTACCCGGGCGAAGCAGTGCCGGATCAAGTACGTCCGGTCGGTTCGTCGAAGCAACGAGGATAACGCCGTCGTTCGATTCGAAACCGTCCATTTCGACGAGTAGCTGATTCAGTGTCTGTTCGCGCTCATCGTGTCCACCGCCTAGGCCGGCACCGCGATGGCGTCCGACAGCGTCGATCTCATCGATAAAGATGATGCACGGGGCATTTTTCTTGCCCTGTTCAAACAGGTCGCGTACACGCGATGCGCCGACGCCGACAAACATTTCGACAAAATCCGATCCTGAGATCGAGAAAAACGGGACGTTCGCTTCACCGGCGATCGCCTTTGCGAGCAAGGTCTTACCGGTTCCCGGAGGGCCCACCATCAGCACGCCCTTAGGTATCTTGCCGCCGAGTTTTTGAAACTTTTGCGGGTCTTTTAGAAACTCGATTATTTCCTGAAGCTCTTCTTTCGCTTCATCAACCCCGGCCACGTCCTTAAAAGTGACGCGTTTTTGCTGATTGTTGAGCAGCTTTGCCTTTGACTTGCCAAATGAAAGGGCCTTATTCCCGCCGGCCTGCATCTGTCTGAGCGTAAAGGCCAAAAAGCCCATCAGCAAAACAAACGGGAGCAGTGATATGAGCACCTGCCAACCGAGTCCGGTTGACGGAGCTTCGAGCTTGATCGCCGTGTCAGTATCCTTTGCCGCAGCAAAGATCTGGTCGCGGGTCGCATCAGACGTGTCGAGCTTTGCCGTAAATTTTACGTCGCTCTTGCTGACCAGCTCCAGAGTGTCCTGCTTTACGGTGACCTCTTTAATATCCTTGTTTTTGATCTGCGTGAGAGCCGCGTCGAAAGATAGATCCTTTGTCACCGGTGCTTGTTTTGACTGTAGATACCAGACGAATACCAGCGCACTCGAAATGATCATCAGCCACAATAAAACTTGTTTTGCCTTAGAACTCAATTTATAGCCTCCAAATCAACTTTCACCTGTCTAACTACCAGCCTTACTTTGATGAAAGCCGCTGCCGGGACGTTGTTCTCAAACCGCTGCCCGAGTGTCATATCCCTAACCTTTGATTCTAGTTGTCGCTGACGCAATATTCAACCTAATTTTCTTTATAAACCAGCTTCCCTGCCGATTTAACAACGCGCCCGCCGCCCGGCAATTCCGCGCTCCTGCCGCTCTTAGTGCTCAATATCAAACGACTGACCGCATCTATATGTTTCAGTTCTAATGCCCGCGTAGTTCCACGATGCCGCTTGAGCCACGAGCGGATAAGCGATTTTAGCTCTGACACCGGCAAGTCTTTTAACTCGGACAATATCAATTCGTCAGCCGGTGGTAAATGGTTGTTGTCTTTTGAATTTTCAACCGACGCCTGCATCAAACCGGCAGTATTCGCGAGCGTCTCAATGATGTTCGGGTTCATATCCGCGAGCATAGGCAGTAAAACCTTACGGATCTGCACCCGCTTAAACAACGTGTCGTCATTCATCGAATCCATCCGATAAACTATATTCATCGAGTGGCAAAACGCCTCAGTGTCACCGCGTTTCGCCCAGGTCAGGAGTGGACGGATAAGAAATGGGGGAGGGGAAGAATAGGGGAGTAAAGGAGCTACATTATTCGATTCTTCTCCGCCACTCCTCTGCTCCCCCAATCCCTTACTCCCAAACTCCCTCACTGCTCTCATTCCCGCAAGGCCTCCAACCCCGCTGCCGCGAATCAGATTTAAAAGAAAAGTCTCGGCTTGGTCGTTGATCGTGTGTCCGGTCAGGACGGCAAAGGCATCGAGGTTCTGCGCAGTTTCGGCGAGAAATGCGTAGCGAGCGTCGCGGGCGTTTTGCTCGAGATTGCCCTTGGCCTCGACCGTGCCGTGTTTTAGGGCTAATTCGATACCGAGCCTTGTTGTAAGTTCGCGGACAAACTCAGTATCCGCATCGCTTTCGACACGGCGCAGTCCATGGTCAAAATGAGCGGCGACGATGCGATGCCCGAGCTTTTTTCGTTGCGTCAGGTCATGGATCGCCAGCAGCAAGCTAACCGAATCAGCACCACCCGAGACCGCAATCACGACAGTCCCGCCCTCAAACGGCAGACCAAGCCGCCGCCATTCGGTAATTAGATTTCGGACAAATGAGTGCACAAGAAGATATTAGCCACGAATTACACGAATTGCACGAATAGGGTTTCTTCCAAATTTGTGTAATTCGTGTAATTCGTGGCTAAAATTTCTTATTCAGGTTGATACGCGACGCGTTTTTGGATAAGCAGCGTGATCCGCGATGTGCAGACGAGCTTGCCGCGGTCGTTGGTGATATCTATTTTCCAGACGCTCATTGTGCGGCCGGTATGGATCGGCTTGGCCTCGACGGTTATTATGCCTTTGCTGACAGCTCGTAGATGATTTGCATTGATCTCAATGCCGACGGGCGTTACTTTTTCGAGGTCTGAACCGGCAACGACACCGATAGATGCGGCGGTCTCGGCCAAATAGACCGATACACCGCCGTTCATAATCCCGGTGTACTGATGCACCTTTGACGTGACAGGCATTGTCAACACAACGCGGTCCGGCTCGGCGACCTCGATCTTAACGCCGAGAAATTGCAGCAGTTCATTGTTTGCGACCGATTGTAATAGAGCAGTTTTATCCATTTAATTTTCGAGATATTTCTTAGCCGCCGCCAGGGCGTCGGAAACGCGTTCGGGCGCCGTGCCGCCAAATGTATTTTTTGCCGCAAGAGTCGATTCGATGCTCAATGACTCAAACACATCTTCGTCGATCTCAGGCAAAAATTCACGAAGAGCCTCGATCGTCAGCTCGTTCAATTCCTTTCCCTGCTCCATCGCAAATAGCACGATCCGCCCTACCGTCTCATGCGCAGTCCGAAACGGCACGCCCTTTTTAACCAAATAATCAGCCAGCTCGGTCGCGTTCAGATACCCGCTAGTCGCCGCCGCAAGAGTCTTTTCCTCGTTTAACGTCGTGTTTTCGAGAACTATGGTCGCCGCACGCAAGCAGATCTCCACCGTATCGACGGTATCAAAAACCGCTAACTTGTCTTCTTGCATATCCTTGTTATAGGCCAGCGGCAGTCCTTTGAGCATTGCAAGGAGCGACATGTTATGCCCAAATACGCGGCCCGCCTTGCCGCGAAGCAACTCTAGCGCATCGGGGTTTTTCTTTTGCGGCATCAGGCTCGAACCCGATGACACCGCATCGCTCAAACTAATAAATCCGAATTCCTGCGAGCAATAGAGGATCATGTCCTCAGCCAGTCTCGATAAATGCACCATCAGTAAAGAGCTAGCCGAACAAAGATCAACGACAAAATCCCGATCTGATACCGCGTCAAGACTGTTGCTTGAGATGGCGGCAAAACCTATCTCGCCGCCGACCATGAGTCGGTCGATCTCGAAACCCGTACCCGCTAGCGCTCCTGAGCCAAGCGGCATCACCATTGTTCGCCTCCGGGCGTCTGCTAACCGGTCGCGGTCGCGCTTGAGCATCTCAAAATATGCCAGGCACCAATGTGTGAAAAGCACCGGCTGTGCCCGCTGCAGATGGGTATAACCGGGAATTACTGCGGATGGGTGCCGTTCGGCAAAACCCACTAGTGCTGATTGTACGCCGCGTATCAAGAGGTCGAGCGAATCGATCTCATGCATCATCCAAAAACGGAGTGCGGTTGCTACTTGATCATTGCGGCTGCGACCGGTGTGGAGTTTGCGGCCGACATCGCCGATCATTTCGATCAGTTTTTGCTCAATAAAAGAGTGTACGTCCTCAGCATCCGCACCGTCCCACAGTTCGTCTGTCGATGCCTCATCCAGTAATGCCTGCAATCCCTCGACGATCGCACGGTTTTCTTTCCACGTGATCACACCGGCATGATATAGGCCATTCGCGTGAGCAATGCTGCAATGCACATCTGCCGAAAACAACCGCCGGTCAAACCGCAGCGAATCGTTTAACTCGGCAAAGGTATCGTCCGGGCCCTCGGTAAACCGCCCGCCCCAAAGTTGGCCTGATTTAGTCATTTGTATTCTCGCGCGAGTATAATTGTATACCAATGACCAAAAAGATAAACAAAGTAGTCCTCGCCTATTCCGGCGGGCTCGACACATCCGCGATGCTGCTGTGGATCAAAGAAACGTACGGCTGCGAGGTCGTCTGCTATTGTGCAGATGTCGGTCAGGGCGAGGAAATGGACGGCCTCGAGGCAAAAGCGCTTGCAACCGGTGCGTCAAAGCTTTACGTCGAGGACCTTCGCGAAGAGTTTGTCAAAGATTTTGTCTGGATGGCCGTCAAGGCAAATGCCCTGTACGAGGGTGTTTATCTGCTTGGAACGTCCTTGGCAAGACCGGTCATCGCTAAACGCCAGATCGAGATCGCTCAGATGGAAGGTGCCGACGCCGTCGCTCACGGAGCGACCGGCAAAGGCAATGATCAGGTGCGTTTTGAGCTGACATATTACGCCTTGCAGCCGGACATCAAGGTCGTCGCACCTTGGCGCGAGTGGGAATTTAAGGGCCGTGCCGATCTGATCGCGTATTGCACTCAGCACGGCATCCCCGTCACCGCGACGACCGCAAAACCATATTCGATGGATCGCAATCTGATGCATATCAGCTATGAAGGCGGCATTTTAGAAGACCCTTGGGCCGCTCCGCCGGACGATATTTTCTTGCTTTCAAAATCGCTGGAAACTGCGTCCGACACTGCCGAAGAGATCACCATTACCTTTGAAAAGGGTGAGCCTATCGCTATCAACGGCATCACGCACGGTGCGGTCGATCTGCTCACGCATCTAAATTATCTCGGCGGCGAACACGGCATCGGCCGTGTCGATCTGGTCGAAAACCGCTTTGTCGGTATGAAATCACGCGGGGTGTACGAGACGCCCGGTGTCACTATCCTGCAAGCCGCCCACCGCGCGCTCGAATCGATCACCATGGATCGCGAGGTCACACGGCTTCGAGACAGCCTCGGCACAAAATTCGCCGAATCGGTGTATTACGGATTCTGGTTCGCACCCGAATTCGAGATCCTAAAATCGATGGTCGATCAGACCCAAGAGGTCGTTAACGGCGATGTCCGCGTAAAACTTTACAAAGGCAACGTCACCATCACTGGCCGCCGCTCGCCCAACTCGCTCTACCGGACGCGCGTCGTCACATTCGAAGACGACGCCGGCGCCTACGACCAACACGACGCCGAAGGGTTTATCAAACTACAGGCGTTACGATTGCGTCTACGAAGCATGGAGTAGAAAGGCAGAGACGCGGGCCGCTCTTGGAGTGCTAAGCAATGCGGCCTTCAGAGCCCGACGCCAGCCGTAATTTCAAACGCCGGAAGATCATCGATTGCTGTTTCGCACGCGTCGTGTATAATAGCCAAAATTACCCCAAGGAGAATAATTATGAAGCGACCGATCGTGTTGCTGTGCGCAGCCGTTGCTATCGTAGCGTGCAATACCGCAACACCCGTGATGAAAGTTGACGACCTATATGCTGAACGCGAAAAATCCAAGGCTGAGTTTCATAAGAAATACGCCGGTAAAGAGATCGTTGTCGCAGGAACATTCACCGGTAGCATGCCCACGTTTGATTACAAGAACAACACACAGGGAACTGAGGACATCCCTATCTTTGGAACCTCGTACCACCTTGTTCGTTGCATTATCGAGGAAAAGGATTCCGCCTCATTCAAAGGTCTTGCCGGAAAAGGCGAGGGTCTGGCGGTCAAGGGCAAGATCGTGTCCGCCGAGAACGATGCGGTCGTCGAACTAAGGCCGTGTACGATGGATCTAAAAAAGTAGCGTTTGATCGAACGCCGCATGCTTAATACACAGCGGCGTTCATCTTGTCCCAGATTACGAGGATTATCACTAATGCCTATGCACAACCCGCCCCACCCGGGGGAATTTATAACTCAAGTCTATCTTGAGCCCAATCATCTCAGCGGGCGCGAACTCGCGGCATCGCTCGGCGTATCGCCATCGACACTTAGTCGTATTTTGAATGCAACGAGCGGCATCAGCCCGACGATGGCTTTGCGCCTCTCTAAGGCGCTTGGCCGTTCGCCGGAAAGCTGGCTTGCAATGCAATCCAACTACGATCTCTGGCACGCAAAACGAAGTGTAAAGCTGGATAAGATCGGTAAGCTTGAATTAAATGCTGCCTAGGAAAGTAAATGGACGAAGCCGATATTGACGCGATTATTCAACAGTGTTCCCTTACTTCGAACACCGATGAAGTAATTCCGGCGACGGGTATGCTACCGCCTGATTCTCACACTGAATTTTGCTTAAGTTTTGCAGAACGAGCCGCTAAGCGTTATCTGAAAGGGGATCTGTCATTTACCGAAGCTGATATTGCCCTGAACTGGCTTTATGCTATCTCGTATGTTTCAGATACGGCTCCCGGAGAAATGCCCGATTTAGCGTTACAGATATATGACGCCTTTGACTCAGGCGAATATTACCATTCAGATGACGAACCGGACGTCGATCCAGAATTAAAATATACCTTGCCACGAATCAAGGAACTCATAGAATCCTGATTCATTTAGCTTAAATACCCGCGAAACTTCTCTTTCGCTACCGAATAATTCGGAAACAGCTTACTGAGGTCCTTCGTGCCCATGTGTTTTTGGGCGGCTTCGGCGAAGACATCCCGGAAATCGGTGGTGACATCGAGATCGCGGCCTTCGTATAGTTTGTCGCTCTTTAGCCCGCGGAAATCACCATACACCTTGCCGCCTTTCACAGAGTTGCCGAGGATCAGCATCGAGTTTGCGTGACCGTGATCTGTGCCGCGGCTGCCGTTTTCGCGCACCGTGCGGCCAAATTCGCTCATTGTGATGACGACGACATCGTCCATACGCTTGCCCAGATCGGTGCCGAATGCAGCGATCGCACCGGCAAAATCGCGGAGTAGATTGGCGAGCTGACCCTGCGAAGGGTTATTGCCGAGGCCCTGATTTGTATGAGTATCCCAGCCGCCCATTTCGGCAAAAGCGACCTCAAGGCCCACTCCGGCTTTGATCAACTGAGCGATCTGCGAGAGCGAGCGTCCCAGTGCCGATGCCGGATACACCGCTCCGTTTTCGGGTTTATACTGGGCCGGGTTTGCCTGTTTAAGATAGTTGACCGCTTCAAAAGTTTCCTTGCCGGTCTCGCCAAGCGAATCCTTGGCATTCTGCTCATACAATCCCTCAAAACCGCCCTTCATATTGCTTGAGTAGATGCCCGCCTTGATGGCAAAATCCGCAAGGTTGGTCATCGCGACCGACGGGGCACGTCCATAGAGCGAACGCGGCAATTGCTGCGTCATCGACACCGAGCGAAACGGCGAATCGTCCTTGCCTGCGCTTGCCTGCAGCACGCGATTGAGCCAGCCGTCCTTTGTGCCTTTGTACCCGGGCGTGCCCGATTCCATATAGTCCTGAGCATCGAAATGCGAACGCGTATTGTCAGGCGAACCGGCGGCGGTGACAACGGCCAGCTTTTTATCTTTCCAAAATCCCTCAAGCGGCTTCATGCTCGGGTGCAGGCCAAAAAACCCGTCGAGATCAACGGCACCGTTAGCCTTTCCCGGCTGCGGTATCGCGATGCTCCGGCGGACGTTATAGTAGTCGCCCTCGCCGTGCGGCACGACCATATTAAGGCCATCGACCGCTCCGCGCTGGAATATCGTGACCAGAACCTTTTTCTTGCCGTAGCCTTTCGCGGCCGTCTGAGCAGCGGCAAATTGATGCAAAAAATCCGGCGCCATTGCCATCAACCCAAAGCTCGCCAATCCTATCCCGCTCGTTTTCAAAAAATATCGTCTGTCCATAATAATATGCCAATCCTCACCTACAGACTTAGACGTCTCAAAACCCAAAATGGCCGTTAAAGATTTCGTTATTGCCGTTGCCTTTAGGCAACGGGGGCAGGCTCAAATCGTTCCGGGCTTTAGCCCAACCCAATGTTGGGGCTAAAGCCCGAACACAATCCCGAACCCGACCGTTGGCTGAAGCCAACGGCAATACCTATACATCACTTAATAATTATTTCATCAATGAATATCCAAGGGTCACCGCCCGCACCGGGATGCCACGCAGGGATCTTGCCAAAATTGTACGCACGCAGCCAAATATATCGAGCCTTTGTCGGGGTTATGGCTTGGCGAAATTCTTTGATCGTCGGCGTCATTTCGGTTTGTGAAATATTGGTCTTGATATCAGCAACCTGCGTCCAATCTGTCCCGTTATTTGAAATTTCAAATTTCATATTCACCGGCATCCAGATCCACGGCCCGGCGACCTGTAAAAAGCTTGCCCCGACTTCTTTTATCTCGGTCTCCCGCTGCAGATCGATGATGGCTTCGTACGTTTTCCCCTGCACACCCTGCCACTCACCGCTCGCAAAATTTGTCGTACCCCTGATGCCGTCGACGATCGCATTGTCGCCGCCGCCCGTGTATTGAGTGCTGTACGGAGAGATGATCTTGACCGTCCAGTCGTTTGGTTGTTTGACAAAAGTAGCCTCTGTGACCGGACTCTCGACGCCTGCGGCGTTTACGGTTTTTGCGTAGATCGTCGTCGTCGAGCTGACAGTGATCGGACCTGTGTACGGCCTCCACGGCGGATCGGTTCGGTCAGTTCCGTAGAGTATTTTGGCGCCGGAGGTGATGGTATTTATCGTCACGGTCGTGTCGCCCGAAAAAGCCCGCGCGCCATCGATCACCGGCACCGATGCGAACGGGACGTTCATTGATGACATCGGAAACTCAGTGAACGCTGTCGTCACCGGTTGGTCGATCATCGCAAATTCGAGCACGCCTCCGCGCATCAGGTCTTCGTGGGTGATGAATGATTTTTTGTATGGCGCTCCATTGAGCTTGGCGTTGAGGATGTATTTGTTCGTGGATGAGACGTTCTTTGCCCTGACGGTGAACGTCTTGCCGTTCTCAAGCCGATATGTCATCTCGGGGAAAAGCGGCGTGCCAAAAGCGTACACACCATCGCCCGGAGCGACCGGATAAAACCCGGACGCAGACAATATGTACCACGCCGACATCTGGCCGCAGTCTTCGTTGCCGATCAATCCATCAGGCGTCGGCTTGTAAAAATCGTCCATTATCTGACGGACGAGCTTTTGTGTTTTCCACGGCTGGTGGGCGTAGTTATACAAATAAGCTATATGATGCGAAGGCTCATTGCCGTGAGCATATTGCCCGATCAGCCCCGTCAGGTCAGCCTGTTCGCGGCCCGCGAGTTTTTGCGTCGTCGTAAAAAGCTCGTCGAGCTTTGCGACAAACTTTTCGCGGCCGCCCATTAACTCCGTTAACCGCGTGACGTCATGCGGAACAAAAAACGAATACTGCCACGAATTACCCTCGGTAAATCCAAACGTCACTTCGTTAGGGGCAAAAGGCTCGACAAAACCGCCGTTTTTCTTTGGGCGGAAAAAGCCGGTTTTGATGTCAAAGAGATTTTCGAAGTTACGCGATCGTTTCAGGAAATCTGTAGAGTCGGACCAGAACCTAATATCTCGACCGCCACGAAATCTTACCCACTCACCCGGTTTCGGCTTTGGGGGTTTTGAGACTTCGCTTTGTCTCAAAATGTTAGCCATTTGCGCTATACACCAGTCATCATACGCATACTCGAGCGTTCGTGAGACGGATTCGTTCTCGTCCTCCATCGAGATGTAGCCGCGTTTTTTGTAGGCGGCGAGGCCAAAATGGTCTAGGTCGGCGGAGTGCTTTGCTGCCGCGTATGCTTTTTCGTAATCAAAACCCTTAATGCCCTTTGCCATCGCGTCGGCGATGACCGACACGGCGTGATAGCCGATCATGCAATCAGTCTCGTTGCCCCACAATTCCCAAACCGGCAGCCGCCCGCCCTGTTCGTACTGGCGGATAAATGTATTGATAAAATCAACCGTCCGTTTCTGGTCAATGATCGTATAAAGCGGATGCGCCGCCCGAAACGTGTCCCAGAGGGAGAAAACGGTGTAGTGTTCAGATTTGCGATTTGCGATTTCAGATTTGAGATTGGCTCCCCTACTCCCCTCCTCCTCTACTCCCCCACTCCGCACAGAGTGCGTCTTCCCATCCATCCCCCGATACCGCCCATCCACATCATTAAACACATTCGGCTGGATCAACGTGTGATACAGAGCCGTGTAAAAATTGGTCGTCTGAGCATCGGACCCGCCGGAAACTTCTATCTTCGATAGCTCCTTATTCCAAGCCGCTTTTGCATCCGCCCGTACCTTATCAAAATCCCAACCGGGCAGCTCGGCCGCGAGGTTTTTGCGGGCACCTTCGATCGAGACGTGTGAAATCGCAACTTTAAGAAGTACTTGTTCCTCAGCGACCGTGTCGAAACGAAGAAATGCGTTTCGAGTTTCGAGTTTCTTACCGAACGAAAAATACGCAACTTCGCGAAAAGGTTTTGAAAACTCCGCCACAAAATAAACGGTTTGATCTTTTGCCCAAGATGAAGAACGCCTATAGCCTTCTACACGATTCTTTCCTACAACCCGAACTTCGGCATCAAGCAGTTTATCCCGCCACTTGACGTTCAGAGATACTCCTGCTGCGGTGGATGCGGGAAACGTATAGCGATGCAAGCCGACTCGCGGTGTTGCTGTCAACTCAGCGAGGATCTTATTGTCATTGATTCTGACCGAGTAGTAACCGGGTTCTGCTTTCTCCGTTGAATGTGAAAACGTCGAAGGGAAACCGTCGAAATCCTTGATCGTGTTCGGCGAAGAATACTTGTATTCCCCAACAGTCGGCATGAACAAAATATCAGCCCCGTCCGGAATTCCCGTCCCCGACAGATGCGTGTGCGAAAAGCCAAATATCGTGTCGTCGGAGTAGTGGTAGCCCGAACTGCCGTCCCAGTTATCGATACGCGTGTCGGGCGATAGCTGCACCATCCCAAAAGGCATCGTCGCCCCCGGAAACGTATGCCCATGCCCACCCGTACCAATAAAAGGGTTAACCCATTTAGTGAAATCCCGGATCTGCGCGGCAACGTTAAGAGAAATAAACAAGCAGAAACCAATGGCCCGTAAAGTGTGTTTGATCATTTTGGTCCACCTTGGTCCGGACCGGACCACTAATTTAGAAACTTCGCCACAATCATAGCAAATCTGAAAACTGTTTCCATCCGTCGAGAAATTTAGCCATCGAAGATGGCGGTCGCATAAAGCCCCGGGCGTGAGCCCGGGGCTGGTCGACACCACAACGTGCAAAGCCCGCGAATGCGGGCGACAGCGGAAAACCATTGTGCTTTATCGCTGGCTTCGCCAGCTAGGCGTCAATCCAACCTTACCCACGGGCTTGCGCCCGTGGCTTTATGCTAGCATCCGCTACGCGGATTGGTCGGATGCAACTTACAAGAGTTCGAGGAAACCGGTCAATTCCGGCGGCAGAGGCTGGGTAAATTCGAGCCTTTCCTGAGTTTTCGGATGGGTAAATGACAGGCGTTCGGCGTGGAGAAAAAATCGCGGCATTGAGGCGATGGCGTTGCGGGTGTTGGTGTCGGCGACCGTGTTGTCGCGACCCTCGTTATAGATCTCGTCGCCGACGACCGGGTGATTGATAAACGCCGTGTGGACGCGGATCTGGTGTGTGCGGCCGGTTTTGATCTCGACATCGAGCAGCGTAAATTTGGCGTAGCGTGTCCGCACTTTCCACAGACTCAACGCCGACCGGCCATGCGTCGCGACCTTCATCCTGAGGCGGTTGTGTTTGTTACGGCCGATCGGTGCTTCGATCTTGCCCATATTCTGGTCGGGCGAACCGTGCACCAGTGCGACGTAAGATTTATAGACCTCGCGGGAGCGAAACTGCTCAGACAAAGCCTCGTGTATCTCATCATTTTTTGCGACGACGATCAGCCCGGATGTGTCTTTGTCGAGACGATGGACGATACCGATACGCAGTTCCGAACGGTCATCTTTGGCCGCTGTCTGCTCAAATTCAAAATGATACGCGATCGCATTTGCCAGCGTCCCGGACTGCACACCAGCACCGGGGTGGACGACCATACCGGCGGGTTTATTGATGACGGCGAGAAATTCGTCTTCGAAAACGATATCGAGCGGAATGTTTTCCGGCTCAAAACGGGCGGCTTGGGCCTCGACCAGATCGACCTCGATCTCATCATTTGCGTGCAGTTTGTATGACGGTTTCACAGGCTTTTCATTGACGAGCACGTCCTCATTTTCGATCAGCCGCTGCAGCCTTGAACGCGACCAACCTTCGATCGCGTCGGCAAGATAGGCGTCGAGACGCATGCCAGTGTCGTCTGCATTTGTTGTGAAAGTTAAAGCTAGGGTTTCTTCGGTCACTCTGTGGTTTGGGGAGCGGGTACGGTATTCCGGGCCTTTTTCAGCCGCCAGATAAGAAAAATTATGGACGTTAACGCAACGATCAAGCTCACGCCCTGTGAAGTCGAGAGCCCGGTCGCTGACGTAAACCCAAGCAGGTCGCCCCGCGGATCGTCGCGGATAAACTCTATCGAAAACCGCAGTATCGAATAGATGACCCCGTAAATAACGAGGATCTGGCCGTCAAATTTCTTGTGCCGGTGCAGATAGATCAGCAGGCCAAAGATCGCGAGCATCAGCAAGGACTCGTACATCTGCGTCGGGTGCAGGTGCAGGTCACCGCCGTCGGCGGTATAGATCGGCACGCCAGTGTATTCGTGCCCGAGCGTGGTGAAATGCACGCCCCACGGCAGATCGGTCGGCTTGCCCCAGCAGCAGCCGGCAGCAAAACAACCTTGCCGGCCAAACGCCTGTCCGAGAGCAACGCCGGGAGCAAATGCATCGGCAACTTTCCAAAACGGTAATCTGTAAAGCCGAACCAATACAGCGACCGCCAAAAATCCACCGATCAAACCGCCATAAAACACTCCGCCGGACCGCAGAAAATCGAGCGTAAATATCTCGACGCCAGGCTCGACGAGGATCATCAAAAGCTTTGACCCGATAAGCCCGCCGACCAGCACCCACAGGCCTAGATCGTAGATGCGTTCGCGCGGTATGCCATCACGAGCACCCAGACGCGATGCCGCAAACAGCCCAACCAGCATCCCCAACGCCATATAAATGCCGTAGGTCGTGATAGGGAAATCGAAGATTCGGGTTAGCTCAGGATACATCGCTGGTGTTGGTCGTCAAAGGCTCGTTTTTCTCCTCGATTACCTTTTTCTTACTCAAAAACATATCGATCAGCAGCAGCCCTGCCCCGACACAGATGGCGGCATCGGCGACGTTAAATGTTGGATAATGCCATGAGCCAAACTGCACATCGATAAAATCTACGACAAACCCGAGCCGCATCCGGTCGGTGACATTGCCGACAATGCCCGCGAGCAATAATGCTAATGCGCCGAGGATGCGGTCATCGCTTCGCGGGGTTCGCCAAAAGAAAAAGAGCACGAGTGCCGCCGCAACAAAAGCGATCGCCGACAATCCCCAACGTCCGGCATCGCCCTGATTATCAAGCATCGAAAACGCGACACCCGTATTCTGCGCATACGCAAAATTGAGGAACCCTTCGATCACCGATCTGTCGCCGCTCGAACGTAGTTCTCGCGTCGCCCATGCCTTGGTCGTCTGATCGACCATAAAGACGCCGCCCGCGATCGCGAGATAGCCCAGTTTCCAAAAAAAGTCGCGTTTGTTCATTTACGGTTTTTTCGCCTCGGCGGGTGCTGGTTTTGGCTCGGCGTAAAACGATTTATTTATGATCTTCCATTCGCCGTTGATCTTGAGCAGCGACATATAATCGACAAATTTTACGGTCGGGTAATCCAGGATGATCTTTGCAACGGCCGCGTTTCCGGCGATATCGACGCTCTCGATCGTACGTTTTCGCTGCGCCTCATCAGCCGGCGGTTTGCCTGTAAATCCGGCGATGTAATCGGCAAACGACCGCGTAGTAAATTTGCCCTCACGAATAAATGTCAGGTTGCCCTCGGTGTGAAAGGCCTTTTTCATGTACTCGCCGTCACCGGTCGCGTGACCCTTTAGATAGTTTTCGAGCGGAATGCGAACTGCGTCCTTTTCGGTTACCTGCGCAAATATGTTTCCTGTAACGGCAAACATTAGAAACGCGAATCCGATGGCAAACTTGTACTTCATAAATATCGAATCTCCTAAATTTAAATGATCGTTACTCAGTCGATAATACGTTCGCCCGCAACAAAGTGTTCGCTATTCAGTATACGGAAAAATAGTCTTTGGGGCTTTGTAGCGGCTCCACCAATCGGAATAGCAGACATCTGTACACCCGATGGCGTATGTAACGACCTTCCACTTGCCGCCGGTTTTTTTGAGCAAAGCAAAGAAATTATTGTCGAATATTTCATCTTCAATTGCCTCTTGGTACGGCGTGCCTCGGTAGTTTGGCTTTCCGCCGTCCTGGCTTTGCGGATCGCCCCCGATAAATGCCCAATTGCCCTTGACGTTAAAATTATCGGCGACAAACACGATCTGCTGCTTCAATTCTTTTTCTACCGGGATACGAAGCGCGTCGAGGATCGCCTTTCGCTCGGGCGAGCCTTTTTCCGGAGTATAAACTCCTTGGGCAAGAGCTGAGCCCGTTAGAACAAGCATCGCAGCCACTAACAAAAAAGTTCTATTCAACATATCTCACCTCTAAATTATTTCGTCGAGAGCCTCCGCACATCGCTCGCAAACGGTCGGGTATTTTGTAAATTCACCGACACGAGTCGAATAATTCCAACACCTCTCGCATTTCTCGCCGTCAGCGTGCGTGATCACGACTGCAAAACCGTCGCCCTCATGCACCTCGACCTGCGAAACAATAAAGATATACCGCAGTTGGTCGTAATAATCTAGCAGCAGACGCGTGGTCTCTGCATCAGTCGTCAGAACCACTTTTGCTTCAAGTGACGAGCCGATCTGCTTATCGTTACGGGATGTTTCGAGAGCCTTTAACACCTCATCGCGGATCTCAAAAATACGTTCCCACTTGGCCGCAAGTCCGGAATTGTCAGCGTCGGCGACCTTCGGAAACTCAGCGAGATGGACGGATGCGAGCTTTTGCCCCGGCAGATTTTCCCAAGCCTCGTCCGACGTAAAAGCAAGGATCGGCGACATCAGACGACATAGCGTATCTGTGATCTGATAGAGCGCCGTTTGAGCCGAGCGTCTCGCCTCAGATTTTGGTTCACGGATGTAGAGCCGATCTTTTATAATGTCGAAATACCTCGCCGACAGGTTGATCGTGCAAAAACCGTAGATCGCGTTATAGGCTGCCTGAAAATCATACGCCTGGTACGCCGCGAGAACTTTTTCCGTGACCTCGGTAAGCCCCGCGAGCGCCCAGACGTCGATCTCTTCCATGTGGTTGACCGACACGGAATCTTTGAGCGGATCAAATCCGACAAGATTGCCGAGCGCATATCGTAAAGTGTTCCGAAATTTGCGATAAGCATCGACCACGCGGCTGAGGATCTCTTCCGAACACCTTACGTCCTCGGTATAATCGACCGCCGCTGCCCACAAACGCAGCACATCGGCTCCCGACCCGTCGATGATCTCTTTGGGTGCAGTCACGTTGCCGATCGATTTGCTCTGTTTTCGACCCTCGCCGTCGACGACCCAGCCGTGCGTGATGATCTGTTTGTACGGGGCGTGATCATGTGCCGCAATCCCGCAACTCAAGGATGAATTAAACCAACCGCGATACTGGTCGCCGCCCTCAAGATATACGTCCGCCGGGAATCTTAACGTCTCGCCGCGCGTCTCAAGCACCGCGACGCAGCTTGACCCCGAATCGAACCAAACATCGAGAATATCAGTCTCTTTTCTAAAATCGGAGCTTTCACATTTCAGGCATTTGTAGCCCTCGGGCAGCAGTTCGTGCTCGGGCCGTGCGTACCATGCGTCGGCAGTCTCGGCAGCAAAGATATCCGCTACGTGGTCGATGATCTTAGGATCGGCGACTGCTTCTTCGCAGGATTGACACTAAAAAACCGGTATCGGCACGCCCCACGAACGCTGTCGCGAGACGCACCAGTCGGGACGTCCCTTGAACATATTGCCCAAACGGCTCTCGCCCCACTCAGGGTGCCATTTTACTTTCGCGATCTCGTCCAAAGCACGATCTCGTAGAGATGTTCCATCCGGCGCCTCGTCCATCGAAACAAACCACTGGGGCGTCGCCCGAAAAATCACAGGATTCTTACACCGCCAGCAATGCGGGTAGCGGTGATCGTATTTTTCGACGCTGAGCAGTGCGCCGCTTTCGCTTTAAAATTCCACGATCTTGGGGTTTGCTTCGAACACGCTGAGACCCGCAAAATGATCGACCTCGGCGATGAATTTACCCGCCGCATCGACCGGAGCGTAAACCTCAAGCCCGTATTTTTTACCGACCGCAAAGTCGTCCGCACCGTGGCCCGGAGCCGTATGAACGCAGCCCGTGCCTGATTTCCCGGCCGCCTTGTTCTCGTGCCTTGCATCGAGTTCAACCTCCGCATCGGCCTCGCCCAGTGTGACGTGGTCAGCGTTCATTATCAGCGAAGTCCGATCAAGCCAGGCGTGTTTTGCCTCCATACGGTCAAGCTTTGAGCCTTTGAATTTGGCGATCTCTTCGTACTCGGCAAAGCCGCACGTTTCTGAGAATGCTTTCGCAAGTTCTGAAGCAACGATAAAAACCTCGGCATCCGAAACCTCGATCGCCGAATAATCAAAATCAGGGTGAACCGTGATGCCAAGATTAGCCGGCAGTGTCCACGGCGTGGTCGTCCAGATGACGACAAAAACATTCTTGCCCGCAAGTGCGACGTCGATCTCCGCCGGGTCGGTCTTGAGCGGAAATTTTACATAAACCGACGGTGAGGTGTGTTCGCGGTACTCGACCTCGGCCTCGGCGAGCGCCGTCTGGTCGTGTATGCACCAATAGACGGGACGCAGGCCTTTGTAAACAAACCCGCGTTCAAGAAATTTGCCAAAAAGCCGCGCGGTCGATGATTCGTACTCCGCCGACATCGTCAAATACGGCGTCTGCCATTCGCCAAGTATGCCGAGCCGCTGAAAGTCGCGCGACTGGCCGTTCATCGCCGTCGAGGCGTGCTCGCGGCAGATACGACGAAACGACGCGACAGGTATGTCGTTCTTATTCTTTCCTTTATCCGCCAGCTTCTTCTCAACAATGGTTTCGATCGGCAACCCGTGACAGTCATAACCCGGCACATACGGCGCCTCAAAACCCATCATCGAGCGCGTTTTGACGACAAAATCTTTGAGTATCTTATTGAGCGCGGTGCCGATGTGAATGTCAGCATTGGCATACGGCGGGCCGTCGTGGAGGATAAATTTCTCACGCCCCTCACGTGCCTTTAACACCTGATCGTAAAGCCCCATCGCCTGCCATTTTTTCAAACGCGCAGGCTCCATCTGCCCAAGATTCGCTTTTTGCGAAAAATCGGTCCGGGGCAGGTTCACTGTTTTCTTAAGATCTAACTCTTCAGCCATAAAAATTGAAAGTTTAACACTTGCGGATTCAAAAATCCCTAATTAAAAAAGCCCCAAGCCTTTTTGTGCGGCTTGGGACTCTTAAGCAAAGCTCTAGCTCTGGCTCGCTCTATTGAGCAAAGTCCCCGTGGGTTATAATGCTAATTATCGGACAAGCCTTCATAACTTAATAATTTTATCACACAGCTTCAAGCTGCGGTTAGATCGACACCTGCCATAAGTCCCGCAACCGAGAGGTCTTCGTCCAGATCCGGCCAATGAATACCAATACCCGCTGGACTTATTTCAAAATTTTCAAGCTCTTCACGGGTAGCGTTACGCAGAGTAGCGAACCAGACAATGGGTACTCCGATGATCCGCCCGTCAGCCAATGTGACGTTCATCATTTCATCGACAAACTCCACCGATGTGGCAACTGCGGACGTGGGCACGTAAACACCTGTGATCGTTTCTCTATTTGCGACTAGCATACTCATTCCACGCCTCCAAAAACAGCAGTCTGTTGTCAGCAACGAGGCGTTCGATGCGCCTGAGCTCGTTGCCGCCGTATCCGTAATTATAAGCTAAACCGAGCGGATCTAGCCAAAATTTTGCTTCCGCCCCAGAACCTTTGATATGAATGTGGGGCGGCTCCCTTCCCTCATTGCTGTAGAAAAAGAACCGGTACGGACCACTTCGAAGAACTGTCGGACTCATTCTACTCCTCCTCGACCGTGCACAACAGCGGATATTCGCGGGCTATCGCTAAGTTCATCGCCTTTTCCGATTTCATTGTCGCGATCTCGTATGGGTAGATGCCGGCGATGCCGACGCCCTCGTTGTGTACCTTTAGCATGATCGTAAAAGATTCGGCGTCGGAGCGCGAAAAAACGTATTGCAGCACAAATACGACAAATTCCATCGTGGTGAAATCGTCGTTGTGGAGCAAAACCTTAAAAAGCTTTGGCTTTTCGAGCTTGGTCTTTCGCTCCGGCAGCACGTCAACGCCGCCATTCTCATTGTCCGGAAACTCAGGCATGAATAAAAGTATAGACTTCCCAGGCGGTTTTTGTTAAATTTCTCTTGCGCTGTTTACTTAGTATGCAATCAAACGAATTTTGCGTCGCCGTGATCTGAAATCCGGCAGCGATTGGTCGTTTTGTTTGGTACCGGAAAATGAAAAAGGACAAAGCCACAACGGACAGGTTGTCAGGATCGGATAGTGCCCGCGGAGCGAAAGCCGTGCGTGCCTTAGATCCGCGCAGTCTCGACACGCTGTTTGCCAGCGTCGGGCAAAAACTGCGCGAGGGCCACTCGGCCGAAGCCGAAGAGATCCTCGTGCAGACGATCGAGGGCTTTGACCACACGCCGGATAATTTTGCCAACCTCAAACGGCTGCTCGCATTTACGCTCGAGACCACCGGACGCTATAAAGAATCGCTTGAGGCCGTACGCCCGTTTGAGGACGAAGCTGAGCTGGCAAAACTTTCGACTGAG
>JBGTII010000205.1:0-3293 GCA_041745735.1 Pyrinomonadaceae bacterium | reverse complement strand
TTTAAAACTGACGGATGACAATCACATCGTGCTATTAGATTTTGGCCTGTCAAAAGATTTTGACACTAAATCTGAGTCAGCGTCGCTTGGCACGGGCAGCGTCGTCGGCTATTCGCCGTATTTTGCGTCGATGGAGCAGGTGCGCGGCACGGGGACCGATGCCCGCAGCGATATCTATTCGCTGTCGGCCACGTTATATCAGTTGCTTACAAATACGATCCCTGCCGATTCGTTAACGCGAGCGGATGCAATGCTCGGAGGCCTGCCGGACCCGGTCAAGCCGCCGTCCGAGATTAACCCCGAGGTCAACAAGGCAGTATCCGACGTTGTACTGAAAGGAATGGCCGTTCGTCAGGACGACCGGTATGTCCGGGCCGCTGACATGCAAAAAGAGCTCCGTCGTGGATTTAACCGCCAAGGCGGTGCTGAAAAGCCGTCAAATGCGGATGGCGCGTCGACTATGTTGATGGGGAACGAAGCCACGACCAAGGTCATTACCGAAGCCCCCGCCACCGAAGCTCCGATAATGTCCGGGCAAGAGACCGAACATATTCCGGTGATCGCGGTGGAGCCGGCAAATATCATCGAGGATCTGAAAGCAGAAGCAACCATCCCGATCGGTGATCATATTAATGTGGAAGAGACGATTCCAATAGGCGAGGTTGCGCCCGCCGAGGCTCTCAAACAATCTGACATTCACACACAGATCTTTGAGGCCCCGGTAATCGAAGCGGCGCCGGAACCGGAACCGGAACCGGAGATCGAGATAGAAACAGTTGTAAATGCACCGAGACCGACCGCCGAAGCTCCGGCTGCGATGGCTGCGGCGGCAGGTGCTACGGCGGCTCACGCTGTTTCGCCTCAGCCGCAAAAGAAATCGAAGGGTGGTCGAGTAGTAGGCGGACTCATCGGACTGCTCTTGCTCGCAGCTATCGCCGCCGGAGGTGGTTGGTATGCATATAACAACTACTATCTGCCATCACAGGCTCAGGCGAGTCCGACACCTACGGCGACCGCATCTCCTTCGCCGACTGAGAGCGTGGTCGTTGAGAGTAACGGTAATTCAAATGCGAATACGGAAGTGACCCAAACCAATACGAACACGGGCACAAACGCCAACAAGGTCGTTTTGACGACCCCATCGGATACAAAACCCGATTCGCCCGCGGTGTCAAAGAATCCGCCGCCTGCCCAGACGACAAAGACACCAGGTGCAAAGGCACCGCCTAAACCAAAAGGTCGGGATGACCGCACGACGATCGTTCAGTAGCACGGAGAGATGATGTAATGAAAAGAAGTAACCTGTTTAGTCAAATATCGATTTTGTTTCTTTTGCTTGGCTTGCTGTCAGCAGGAGCAGTGGCCCAAAGCCGTAAAGACAAGGACGCTGCAAAGAAACTACTCGAAGCGGCAGATAAAGCGTTCTCCGCTAAGAATTATCGCGAGGCGGTTGATAAATACGGCCAATCGGTCGCACTTGTCTCGACAAATGCTCAGGCGCATTATCGAAAGGGTTTCGCTCATTATAGCCTACAGGAAAACATTGATGCCCTAAATTCATTCGCCACCGCGCTAAGTCAAGGCTATAAGCCCCTAGAGATTTATAAGATCCGAACGTATATCTATTACGAGACCAAGAATTTCGACGCGGCATTGGCCGAGGTCAACAAGGCCCTCGCTCTAACACCGAATGACCTCACATTGCTCAAATCATCGGGTGAGATCAATCTGGGCCGCAATGCCTATTCGCCAGCTCTCGACAGTTTTAACAAAGCAGCCCAGCTTGCGCCCAAGGATGGTGACATCTATTACAATATCGCCCGGATACATCTCGGTCTCGGCGATCCAAAGTCACAGTCCGACAATGCTGGAAAAGCGCTCGCTAACGGTACACGTTTTGTCGGCGAGACATACTATCTGCTTGGCGAAGCTCACCAGAGAATGAGAAACACCGGGCCGGCGATCGATGCTTATCAAAAAGCGATCAACGCGAAGCCCGATCTGGTGCAGTCTTATCGTAATCTTTCGGAGCTTTACAGGAGCGAGAACCGATTTAACGATGCGATCAATACTTCGAAACAGGGTTTAAAATTATTTCCGAATGACGGCAATCTCTTTACCGACCTGAGCTGGTATTACAGCCTCGCCGGCGATCCAAGCCGGGCAATTGATGCCGCTAGAGCTGCTATTCAACTCCTGCCAAATCAGTCGATGGCATACACAAACCTTTGTCGTGCCTATAATGAGACGAAAAGTTTTGAACTTGCAATAACAGCTTGCAATGGAGCGTTGCGCGTCGCTCCTAATGACGGCGAGACTTACTTTTACCTTGGAAATGCATACGTCCAGACCAATAAGTCAGCCGATGCGACCAAGGCATACGCCCGTGCTGTGACCGGCTTGCTTGATTACACGACAAAGAACCCGGCCTACTCAGACGGCTGGTACCTATTGGGAAATGCGTATTTTGCCGACCGGCAGTTTGATAAGGCGATCGCCGCGTATCTGAAATGCCTCTCGTTAAGCCCAAAATTTACCCGAGCAATGGCCAATCTCGGTATCTGCTATACGCGTGTAAAAAACAAAGCCGCCGCGACCGCGCAGTATAACAAATTGCTGCAGGCCGATCCGGCACTTGCGGCACGTGTAAAGGCTGAACTGGATAGGATGTAATTAGCGACGATTGCGAGGACGCGTTCCGGTGCTGACATCGACGCTCTGAAATCTCAGTACGACACGGACGCTGTCGGAGCGTTTATCAAGATTCGCTGCGACAAACGGCGAATACGCCGGGTCTGACGCTAACGCCTTTTGAAGTTCCGTGATTGCCTTGCTATCACGCGAAGGCTCGATCACCTCGGCGATCTTTGCGAGGCCGTCGCCAAAAACATCTGCTACAACGACGACTTCGTCATCCTTCATATCACCCCGAACAAGCGATCTGGTTAGTGCTATCAACGCCCCTTGCGGATTCACGCTCGGCGATTCGCTTGAGACATCGAGCCGTGTCTTGGCATATTCAGAAGCGGAAAGGGAATCGGGGTACTGTTTCTGCAGCGGGCCGCGATTGCTCGCGAGCATTACGGTATCTGAGCCTGATGGATTTGATGCGGTAACGCCGCCGCGATCGCGAATACCCATAAACATCGTCGTCAGCAGCGTGAACGCCATTACCAGCGTCGCCATAACACCAACGGCGTACGGCATTATCCGCATGTTAAAGACCGCACGCATCTCGCCCGAAATTGGCAGCCATGAGCGTTTGTCCCGGCGGATCTCAGTGCGAATTGAGC
>JBGTII010000204.1:0-4308 GCA_041745735.1 Pyrinomonadaceae bacterium | reverse complement strand
GGCGTTACGAAATTGAGACATAGGCTTGTGTTTGGAGTACCTGCTTTAGCCGGCCTCCGGTCAGAGCAGCCGCCTAAAGGCGGGGCTCCAAACTACTTCTCCCGATGCTCGATGACTTCATCGATCAAACCATACTCTTTCGCCTGGATCGGCGTTAGGATGCGGTCGCGTTCGACGTCGAGTTCGACTTGGTCAAAGTTTTGGCCCGTGTGATGGGCAATGATCGTCGAGGTCAGCGTACGCATACGGATGATCTCTTCGGCCATCAGGCGAACGTCGGTTGCCTGTCCCGAAGCACCGCCCGACGGCTGATGGATAAGGACGCGGGCATTTGGCAGCGAAAATCTTTTCTTCGGAGCACCGGCACAGAGCAGCAAGGCTCCCATCGACGCACACTGGCCAACGCAGATCGTCGTCACGTCGTTTTTGATGAACTGCATCGTGTCGTATATCGCCATACCGGCCGTGATCGAACCGCCGGGGCTGTTGATGTAAAGATTGATGTCGCGTTCGGGGTCCTCGGCTTCGAGAAACAGGAGCTGGGCGACGATGAGATTTGCCACCTGATCATCGATCGGCGTGCCGATAAAGATAATGCTGTCTTTGAGAAGCCTCGAATAAATGTCGAACGCCCGCTCGCCCCGCGACGTTTGCTCAACAACCATTGGTACTAACATATTTTTTTCTCTCTTACCTAAATACTTTAGACAATACTTGAATTATAAGATGATAAGTTGTTGAAAATATGGCGATTGCCTATATCGGAAATCGATTTTACAACTTTTCAAATAAAAATCAAGCGTTAAATCAGTGGTCGGTGGACCGTGGTCGGTGGTCAGCAGTTGGTTTTCCTGACCACCGTCCACTGCCCACTGTCCACTAACTCTTAGCTGCTTTTTTCGCAGCAGGTTTTTTCTTTGCCGCTTTCTTTGGCTTTTCCTCAGCCTCGGGCTGTGCCAGCGATTCATCGACCCATTCGCCCTTTGTGATCTTTGCTTTGTCGATCACGGCTTCGATGGCTTTGCGGGTCTTTAGATTGTTGCGGATGTTATCGACTCCGCCGCCCTGTTTTTCAAGCGAATCGCGGATCTCTTCCGGCGAAGCACGATAATACTCGGCCATTTTGGCGATCTCTTCGTCGACCTCAGCGTCAGCGACCTCGACCTTTGCCATCTCCGCGACCTTGTCAAGCAGCATCGCACCGCGAACGTCACGCTCGGCCTGCTGTTTCATGTTGCCGTACGCCATCTCGATAAACTGAGCCTCGACCTGATTTAGATCGACCCCGCGTTGCTGCATATCCTGAGCAAAATTATTGAGCAGATTGCGTGCCTGATTTTCGATCAAAACGCCGGGAACCTCGAAGGCATTTTCTTCGATCAGCTTTGCGATGGCGTTGTTTCGAAGGCGGGCATCAGCATCGGTTTCGGCAAGTTTTTCGAGATCAGCACGCAAACGTTTGCGAAGATCCGCCAGCGATTTGTAGCCCTCGTCGAGGCTCTTTGCCCAAGCATCATCGAGCTTTGGCACTTCTGTACGACCAACCGACTTGACCTTAGCCTTGTAATGGACGGTCTTTCCGGCGAGTGCCTCAGATGTAAACTCCGCCGGATACGAGACGGTAAATTCTTTGACGTCGTCCTCTTTTACGCCGACGAGATTTTCGGTGAACGACTGTTCGATCACCTCGTCACCAAGCTTGACCTCTAGGTCATCAGCCTTGATCGGATCGCCATCGGGGTTGTCGTCAAAACGGCCTTCGAGGTCTGCGATGACGGTGTCGCCAAGCTTTGATTTGCGGCCTTCGACCGGTATCAGAGCGGCTTCACGCTGTAGGCGTTCGGCAATGAGGTCCTCGATCTCGCTTTCCTCGACCGGTTTGACGCGGCGGGTGACGGCGATGCCTTGGTATTTCGGCTCAGGGATCTCGGGCATGACCTCGACGTGAGCGTGTACTTTCAGCGGAACAGAGCCGTTGACGACAACATTTTCATGATCATCGAGATGCAGGTGCGGCTCAGCGAGCGGATGGAGTTCGTGTTCGGTGATCGCGGCAGATACAGCTTGCGGGATCACTTCTTGCAGGACATCGCCCTTGATCTCTTCTTTGTAACGCATCCGGATGATATCGACCGGAGCATAGCCTTTGCGAAAGCCGGGAACATTCGCGCCTTTTGCGTATTTTTGACTAACGCGGCCATACGCCGCTTTGAGCGTGGCTGCGTCGATCTCGATCGATAGTTCTTTTTGAGTAGGTGAAACTTCCTTTATTTCGCTTTTCATCAGTCGGTTGTCGGTAGTCGATCCTCAATGTTCATTCAATTATAAATCGCCGCATTCAACAAAAGCCAATGGCCGGAGGTGATGTCTTACCGACAACTGACCACCGGCCACTGACAACTAATTTTGGTGCCGAGGGCGAGACTCGAACTCGCATGTCTTTCGACGCTAGTTCCTAAGACTAGTGCGTATACCATTTCGCCACCTCGGCATAATGGCAAGTTAAGAATCTACCGAATCCTGCCCCTATTGTCTAGCCGCCTATTTGTGCAGATACTTTTTGTCGTATTCGTCCCACGACATATTTATGTCGCCGCCGCCCAGGCCGCCGTACGGATCGCCGCCGAGAGCTTTGTTTTCGACCTTTTGAAACAGCCGATATCCGCCGTATCCGATCACGCCGATCAGGCCGAGCCAAAATACCCACGAGAGCAGCGTGCCGATCCAGCCGAGTGCCCACAACAACAGCATACCGACAAAAATGAGTCCGATCGCACCGAGAATGAGTTTGATGATGTTCATAGCTTTACCTCCGACTATGCCAGTTTATACGAAATCATCTGCGGGATGTTCGCAGGAATTTTGCCGCTATCGTATAATTCACGTTCATAGGGGACCAGACCATCTTGAGCACAGCAAAACTTACAACACGGATCGTCGCAGAGCAGCTTAACGCCGAGCTTTTTGGCGACGGAGCATCTGTTGCGTTAGATGTAACGCATGATTCGCGTCAGGCTCGCGAAGGCACGCTCTTTGTCGCGATCAAAGGCGAGACGATGGACGGGCACCGTTTTGTCGATGACGTAATGCGACGCGGGGCGGCCGGAATTATCTCCGAATACGATCCACCCGCAGATTTTACCGGAGCGTGGCTCAAGGTCGAAAAGGCACGAGAAGCTCTCGCAAAAGCCGCGACCGTCATCAACGGAGATCCGTCGCATCAGCTAGATCTTGTAGGAATTACCGGCACGAACGGTAAAACGACAACAACCTATCTTTGCTTTGCCCTCGCAGAGGCTGCCGGCCAGCGTCCGGCAATGCTCACGACCGTTGAATACCGCATCGGCGAAAAGAGCGAAGAAGCGGTTAGGACAACGCCCGAGGCGTCCGATACGAACAGGTTTTTGCGTGAGGCGGTCGATGCCGGATGCACTGTGGCCGTGATGGAAGCTTCGTCACAGGCCATCGATCTGCATCGCTGTGATTGGCTGCGGTTTAAGATCGCGATCTTCACAAACCTTACCCAAGACCATCTCGACCACCACGTCACGATGGAGAATTATTTCGATGCCAAGAAAAAGCTCTTCGACGGTCGGCTTGGCGAACGCCCCGGAGCAAGCATCATCAATATCGACGACGAATGGGGCGTCAAGCTGGCGGATGAATTGCGAGGTGATGGCGAGAAAGTGGTGACGTTCTCGCAACGCTGTGAGGCCGACTTGTCCGCGACTGATATCAAAGTTTCTTTGATAAAAGGCACGTCGTTTGTCCTCAAAACGCCCACAACCAAGGTCGAGGTCACTTCCCCGCTTGTCGGCCGGCCTCATGTCTACAACATGCTCGCCGCGACGGCAACAGCATTGGAGCTTGGCTATGATCTCGACGCTATCGTTAAGGGCCTCTCAACCTGCGTCGGGGCTCCGGGACGCTTTGAACGCGTGCCGCACGACGGAGATTTCGCGGTTGTGGTCGATTACGCCCATACAGACGACGCGCTACTGAACACTCTTAAAACCGCTCGTGAACTTACAGAGGGACGGATCATCACGGTCTTCGGCTGCGGCGGCGACCGTGACCGGTCAAAACGCCGTCCGATGGGCGAAGCTGCTGGTGAGTACAGCGATATCGTCGTTATCACATCCGATAATCCGCGAAACGAAGATCCGCTCAAGATAATCTCTGAGATCGAGGTGGGCGTGAAAGAAAAAACGGCTACTTACGAAGTGATCCCCGACCGTCGCGAAGCGATCTATCGGGCGATAGCTGCCGCAAAATCGGATGATGTTGTCATTATTGCGGGCAAGGGGC
>JBGTII010000203.1:0-9434 GCA_041745735.1 Pyrinomonadaceae bacterium | reverse complement strand
ATCGAGATATTTCTCGCCAAAACGTACCGCGTCTACATGCTCGGATTTCTCCCGGGATTTTCATATATGGGCGAGGTGGACGAACGTATTGCAACGCCGCGCCGGGACACGCCGCGAACGCTCGTGCCAAAAGGCAGCGTCGGCATTGCTGGTAGCCAAACAGGCATTTACTCGCTCGAGTCACCCGGCGGCTGGCAGATCATCGGGCGTACGGATGTCGAAATGTTCACGCCAAGTGCAACGGAACCATGCTATCTACGTCCCGGCGACGAAGTGATGTTTGTCGCTGCGAAATGAGTATTCTAATCAAAAAACCAGGCATGTTGACGACCATACAGGATCTCGGTCGCGTTGGATATCGACGCCTGGGTATCAATCCCGGCGGGGTGATGGATCGGACGGCCGCACGCCTAATAAACATTTTGCTCGGTAATGACGAGAATGACGCGGTCGTAGAAATGCACTTCCCCGCCGCAGAGATCGTCTTTGAAAAGAACGCTGTCTTTGCCATCGGCGGGGCGGATTTTTCGGCTGAACTCGACGGTGAGCCGATCGCAAATTGGCAGCCATATTTCGCCGATAAAGGTAGCACGCTGCGTTTTACAAAAAAGATCTCGGGCAATCGTGTGTATCTCGCTGTCTGCGGCGGACTTAGGCTCGACAAATGGCTTGGCAGCTCAAGCACGAATCTCGCGGCAAAGGTCGGCGGAGTGGATGGCCGACCATTAGCAGCCGGAGATCAGATCGCCTTTGCAACACAAATAAAAACAAGACCGCAGATCCGCAGCTGTCATATTTCATCGATTCTGATCCCATTTTACCGACCTTTTCCGACGGTGCGGGTCATCGTCGGCGCTGAGTTCCCGCTTCTAGCCAAATCAAGCCAAGGCCTATTCTTCGTTCACGATTTTATTATTTCACCCAATTCGAACCGGATGGGGTTTCGATTAAAAGGCGAACCGATCGCGCTTGCCGAGCCGTTTGAGCTGCTGTCTTCGGCCGCGAGTTTTGGCACTATCCAACTCCTGCCCCACGGCCAGCTGATCGTGCTGATGGCCGACCATCAGACGTCGGGCGGTTATCCACGCATTGGCCACGTCATAACCCGCGATCTGCCGCTGATCGCCCAACTTGGGCCCGGCGATAAAGTTGCGTTTCATTTGATCGAGATCGAAGAGGCTGAGGCGCTCGCGGCAGAGTTTGAAAGAGAGTTGAGTTTTTACCGGATCGGGTGTAAATTTCAGGCAAACTCGTGGCAACAGTAGACATAAATTGCGACATGGGCGAGGGCTGTGCGAACGACGCCGAGCTGATGAATTACGTTTCATCGGTCAATATCGCAAGCGGGGCTCACGCGGGCAATGCTGAGATAATGCAACGAACCGTCGAATGCGCTGTTGAAAAAGGCGTGGCGATCGGTGCCCATCCCGGCTACCCCGACCGCGAAAACTTTGGCCGCTTTGTCATGGAAATGTCGCGTACACAGATTTACGACCTCATTACCGAACAGTTTAATACGCTCAAGAAAATTGCCGACAATGCCGGTGCCGAGATCAGTCACGTAAAACCTCACGGTGCCCTCTACAATCAAGCGGCCCGCGACGCCGATCTCGCGGCGGCAATTGCTAAGGCAGTCTTCGATATCGATCCTACGCTAATTCTTTTTGGCCTATCCGGCAGCGTCTCGATCACTGAGGCGGAAAAGTTAGGACTAAGAACTGCGTCCGAGGTTTTCGGCGACCGCACCTATCGCAGCGGTGGCCGCCTGACACCCCGCAGGGAGTCAAATGCACTTATTCACAACACCAAAACAACCATCGCACAGGTGATGCAGATGATAAACGACGGCACTGTTACCGCAGCTGATGGCAGCGTGATCCCGATCACGGCGGATACGATCTGCATTCACGGTGATGGCGACAATGCCGTCGAGTTTGCAATGGCTATTCGACAAAGTTTGACGGCGGCAAATATCAATGTCGCCGCCATAATTTAGAAACGTATGAAGAAACAGTCGATATTTTCGGTGATACTCGGTGCGGCTTTTTTGATGGCGACCTCGGCGGTGGGTCCGGGATTTTTGACCCAGACAACCGTCTTTACCAAACAGCTGCTCGCAAGCTTTGGTTTTGTCATATTGCTCTCGGTCGTGCTTGATATCTTTGCCCAGCTAAATATCTGGCGCGTGCTGACGGTTTCGGGTAAACGTGGGCAGGACGTTGCGAACGAGACGATCCCCGCGAGCGGTTATGTTCTATCGTCGTTGATCGCGTTTGGCGGGCTTGTTTTTAATATCGGCAATATTGCCGGATGCGGGCTCGGGCTAAATGCAATATTCGGGCTTCCGGTCGAGTACGGAGTCGCGATCAGTGCTTTGGCGGCAATCGCAATATTCCTCGTCAAGGAGGCCGGCAAGGCGATGGATGTATTCGTAAAAGTCCTCGGTGTTGTGATGATCGGACTGATCGCCTATGTCGTGTATGCCTCAAACCCGCCGCTTATTGAGGCGATGCATCGCACGGTCATTCCCGAACAGATCAATGCTTTCGCGATCGTCACGCTGGTTGGCGGCACAGTCGGCGGCTATATCACTTTCGCCGGAGCTCACCGACTGATCGACGCCGGTGTGACCGGCACAGAATCGCTGCGAGAAGTAAATCGCGGTGCCATGACGGGTATATTATTGACCGCGATCATACGATTTTTCCTGTTTCTTGCGGCCCTCGGCGTGATCACGATGGGAATGGCGATCGATGACGCCATATCCGCCCGCTTCGGTATTTCAAAACGCCGCGGGGATGACGGGCTTGCGGATATTTGGCGTCGTAATGTGGGCAGCCGCGATCACCTCGGTGGTCGGAGCTGCGTTCACGTCCGTGTCTTTTATGAAGACCTTAAACAAACGGATCGAGGCTAATACAAACCTAACGATCGTCGCATTTATCGTCCTATCGACTGCCATCTTTCTTATCGTCGGACGCCCGGTAAAGATCCTCGTCTGGGCAGGCACGCTAAACGGATTTATCCTGCCCGTTGGTCTATCGCTCGTTCTATTGGCGTCACGAAAGGCCTCGATCGTCGGCGATTATCGCCATCCTTTATGGCTGCAGATCGCCGGTTGGTGCGTTGTGTTGATAATGGCGGGTTTTAGTATCGTCACTATTGCAGCAAGCGTATAATAAACCTATCAACCTTTTTGCCGTGTCATAGCATCTAAGGTTTTACTACTTTCAGCGGGAAAATTTATGTCAGCAAAAACGCAATTAGTGTTCGTCACCCTGATCATCTTTGTTTTTGGCAGTTTTGTGTTTGGGCAATCGGGACGGAAGGCTACTGCGACCCCGACCCCCGCTCCTGTCAACAAGCAGGATGATCCGGCCCAATACTCCGAATCAAAGCCGCAGCCACGCCGCAATGCTAGGATCGCCGACCGATTTCCCGGTATCAGTACCGGCGGCAAAGCCGACGCTGAGGCTCCAAAAATCCTTGCCCCGTCGACCGGGGAAACAAAAGACGACGAAGACACTCTGCGTGTAGCGACCGATCTTGTCACGATCCCCGTTTCTGTTTTTGACCGCAACGGACTCTACATTCCCGGACTACGGCAACAAGAATTTAAGATCTTTGAAGACGGCAAGGAGCAAGAGATCGCCTATTTCGGAACGACCGACAAGCCGTTCACGGTTGCCCTTATGATCGATACCAGCCCGTCAACGGCTTACCGGATCGAGGAAATTCGCCGAGCCGCGATCGCATTTGTCGACCAACTCGAACCGCAGGACAGCGTCGTTGTCATTGAATTCAACGGCAGCGTTAACGTTCGCACTCAGGCAACGACTGACCGCCAGAAGATATATAAAGCTATCAATAAAGCTAATTTCGGCGACGGAACTTCCCTCTACAGCGCAGTTGACGAAGCCCTGCGAAAGCAGTTAGGCAAGATCACCGGCCGCAAAGCAGTTGTTCTTTTTACGGATGGCGTTGATACAACTTCGCGTAAACAGACCTACGACAACACTCTCAGCTATGCCGAGGAATCGGATTCGCTGATCTTTCCGATTTATTACAACACGTATCTAGACAACAGACAGCGAAACGCTCAGTCGTGGCCGCCGATCTTTGGTGGTAATCAGCAGGTTATCACCCGTGGCGTAACCGCTGAAGAATATGCTGTTGGCAAAAAATACCTTGAGGATTTAGCCGACGCGACCGGCGGACGCGTTTTTCGCCCAGAAGCAACTCCCGGCGGCCTGACCGCAGCGTTTGAGGGCATTGCAGAAGAACTCCGTCGTCAATACAACATTGGCTACGTCCCGTCTGACGATGGTAAGATCGGCCAGCGAAAGCAGATCCGCGTGCGCGTCGACCGCCCCAATCTTGTCCTCCGTGCACGTGATAGCTACATCGTCGGCGCATCCGCACCCACAGCGTCGCCGACGCCTGCGAAACAGGACAAATAAATCCGAAAAAAACTAATGCAAAGGCAGCCACTTTCGGCCGCCTTTTTTCGCAGAGTGCGATGCGATCGGGACTGCCTAGTTTCAACGATGTGTGTTGTTGCGAGTGGTTTTCCTTGCTATTTATCGATTTCTTTGCTGATATCATAAATACATGAGGCAAGAGCTAAAAGCTTTGGTGATAGACGACGAACCGCAGATCAGGTCTCTTGTAGCGAGTGTGCTTAGGGATGACGGTTGGGCTGTCAGCGAAGCGCAAACTGCCGTAGAGGCGATCACAATGCTCCAGTCAGAGACGTGGTCGCTAGTTTTTTGTGATGTCGTGCTCGGCGGACCCGATGGATACTCGGTTCTCCGTCAATTCTCTGAGATCCAACCCAAGGCACGTTTTGTATTAATGACGGGACAAGGCTCTGCGGCTGGAGCTTTAGACGCGACCTCTACCGGGGCGTACGAGTATTTGCTCAAGCCTTTCACGATCATGGATATTCTCAAGATATCTGTCGTGGTAAAGGCGCAAATCAAGGTCCGTGGAGAGAGCGCGAAAGCTCGCAAACAACCCGCTCAACGTTACGAGTCTGATCTGCCGCTTATAGGTACTGCCCCGAAATTTGTTGACTGTCTAAAGCTCGTCGGCCGAGTCGCACCGACCGATCTACCGGTGTTGATTACCGGCGAATCCGGTACCGGAAAAGAGATCGTCGCCCGGGCGATCCATCAGCGAAGCAAGCGGGCACCTTATAATTTTGTCACGGTCAATTGCGGTGCGATCCCGACCGAGTTGATCGAGTCCGAACTCTTTGGACATGCCAAAGGCTCATTTACGGGTGCAGATCGAGAACGAATGGGAATGTGGGAAGAGGCGACTGGCGGCACTCTTTTTCTGGACGAAATAACCGAAACGAACCCACTTTTTCAGGTCAAATTGCTCCGTGCATTGCAGGAGGGTGAGATCCGTCGCGTGGGTTCGAACCGGAACATCAAAGTCGATGTTCGGGTGATCGCAGCATCAAACCGGGATATCGAAAAAGAGGTCGAAAAAGGTGGTTTCCGCCAAGATCTGATGTATCGGTTAAACGCCGTCACGATCGATCTGCCGCCTCTTCGTGATCGAAAGGATGACATACCAATACTTGCCGAACACTTTGTCCGCAAGGCAGAGTCCGCCGGCACCAACTCGTCAAAGTTCGCCGACGAAGCGCTTGAGATATTACAGAGCTACGACTGGCCCGGGAACATCCGCCAACTGGAAAATGCAGTCTTGCACGCGGTTACACTGAGCGACGATATTATCTACCCCGAACATCTGCCCGCAAGGATCAGGTTTAGCGGAGCTGCGGATCGGAGATCCGGGCCCCGTAGAAACTTGGACGGAGAGGTGGAACACGTCGGTGAAGAAGCCAAATTGTTGACGCTCGCAGAAACAGAAAAGAATTACGTTGAGAAAGTGCTCGCGGTTGCCGACGGTAATAAACAGGCCGCGTCACGTATCCTCAACATTGACCGCAAAACCCTTGCCCGGATAGTCAACCGAGATCTGACGAGCAAATAACGACTGCTCACCACCGGATCTTGATCGCACCTTCGCTTACCTTCTATTTAGGGCCAGGTTTGCGTTCGAGATCGCCTTGTAACGGGCAGAAATGCGGCGGACGTAATCTTGTGTTTCATTGTACGGTGGTATCTGATAACCGTATTTTATTACAGCACCTTCACCGGCGTTATAGCCTGCGAGAGCCAGATTTACGTCCTGGTCAAACATATCGAGCAGGATACGCATATATTTGACGCCGCCCTCGATGTTTTGTTTTGGGTCGTAGATATTTGTTACGCCTAAACGCCGTGCAGTTGCCGGCATCAATTGCATCAGCCCGCTCGCGCCTTTGTTTGATAAAGCCCGCAGCTTAAACGAAGATTCCTGTCCCATTTGAGCGTAGATGAGCAGCGGATCAATGCGATAGCGGCGGCTCGAATCTACAATATACGCGTCGATCAGATCGTCGCCGGTGCTGTAGCCTTTCATCTGCGAGCCGTGACCCATCGTCAAACGGGTGGCTTCTGCCGAGCGAAAATCAGCACGCTGTACAAAACCGTCATTCACACGCATCGTGACCTGAGCCGTCGGCTGAATAAACTGTTTTGTGATCGGCCCGGTATCAACGCGGTCTTTATACTCATCGCCATATGGCGGTGAAGGCAGATAGTGCCTTGCCTGCGCCTTTGCCGTGCGTTTGTCGGTTGGCACGTCGGCGACGATGCGAGCCCGCTGAGGTTCTGAAGCCGCAACCTGTACGCCACGGTTCGTGTCGAAATTATCAAACTGTCGGAGCTGCGGTTGTGCTGCAGCATAAGAGGTGAATAAAAGAATTGGTGAGAGAAGCAGGAGTAACTTTTTCATTGCGGTGGGGAGAAAACTGAAGGGCAGAATGATCGAAAAACCTTAGCGGCTCATTGGGACATTGACGACGCGATTCGTGACCGTACCAGTTCCGAGGTCCAAGACCAGGTGGGCGTTGTCGTTTGTCGCTGGCAGACTGACCAAGATACCTGTGCGGCCTGCCGGGAGATCGTTGAGGATGTACGAACCATCGGCCTCCGTAACGGCAAAGCGGCCATTCGCGGTGATGTAAGCTCCCGCGACGAGCTCATCTTTACCGGCTTTAAAACGTCCGTCGCCGTCTTTGTCGATAAAGACAATGCCTTTGATCGACCTTTCGCCGGGTGCTGCGACGTTTACATTGCTCGCGAGCGTAGCTTCGAAACCGACCCTTGACACAAATCCGCCGGATCTACGCAATCTTGCGGGGATACTCACGGAATCTGCCTCGATCGAGTATTTTCCCGGCTGCAGGTTTTCAAATTCGTATTTACCGTTAGGCTCAGTAATGCGGTGGCCAACGACAGTTCCGCCTTCGTCCACATTAGTTCGAAGTATCATGCGGACGCCGCCGACGCCTTGCGGATCAACAGCAGGCATCGCCGCCGATTCCAGCAACAAACGCCCCTTGATCGAACCCGCCACGGTCGTCGTAAATGGCTGGCTGCCCGTCCGGTTATTGTCGAGCACAACGTTTCGGAAAAAGACCGCCTTGCCGGGCTTCGTATTCATCGCAACCGGTTCGGGCGACATTGATGTGTTTTGGGCGAATCCAGAAAAAGAGCATACTGCCATCAGTATGCTGAACCAGATGCTTTTGAGCGGGAAATTTGGGTGAGTCATCTTGAGGTCTCCTAAAGGTAAGTGTGAGAGGTTTGTGGGAGAGATCAAGGCCGGCCGCTGCCTTCCACTACAATGGCCGGCCTTGATCGTGTTATTCGTGGGAGCGAATCTGACCGTCTGGGAGCTTCCGGTCGCAGATGTATAGTGCAACCACGGTGCCACTCGCGGCCAATTCACGGAAGATGCCATTATTGCCCAACAAACACGGGCAGCCGCAGACGATCAGATAAACTACCAACATGGACCCAGCGGCTAACCTAAGATGAAATATGTAGCATGCATCCCCGTAACCGGGGCACAATGGATAGGAGATTAGAACAACGAAGTCGTCGGCAACAAATCATCTACCTATACGGACGTGACAACGCCTTGAGCAGTTGTCAGTGGTCAGTTATCAGTTATCAGAAAAGAAAAAGGCCGTGAGCGTGTGCTCGGGGCTTTTTTCCTTTGTGCATATTCGACAGAGGTTGTGCGATAGCGCACGGTTGTAAAAATTAAAAAGCTTTACATTAGAGGAAAATAGGTCCACAGTTGCCCTGCACTGACATTTTGATACGGAGGTCTATGTCCCTCAAAAAGACTGAGTCACCCACCGGTCCGAACCCTGCACCATTAAATACCCAGGAAAGGACCGTAAAAAAATTGATCGCGTCCGAGGAACGTTATCAGGCACTCTTTGACTACGCTCCTGACGGCATTATTATCTCCAGCCCAGACGAATATTACCTCGATGCAAACGCGAGCATGTGTCAGATGCTCGGTTATACCCATAAAGAACTAATAGGTTTGCACGCCCGCGACATTGTGATCAGGTCCGAGTCCCAACAGCTCGACTCAGAGTTCGCGTTGGTGCAATCTACGCCTGATTACAACCGCGAGTGGCAGTTCAAACGAAAAGACGGCTCTGTCTTCTCCGCCGAAGTGATCGCGACCATCATGCCCGACGGCAATCTGCTGGCGATGATCCGCGATGTTAACGAACGCAACCTGGCCGAGAAAGAGCTTCAGGAGAGCGAAGCTCTGCTCGCTGCTTCGCAAAGGGTCGCGCATCTCGGCAGTTGGGTGTTGGACCTGACAGAGTCAGCGGATGGTAAAAAACAAAGTGAGCGCTGGTCCGACGAACATTACCGCATCTTTGGTTTTGAACCGGGGCAGATCGAGATCACGGACGAGGTGTTTTACAATTCCGTTCATCCTGACGACCGGGAACGTGTAGCCCAAACAGTACGAGAGGCGGTCGAACAAGAAAAATCGTTTGACATTGAACACCGGATCATTTTACCCGATGGCCAGGAACGCACCGTTCAGGCAATGGCGGAGGTAGTCTTTGACGAAAAGACTGGCAAACCTGTAAAGCTTTTGGGTTCGGTACAGGACATCACTGAGCGAAAGCTCACACAAACCGCGTTAGCGGAGTCAGAGGCACGTTATCGAAGTGTCGTCGAAACGGCGCCTGACGTTATCATCACTATTGACGATTCAAGTACGATCTGCTTCATTAATCCCGCGGCGGAGCGGACATTCGGCTACAGCGTCGACGAGATGAGGGATGCATCGCTGACCGTACTGATGCCCGATTATCTGCGCGATCTGCATAAAGCCGGCTTCAAACGTTATCAAGAGACCGGCGTGAAACACGTGTCCTGGGATTATGTGGAACTTACTGGTCTCCATAAAAGCGGCCGGGAAATTCCGATCACGGTCTCCTTTTCCGAGTATGTCCAGAATGGCCGACGGTTCTTCACCGGGATCATCCG
>JBGTII010000202.1:0-4427 GCA_041745735.1 Pyrinomonadaceae bacterium | reverse complement strand
GCGTGCATTATCGGCGGCTCTGACGAATCGCGGCAAACGGCGTCGTCAAGCGATCGCTGATGCACTTTTGTTTCGCGCTTACCGAAGAACAATTTTTCCAAACGCCGCCACCGAAGAACGAGAAATGGAGATGCACGAAGGATTGGCGGAATACACGGGCGTAACACTTAGCGGAAGTCCAAACTTGAATCAGTATGTAGTTAATACAGACCTCAAAGAGGCCTCGCAACAGCAAACCTTCGTGCGGTCTTTTGCTTACGCCTCGGGCCCCGCTTACGGAGTTTTACTAGACGAAACAAAAGCTAAGTGGCGTAGAAATCTGAAAAAGGAAGATGATTTAGGAGTTCTATTGCAAACGAGACTTTTCATCAAATTACCTCAAAACATGAAACAGGCGGCTGAGTTGCGCGCCACAGATTATGACGGCGACAAACTCCAAGCGTTCGAGACCGAGCGCGAGAGCAATCGTCAGAAACTCCTTGCCGAGTATCGGGCTAAATTAGTTGAGGGCCCTGTCTTGGCGATTCCTTTGCAACAGATGAATATGCAATTTAACCCGGGTAATCTGCTGCCGCTGAATTCACTCGGAACAGTTTATCCCGACATCAGAATCGTCGATGTCTGGGGCATTCTGACGGTTTCCAAAGGCGGCGCATTAATGAATCCGACGTTTTCAAAAATTTACGTTCCAGCCCCAAGCAATTTGACTGCGTCGCCAATACAAGGTGACGGTTGGTCACTGGAACTGAATACCGGCTGGATGATAGCAAATGGTGAACGAAGGGGGGATTACATAGTGAAAAAATCGGAGTGATCTCTTTAAGCTGATATTATGACGCAAGCAAAAAATACAATTTGTCTTTGGTATGATAAGGACGCTCAAGAGGCGGCTAATTTTTATGCGGCCACGCGATCACGGGATAAAAAGGAGAATCGAAATGAATAAGAGGCAAACCATTTTCATACAGATGCTGGTGCCGTTGCTGATCGGGATCGGTTTTATATCGAACGCAGCGGCACAGCCGTCTGACGCCGCGCTCAAAAAACAATTGACGCACCCCAAAACCGTTTCGGTGACGCTCGGCTCGCCGGGCAAGGTCGAATGGAGTTCGACTTATAAAAAATACATCTGGACGAGAAACTTCACGGCGAAGCTGAAGACCGACACGCCCGGCGAATTTCTGATCGTCAAGGGCTACGCCGCTTACGACGTGATGGGCGGGCGTTACGTGTTCTGGCGGTCGTTCACGTCGTCAAACAGTTACGAGGGTAAAAAAAATCTGACCGCCGCCGACATCAATCAGGCGTTAGCGCAGGAAGAATTGAAGTATTTTCACGGTAACGGCGAGGTTATCGAATACGAATCCTTTAAATTACTGGACGCGCCCGATTGGGAATGGCACACGCCGAATTCGGTCTCGTTTTACGCCGTCGCCGTCTTTCGCCGTGTCAATTTTGGCGGAAGTTACAGCAACGCGAATTCGCCGCAACACCGCGACGGTTTTCGCTGGATAGACACGGTGCGGGAAGTCTGGCGTGTGCGAATCTATCGCAAGGATGGAAACTCACCGTGGCACAGCGGGACCCTAACCACCGTCGGCAGACTGCAAATACCGGACGCGAAGGGCGGAAAGATCCCGCGCGATTTTTTGATCGAGCAGAAACAGTATCCGGCAGCGGAAATTGAACGAATGCCGCGAGCGACAAAAGTTCCGTTGATGACGCAGTTGAAGGGAACAGGGAACGTTTTACGAAATATGAGTAAGGAGGAAAAACATGCAAACACTTAAGAAACTTGGGATGGGGATGACGCTATGCGCGGCGATTCTCGGGGTCGGATGCGGAGGCGGGAATCAGACCGGCTCGAACGAGGTTGGAAAAAAGGACGGTGCCAAGATAACGGCCGAGCAGCTTTGTGCCGTACTCGCTCAGCCCGCGTATGAGAACAATTCACCGTTCAACGGTACGGCTTGTTCGGGCTCGACGACCTTCGGTGCGAAACGCGATACGACGTCCGTTGCACCGTCCACAGGGCCGTCCTTTTCCTATGCTGTCTTTGCCAATGAAGGCAAGATCGATCGCGTATCGCTGAATATGTCGAAACGCGCTGACGGAGGCGAATTCTTTGGCGCGGTCGCCGATTCGGTCGCCAAAGCGATTAGCAAAAATCCAATGCCTGAGAAGATTCGAGGGGCAATAACGTCTTCGTACCCTGACGTGACCCTGACGGAGACTGTCGGGCCGGCTGGTGCCACACTTGAACGAAGCTCGACCGACAACCGTTACACGCTCACCTTCAAATTCTAGGTAAGGTTCGGGCAAAAGGGTCAGTTAAGAGATGGCACGGTATTCACATCTCGGAGTTCTATGCCATTCTGGAAAAAAGCGGGTTTGATGACTGGGATCCTGATGATGGTTGTATCAGGCGTGATGTTTGCCGTTTTCCTGTTAATGATATTGTCGTCCGATTTTTCCCTCAGCCGAAATGTGACGAAGAACCGTCGCCAAGGTTTTACCTAACGGCAAGGCGGAGAAGGTTAGTTAGCTACGTTACATGGACGAGAACTCGGTCTTTTTTAAGTATTACTCCGCAGCGTTTTGACATTACGTACAGACAATTGTGGCCAAAGCGATGTAAATCGCTCACGAAGCGGTAAGAGTGCTTCATGAAGCAATGGTTCTGCGGAGGTTGCGGATACTTTCTAGCGTTTGCCGGGATTTCTTATGAAAAAATTGCCCATATTTTTCCTACTCGTTTTCGTCGCGTTATCTGCGGTTGGTCAGGTTCCGGTTCGGCAGCCTGTCGAACCTGTCGATACCACGTCACGGCAGATCATTTATCAGGTTCATCGGACCTATGAGTTTGCCCAGGATGGTGTTTCGTATTCAAATCAGTTTGCCGGAGCTCGGCTCAGTAATGTCGAGCGAACCGGCCCGCTAACTTACACAGTGACGATCCTACCGGAAAATTCGCCGATAAATATGAGTCCTTGGTATGCATTTCGGATCTGGGCGGACAGAAAGAAAGATGTCAGCGTGCGGCTTGTGTATCCGGAATTTGCTCGTCATCGATATGATCCGCAAATAAGCAAGGACGGTCGAAAATGGAAACTGCTCGAAAAAGACCGTATCACCGAGATAGATAAAGGAACGGGGACAACCGGCCCGGAGTCGCGCCCAAAGAGCATCGCGATGCAACTCACCATTGGCCGCGAACCGCTTTGGGTTAGCGCACAAGAGCTGCAGGATTCGCGTACAGTTTTTGAGTGGATGAATGAGATCGCAAAAAAGCGAAAGCTCACGATATCTGAGATCGGCCGCAGCAAAGAGGGCAGGCCGATCAAAATGCTAGCAATTGGCAAACCTGATTCGAAAAAGATGATCATGGTCATCGCGCGCCAGCATCCACCCGAGGTAACCGGCTATTTTGCGATGCAGTCCTTTATCGAGACGATCGCGGGCAAATCAGAACTCGCAAAGAGCTTTCGAAACAAATGGTCGATCTATGTCGTTCCGCTCATGAACCCCGACGGCGTTGACGGCGGTAATTGGCGGCATAATTCCGGCGGTATTGACCTTAATCGCGACTGGAGCGTTTTTAATCAGACTGAGGGCAAAGTGATAAGCGATCTCCTAAAACGCCGTGAGGAGGCGACCGGCGGCAAATTCTACTTCGGTATCGACTTTCACTCTACTTGGAATGATATTTATTATCCGATGACCCGCCGGAACGAGGGCAATTCACCGGGCCTAGTGCAGGATTGGTTGACAAATATTCAGGCGGCTCTTCCCGGATACGAGCCCGTCATTCAGGCCCAGGACAATTTGCTTCCCGCCCTCGTATCGCGAAATTACTTTCTTATGGAACACAAAATGGAGGCGATCGTTTTCGAGATCGGCGACAATACGCCCCGCGATTTTATTAAGAAAAAAGGCCGAGTCGGAGCCGAGGAAATCATGAAGCTGCTGATAGACCGAACAAAAGATCAGTGAAAGGCAGATGGGCGAATAAATGAGTCATTGGCATCGGTAATAAAGAACTAAACTCCCGACGAATGGCAAAAAATCTCTGTCCACGAGGCGTTCGATCATTATTCGGTGTTCATAATGTTCCGGCATCTACTAAACCACGAGATGCTCCACGCCTACCAGATCGAACAGCTGCTGCTCAAAAAGGATTGGGATTAGGTGATCGCTCGTCTAGCGAACCCCAACGATCAGATATATAATCTTACTCCAAAAAGAGGATTTTGCTATGTCCACCTATATATCGCATTACGGTATCAGGGCCAAGAATTATAAACCGATGGTCGAGTGGTACAAGACCGTTTTTGAAGCCCGCGTTCAGCACGAGAACGAGTTTCTGGCGTTTCTGACCTTTGACGAAGAGCATCACCGGCTCGTCATTTTCGAGGATCCGGAAACGA
>JBGTII010000201.1:0-5256 GCA_041745735.1 Pyrinomonadaceae bacterium | reverse complement strand
ACCTTGATCGCAAAATCGAGGCAATCCGAAACCTCGACGCTGACCTGATCCGGCCGCACAAATAAATGAGCGTCATCGACCGAGAATCCTCGAACACGCATTAGGCCGTGGAGCGTTCCTGAAAGCTCGGCACGATAAACTGTACCCATTTCCGAGTAACGCTGTGGCAGATCTCGGTACGAACGCGGGCTCGATTTGTAAATGCCGATGTGAAAGGGACAGTTCATCGGCTTGAGCCGATATTCTTCGTCCTCAATGCTTGTCGGGGCGTACATCGAATCAGAATAGTTGCCCTCGTGGCCGCTCTTTACCCATAGATCGCGTTTAGCAATATGCGGCGTAAAGACAAAACTGTATCCGCGACGTTCAAGCTCCTCTTTGAGCAGCCTCTCCATCTCGTTACGGATAATGCCGCCTTTTGGATGCCACAGAATCAGCCCTTGGCCATAATCGTCGTCGATCGAAAACAGATCAAGCTGCTTGCCGAGTTTACGGTGATCGCGTTTCTCAGCTTCTTCACGCTGCTTGAGCCATGCGTCAAGTTCTTCTTGCTTTGCAAACGCAGTACCGTAAATACGCTGCATCTGCTCACGTTCGGCGTCTCCTTTCCAATACGCACCGGACAGAGCAAGCAACTTGAATGCCTGCAATTTGCCGGTGTGCGGAACGTGCGGTCCAAGACAAAAATCGATAAAAGGCGAATTATCAATGTGATAAAGCGTTGCGGAATTGGTCACCTTGTCCGAAATAAGTTCGCATTTAAGCGGCTCGTCACGTTCCGTGAAAATTTCGAGGATCCTCGCTTTATCGACAAGCTCGCGGCGATAGACAAGGTTTTGCTTTGCCATCGCCTTCATTTTCTTTTCAATGACCGGCAGGTCTGCTTCGGTAAGCTGTCGCGGAGCGATCACATCGTAGTAGTAACCGTAGCGTGGATCTTCCATCAACGCAGGGCCGACCCCAAGCTTTGTTCCGGGAAATAGGTCCAGTAGAGCGGCGGCTAAAAGATGGGCTGTCGAATGTCTAATAACCTCAAGCCCGTCACGCGAATCCGCCACTATAGGCTCGATCGAAATAACTTCGTCGGTCTGAGTCAATTCACGATTCAAATCTAGCTCCTCACCGTTAACTTTAGCGGCAAGTGCTTTCTTGAGGCCGTCGCGGTCAAATGCCTTTATCGCGTCCGCAACAGTCGCGGGCGCAGGGATAGATCGTTCGTTCCCACCGTATTTTACGTTTAATTCGCTCATATTCTGTTCACCGTAGATCACTAAATTAAGTCAGACCACCGCTTACGCTGATGGAAACTTTGCAATTGCAAAGCCAACTCTAAAATGATCAACGATAAACAAACTTCCTACTACTAATTAAGATCAGATCCGATAAGAGCGACTTTGCTTTGCAGCATCCCGAGAGACACCGCGATTGTCCCGCCATTAGAAGCGGGTCGTAGTAGTTGTAAAAACAGCAAAGTACTTCGTAAGCATCTTATCGAAAGTATGTAAATGGTAGTCTCTAGCAGACTCGAACTGCTGACCCCTACCTTGTCAAGGTAATGCTCTACCAACTGAGCTAAGAGACTAAACCCGTCGCAAATCCAAGAGAAAAGCGAACAATTAGGATGCCAAATGCTTGTAAGTGTGTCAAGTATGCACGGTTGTCGCGTAGTGACCCGTGGGGATACCCGCGACTACGCCTTCAACTTTGCCGCCGCGTTTTCCACGAATTTCCAAACTTGAGATTCAGGGATCAGCATGGGTTTTTCGACGATCGACAATGAGAGTTTTCCTAAGGCTTCTTCATAGGTCGCACGCAAGATAACCCCGAAAGGCCCGGCGACCTCAACATCATCACCATCAGGTACCTTAACGCCCCATTGTGCCAGTTCGCGTCGAAATCGATTTAGCCGCTCGCGCGACACATCTGTAAATACTTTTGTTTCAGACATATAGGTAGGTAATTACAAGCGGGAACATGTGTCAAGCGACACCTGAGCAAAAGCGATGCATACCGATCGCGACGAGTTTTGTTGTGCGGTTATCGACATCGTAAGTCGGGTTAACTTCACTAAATTCAATGATCTTTGTGTTGGCTAGTGAAGCAGCATATTTTACAAGTTGAATAAATTCGCCGGCTCTTAAACCAAGCGGCGAGGGTGCTGAGGTGCCTGGAGCATCTGCTGAACGCACAGCATCCATGTCGAATCCAAAAAATGTGTTCAAAGACGAGCTGTGTCCAATAAATTTCTGTCTTATTTGGTCTTTTAACTCAACATCGGCTTCGGCATGCGAACGGAGCAGTTCGAGCGAGATGCGGTTGACGCCTAGATCGCGGATGTATTCGTAATAGATGGGCGAGGCAAAATGGGTTTGATACGCGACCTCATAAAAATATTTCGGCAGCAGATGCCCGCCATCGAGTAGCTGTCGATATGGCGTGCCGCTGTTTCGCTGCTCCGCAATGCGGACATCAAGGTGTGCGTCAATGTTGACACCGATCCACCATTCGGAGCCAAATACCTCGGCCATAGCCACGCCGTCGGGATAAGAAATATCGTTGCCACCACCAAGAACGATGACACGTTTACCGTCTCTTAAAAGCTGCTGCACGACCGCCGTGTGCGTATCATGAGTGTCCTCAAGGGTGCCGCCGAGGCGCACATCGCCAAGGTCAAAGATTCGCTTTTTAATATTGAATGGAGTGAGCCGATAAAACTGTTCGCGGATCTTTTGCGGACCTTCGGCAACACCGGGACGACCATTATTTCGCTTAACTCCTTCGTCCTGTGGGCATCCGAGAATGATGATATCGGCCGTATGGTATTGATCGGGCTGTCGCGATACAACTTCGCCGAGCCTTGGATCGTTAGCATCACCACGTTGGTAAAATACCTGCTTGTCGGGCCGCGTTGTCAGGTCAAATATCTCGCTCATATTACGGTTAGTATTTTCCTAATTCGCACCGAAGTCAACACAGCTTATGCTTGACTTCTAGTCGGCTATGGAATATGACTTACGAAGAGTATACGGTGGGTTTATCGGCTAACCAGGCGGAATCGTAACCAACATTTGAGTTTCCAATTATTGAGCGTATGAAAAGATCACCTTTGTCGCTATTGTCACTTCTAATATTGCTAGTTTTTATCGTCCCGAGTTTTGCACAAACAACGGATGTTTATAGCTGTGTAACCGATTTAGTAATTGAGGACAGAGCGGTTAATCCGAAAATAACCCGGGCGGTTTATCAGCCCTCCAAAAAATGGATCCCGGGACAGGAAATTCGGGTAAGGTTTCTCGATGGAAACGAATATGTGAAAGCCAAGGTTAGGCATTACGCAGAAACTTGGGAAGAGTTTGCCAATATCGATTTTGTTTTTGTTCAATCCGGGCCGGCCGAAATCCGTATCAGTTTCACTCTAGACAAAGGCTCCTGGTCGTATTTCGGTAAGGATTCTGCCCGACAATCGCAAGTCAAAACCCCTAGTGGACCGCAATTCGTTCGCGACACGACCGGTGCGTCGATGAATTTTGGTTGGTTTAATGACAAAACTCCTGAAGAAGAATTTCGACGAACGACGTTGCACGAATTCGGCCATGCTCTCGGTCTGCACCACGAACACCAAAACAAAAACCAAAACATTCAGTGGAACGAAGAAGCTGTCTATGCCTATTTTGCAAAGCAAGGCTGGTCACGTGAAAAAACTCAATCTCAGGTGCTAAAAAAGTATGGAAATGATAGTGAGATCTCAAATGGCGTCTACGACCCGCTCTCAATAATGCACTATTATTACCCTCCCGAATTGATAAAGGGCGGTACGAAAGTTCGAGCTAACTCCGTCCTTTCCGCAAATGACAAGGCAATTATTGAAGAAATGTATCCTTTTGATGAGGATACGGCGACCGTCACAAAACCACCCGTTAACAAACCACCGACCACGCCGGTAAAGCCTCCTGTTACGCCAAGCGGCCCAATGATCTCATTTAGCGATGTTTCAGTCGATTTCGAAGGTTATGATGAAAAAGCAGAACAGGATGGGATGACCTTTACCTCTGATTTCAAAGTAAAAAATGGCCTCAAGCAGGAATTTGCTTTTACGATCTATTTTTACAACGCTGACGGCACACCGCTAAAAGATTCGAATAAGAAATTCTATTCGACGACGGGTGGTGTAGCGGTCTTTAAGAGATTTACTCCTGCCTATGCCGATGCGGTTTATAAAGAATTCGAGATCTTTATGCCTTACGAAGAGCTAGAAATCGAATGCGGAGAACATAGTCTGAAATATTCGATCGGCATTTGGAGCAGTCAGAAGCGCATTATTTCGACAGGTTATACTTATTTTACGTTGGATATTCCATGCGAAGAGTAGACGTTAAGGCCGCGAAAGCGGCCCTTTTTGGTGCACAATGAGTTAAAATCACGTTGCCCGTCACCTGATGCTTAGATTTCTTGCCATAACAATAATCGGTCTTGCGTTAACGTGTTTTATTTGCTGTGAAAAATACGTAAATGATCGGTTGAGCACCGACGAGTTCGCAATTTATCTGGAACTGGCAAAGTCTAGTCCGAGTCGCGACATCTTTATTTTCAGTGACCCAATAATTGCAATAGGCCTGACCAAACCAGAGCAGATTCAGTCCATGTTCCCGACGGCAACCGAAACTGTCAGCGCAGACTTTTTGGCCAAGAATAGAGAAACCGTCATAGTAGAAAAAGATATCCTACTTGACGGTGGATTCGTTGTTATCGCTTCTAAAGACACAGAGAAGCGATTAAAAGAGGCGCCCCGCTGGAATTCGTTTTCGAGAGTCGGCTTCGACTCAACGAAGAAGACCGCACTCGTTTGGTATTCCGACGGCTGTGCGGGTCTCTGTGGCGAGGCTGGTCTGTTTCTCCTCCAACATAACGGTCAAAAATGGGTCATTGTCGCGGAAGCGGCGAAGATCAAACGATGAGCACACAAGCTCACGCCGTCAGTTCCTCATCGGCACCTTCACATCATTCTTCTCGGCAAATTCGATAGCTTCGTCGTAGCCGGCGTCGGCGTGGCGGATGATCCCCATTCCGGGATCGGTTGTCAGCACGCGTTCGATGCGCCGAGCGGCCTCGGGCGTGCCGTCGGCGACGATGACTTGGCCGGCGTGGAGGCTGTAACCTATGCCGACGCCTCCGCCGTGGTGGAGCGAGACCCACGTGGCACCGCCCGCGACATTGATCATCGCGTTCAGATAGACCCAGTCGGCGATCGCGTCGGAG
>JBGTII010000200.1:0-52656 GCA_041745735.1 Pyrinomonadaceae bacterium | reverse complement strand
GCGCTAAGAAAAGAGTTTGCTGCGCGGGAGAAATATGGTTTCCCTGTCAGTTGGCTTGAGCCAACGGAGATCACCGAAAAATATTCCCTCGATGGAACCTATGGCGGCATTTTATCGAAACAAGGCGGCAGCATCGACGCTTTTTGTTTCGTTCACGACCTCCTCAGATTCAATGCGAAACGAGGCCTCGCGATCTATGATAAAACCGGCATCGCTGAGACCGAACACAAACGCAGCGGTGTGCGGCTAACCACCGAATACGGCAACGTCATCAAAGCCAAAAAGGTGATCTACTGCACCGGTTTTGAGAGCGTCGAAATGATCAAAGACAAATTTGTCGATCTGATCTCGACCTACGCAATTGTCGGCGAGGTTTCTGATAAAGACCATTCACATTTGAGTGAAACTCTATTTTGGAATACAGCTGACCCATACAATTATTTCCGGACGACAGACGACAACCGCATCCTGATCGGCGGCGAGGACGAGGATTTTGTGGATGCCAAAAAGCGTGACTCTATACTTGGAGCCAAAGCCGACAAACTCGAGAAAACCTTAATGCGTCTGATGCCGTCGCTAAAATTTAGAACTGATCTTGCCTGGGCAGGAACATTTGGCGAGACAAAGGACGGATTGCCCTATATCGGAAAACATCCTGATGTCCCATCCGCCTATTTCGTACTCGGCTTTGGCGGCAACGGCATTACCTTTTCCGTTATCGGAATGGAAATGGTGGCTGCAGTGCTAAAAGATAAAAAACACCCGCTCGAAGAATATTTTCGCTTTCGCAGGTGAAGGCCGACGCGGCGCGCCTTCAAAATCGACCCCGCTTCTGATATATTGGTGCCCTAAAAAACATATTTTCTTTTGTGATGCCAATTTGAGGGGGCCGTATGAACGAAGAAAAACTGAACCAATTGCTAGGTAAGTTTGTCGGCGATCTGGGTGCAACGATCCATTCGGGATCGGTCGTCATCGGCGCCGAGCTAGGCCTGTACAAAGCGATGGCCGCGGCGGCGGAACCCGTGAGCTCCGAGCAATTAGCGGCAAAGACCGATACAAATGAACGTTATGTCCGCGAGTGGCTAAATGCTCAGGCCGCGAGCGGCTATGTCGAATATGACGCCGCGACGGGCAAATATTACCTCACAGATGAGCAGGCATTTGTGCTGACCGACGAAAATAGTGCGGCATATCTGCCCGGTGCATTTATCCTCGCAAACGCCGCTCTGCGGGCGGTTCCAAAGATGATCGAACGATTTAAGACGGGCGACGGCCTTGGCTGGCACGAACATCACCATGATCTGTTTCGCGGGACGGAACTGTTTTTCCGGCCCGGTTACGCGGCAAATCTGGTCTCGTCTTGGATACCGTCGCTCACCGGCGTTGACGAAAAGCTCAAGGCAGGCGGCCGTGTAGCAGACGTCGGCTGCGGACACGGGGCATCAACGATATTGATGGCCGAGGCATATCCAAATTCGACATTTATCGGGTTTGACTATCACGACAAGTCGATCGAGGCCGCACGTAGCAAGGCTCAAGCGGCGGGCGTCAGTGACCGCGTCAGTTTTGAGGTTGCTAGTGCAAAGGACTTTCCCGGCGGCGGATATGACCTCGTGACCTTTTTTGATTGCCTGCACGACATGGGCGATCCGGTGGGCGCGGCAACACACGTTCGTCAGACGTTAAGCGAAACCGGATCGTGGCTGATCGTCGAACCCTTTGCCAACGACAAGGCTGAGGACAATCACAACCCCGTCGGACGCGTGTTTTATTCCGCATCGACACTGATCTGCACACCCGCGTCGCGTTCGCAGGAAGTTGGCCTTGCACTCGGGGCTCAGGCGGGTGAGGCTAGGCTTCGCGGTGTCGCCGAACAAGGCGGATTTACACAGTTTCGTCGTGCAAACGAAACGCCGTTCAATCTGGTGCTCGAGGCAAGGGCCTGATCCGAAAACCGCTCTATGGCTTAAGCTTGGCGATCTCTTTCTGCAGCAGATCGGCTTTTGTTACATCGAGTGGCTTAAGGTCTGCGAGTGACTTTTGAGCCATAACTTTGTTCTTGAGCGCAACGTAGACGAGGCCCTTACCGTAATGCGTCTCAGCTCGATTTTTCTCTAATTTGAGACTTTTCTCATATTCGGTTAGAGCTAAGTCATATTGGCGCGTTTTGTAGTATGCATCCGCCAAATAGAGAAATGCAGTTGCCCAAGTAGGTATTAGCTCCGACGCTCTTTTGTAATACGGTATCGACTCTGCCCATTTATTATCGTTATAGAAAGCATTGCCGTAGCCCAACTGTGCGTTGGCCGAATCCGGCGATAGTCGGACGGCCTCTTTAAAGGCTGCGATCGCCTCAGGGAATCTCTTTTGATTAACGTATACGTTTCCGAGCTCGGTGTGGTACGCCGACTCGGTTGCTTTTATTTTGATAGCCTGTCGGAAAGATGATTCTGCTAAAGGATAGTTGTTCTGGTCGCTATACACGAGACCGAGTTTATAAGGAGGATTCGCGTTGGCGGGTTCAAGCTGGATAGCCTTTTGATACCAAGTGATCGCGTCGGCATATTTCTTTTGATTGTAATACGCATTCCCGAGCCAGTAATTGGCGCGCACATAATCGGGTTTGATGCTTAGTGTCCGCTGGAAAGCTGCGATCGCCTTGTCGTACCGCAATAAATTGTAATGGCACAACCCAAGATTAAACTGCGCCTGGTGAAACGTCGGCGTTTTGACTACTAGCTGTTCGAAAGCTGCGGCGGCCTGCTCATATTGCTTTGCGTCGAAGAGCTTTAGAGCATTGTTAAAATCGTCATTTTGGCCGCTGGCCCCAAATGCTAATGCGAGTACGAATATAACGGTTGTAACGAACTTTTTCATCTTTTGTTTACTACGCTCCTTTATTGTAAATCTTGGATCTTCTCGGCAGCCCGTTTTGACGTTGAACTGTCAGCGAACTGGCATTATTTCTCAATCGAGTCCGACGCTGATCTTTAGCGCCGTATCTGTTCGCTTTAATGTAAACGCGGTTACTCTGCCTAATTTCTTAATGATCCGCGTTTTGTCGATGGTTCTAATTTGATCTAAAACAACAACTGAGTCCTGTTTAAGTCCCGCTTCGCCTGCCTGGATCAGAACCTCAGTCGGGTAAAGTTTGTCATCGAATTTCGAAGTTATGGCGGCAACTATTGTCACCGGGCTAAAACGATTTGCCGTGTCATTTTGGATGATTATAGCGGGGCGTGTTTTCTTAATTTCAGAACCAACCGCCGGATCAAACCCAACCAGGCAAACGTCGCCACGCACAAAAGTTTTTAGAGATACTTTTGCCAAACTTCATCCTCCAGATGTGACCATTCCTGTGCCATTTGTAGATTGCGTTCCGCACGGGCGATCGCACCTTCTTTTAGCTGTTGCTTCAAACTTGTTTGCTTAAGGTTTTTCACATAGAGCCTGACCGCGCTGTCTATCAGACTACTGCGGCTGCCCTTGTCGGCCACACTCTCGATCAGCTCCACGGTAGAGGCAGGGAGCGTGATGTTTAGGCGTTTGTGAGCAGTATTTTTCATCATCTGATGATACACACTCTTCATACACATTGTCAATACTCTACAACTCCGCCAGCTTCTGGACCGTCCGCCAGTTACGTCCCGTTACGGCGACTTTCAATTTCTTTTCGATAAAACTCTTACCGAGTATGCTGTCAATCACACCCATTGGCAGGTGGCAATAGATCTCGCGGCCGAGGACGGCAAAGCGTTCGTCCGCCGGAGCGGCTTCGAGCAGTTGAGCCGTCTTTTCCGGCGGCATTTCTTCTCTTAGAAACAAGACGTGCATTTCCTTATGGCTTTCAAATTGCCCGTTAAAAGGGTTGCTGGAAAGTATGCCCTGGATAGCATTTTGCTCGCGAACCATCACCGGGACAGTTTTTGAAAAATCGGTGAGTACAGCCTTCTCGATCTTTGCAACCAGTTTATCCTCAACCGCCTTTTTTGAATCAAAACCAATATTGCCGCTGTTGATATACGTGACAACGTTCTCAAAGCCGAGTCTTTCGAACACGGCTTTGAGTTCTGTCATCTTGATCATTGTGTTACCGCCGACATTAATGCCGCGGAGCAAAGCAATATATCTAGGCATTTTGCATATCGATAACGAACCTATAGCGGACGTCAGCCTTGACCGTACGGTCGTATGCGGTCTCGATATAGTCGGGCTTAATTATCTCGACCTCAGATTTGACGCCGTGTTCGGCGCAGAAATCGAGCATTTCCTGGGTTTCAGGAATACCGCCGATAAGAGAGCCGGCGATCGATTTATTGCCGAAGATCAGCCCGAACGAATGCACGCTGTTCGGGCTTGGCGGCACGCCGATCACGACCAGCGTCCCGTGGACGCCGAGCATTGTGATATACGGGTTGATGTCGTGGTCAGCGGAAACTGTGTCCAGAATAATATCGAACGATCCGGCCAGCGGCTCGAGGTTGGCGGGGTCTTTTGTCACCACAAAATGATGTGCACCCAGCTCAGTTGCGTCCGCCTCTTTGGATGGCGAGGTGCTAAAGACGGTGACTTCTGCTCCCATCGCCGACGCGAGCTTTACGCCCATGTGCCCAAGTCCGCCAAGGCCTACGATTCCGACCTTTTTCCCGGGGCCTGCTCCAAATCGGCGAAGCGGCGAATATGTCGTGATCCCGGCGCACATCAGCGGCGCCACACCCGCAAGATCCCCGACTGAGTCGCTGACCTTTAACGCGTAACCCTCGTCGATCACATACCTATCCGAATAACCGCCATAGGTCGGCGTAACGCGGTCCATGTACGTGCCCGAATAGGTATAGGCGGCCATCTTTTGGCAAAACTGTTGAAAGCCCTCTTTACAAGGCTTGCACTCGCGGCACGAATCGACGAAACACCCGATACCGGCAATGTCGCCCACCTTGAATTTGGTCACGCCGTCACCGATCTGTGTGACACGCCCGACGATCTCGTGGCCGGGTACGAGCGGATACATCGTCCCCATGCCGACGCCCTCCCATTCGTTCTTTGCGGTGTGAATATCCGAATGACAAATGCCGGCGTAGGCGATGTCGATCAGGATGTCGTTTGGCCCGACATCGCGGCGTTCAAATTCCCACTCTGAGAATTTTGCGTTTGAATCATGTGTTGCGTAACCCTTTGTTTGTATCACTTATAACTCCTTAATTATTCAATTGTAGCTATCACTTTTAACTCGATGGCGATCGGGGTCGGTAATTTATTGACCTCGACCGTCGTCCGGCACGGTTGATTATCGGCAAAATACTCGGCATAAATGCGATTGTACGTGGCAAAATCGTCCTTCATATTCGTCAGATATACCGTCACGTCAACGATCTGTTCCCAAGATGAACCGGCGTCTTCGACTATGTATCGTACATTTTGAAACACCGAACGGCACTGCGTTTCGATGTCGTACGAAACTATTTCTCCTGCGTCGTTAAGTTCGACACCTGGTATCGTTTTCGTTCCGCGTTCTCTTGGGCCAACGCCGGACAGGAACAGCAGATTACCCACGCGTCGTGCGTGTGGATATAATCCGACCGGTTCAGGGGCCTTGGATGAATTTATCGGATCTCGCTCTGCCATAGTCAGCATCTAATATATCTTGGACTGTTATTGTAGTTTGAGTATATTAGAGTTTGAATCCAATTTGAAACGAATGCGCGAATTCATAAGCAGAGGAAATATGACAGCACTAATTTTTCAATTTTTATCGTTTGTTTTGATGAGCAGCCTGCTCGCGTGCAGCACCGTGACAAGCAAAACGCCCGACATGCGTGATATCGCTCCGGCGCAGCCTGCGGCTGAAAATACCGAGGCAAAAGGCTTGCAGACCGCCGTGTTTGCCGGTGGGTGTTTTTGGGGTGTAGAGGCGGTGTTCGAACACGTCAAAGGGGTAACTGATTCGCGTTCGGGATATGCCGGCGGCGATGCTAAGACCGCGAACTATGACGATGTCAGCGATGGTAGAACTCAGCACGCAGAGGCCGTGATCGTTACGTATGATCCGACAAAAGTCACTTACACACAGCTGCTGACCGTATTTTTCTCAGTCGCACATGACCCGACCGAGCTAAACCGGCAGGGCCCTGATACGGGGACGCAGTATCGCTCGGCGATATTTTATGGAAATGATGAGCAGAAAAAGCTGGCCGAGGAGTTTATCAAGGCCTTAGACGCGGCAAAGAGTTTTCCAAAACCGGTCGTGACTCAGGTCGTGCCGCTAGTAAAATTCTTTCAGGCTGAGGCATATCATCAAAATTATCTGGTACGAAATCCGACGCAACCCTATATCGTCCAGCACGATCTGCCTAAGCTCGAAGATCTCAAACGAAAATTCCCCGATCTTTATAAGAACTGATCAATAACGCCGGAGTGAGCTCAGGATCTTTTTCGTGTCGGCCAAACTGAGCATCGTAAGCCGGTCACCGCCTTCTTCCTCGGTTCCATAATTGCCGACGTAATGGAACGCGGTTCCGCGGATGTCAAACCATTCGGTCATTGCAAAATCCAATATTTTCTTTCCGTCCTCACCCTTAGGCTGGTAATAAAGATGGACCTTGCCGATCGGCGTCTTGAGCGTCTGCGGGCCGTCGTACATCAGATCGCCGATGCCGTCGAATCCAGCCTCGAATGCAAAACGCTGCAGTTTGCCGTCCTTAAGCTCACGCGAATAAACGATAACAAGCTGCTTGTCCTCGATCTTGACCTTAGGGCCAACGACAGAGTGGACTTGCGTAAGGGTGAAACCTGCCGGCAGCCATGTCGGGAGAGCAAACGCGACGGAACGTTTGGTCGTTGCGAGCTGCTTCTTCGTTTCCGCGTTGATCCCCGGAAATGTGGCCTGGGCGGTTACCAAGGACGCTGATGCCAGTGTGAGAACAAGGATCGATATTAAATGTTTCATAATGCTATTATTTTGAACGCTCAGCCCAGATCTGTACAAGATGAACGAGCGTCTCGGTTGATTTTTCTAAGCCCTTTCGTGAATTAAATTCCAGCTTGCCATGAAAATTATGCCCGCCGGTGAATAGGTTTGGTGTCGGCAGCCCTCGGGCCGTCAAACGTGAACCATCTGTGCCGCCGCGTATCGGGCGAAGCTGGGCCGAAATTCCCGCACGTTTTGCCGCTTCGATCGCATAATCCGTGAGTTGCGGATAATCCTTGAGCACCTCTTTCATATTGAGATAGCCGAGCACGCTGCCGTATTCGATCTTGACGTCTGGATATTTCCGCTGCGTTGCGGCTATCACGCGTTTGACCGCTGCTTCTTGCCCGGCAAGTCCCGTGATATCAAAATTTCGCAATAAGATCTTGATCGTCGAAGTCTCTTCGGACATCGTCGTCGAGTACGGATGAATAAACCCGACCCGTCCCGCAGTCGTCTCAGGCCTGTTTGGGATCATCGCTGGAAACCTCGAGAGGAAATCGCCTGCTGCGTATGAAGAGTTGATCATTATTCCCTTCGCCGTGCCGGGATGTGTCGATTTTCCGCGAAATGTGACCGTCGCCGTGCGAGCCGACCAAGTCTCGTTAGAGATATCGCCAAGCTGTTCGCCATCTACGGTGTACGCAAACTTTGCCCCCCAGCCCTCTATATCAAATTTGTCCATCGGCCCGCCGACCTCTTCGTCGGGGGTAAAAGCGATCGCGACGTTGCCGTGCTTGATCGAGGGGTTTTGTTTCAGGGTATCGATCATAGTCATCAGCTCGGCAATGCCCGACTTATCATCGGAACCAAGTAGCGTCGTGCCGCCCGCAGTGACAATGTCGTCGCCGATCAGATTTTTAAGATCAGGATTTTGTTTTACTGTGATGACCTGGGTTTTGTCGTCCGGCAGCACGATATCGCCGCCCTGATAATTTTTGTGAATAATGGCCCTGACATTTGCACCCGATACAGCAGGCGAAGTGTCCATGTGGGCGATAAACCCAATCGTTGGCACTTTCGAGTTGTCAGCAAGATTGCCGGGAACCATGCCGTAAACGATTCCCTCCTCGCTAATGCGGACTTTTTGCACACCAAGATCTTTTAACTCTTTTTCCAACAACCTCGCCAGAACCAGCTGCTTTTCCGTACTAGGGAATTTCCCCGCGTCCTCAGCCGACTGAGTGTCGATCTTTATATAACGCAGAAATCGCGACATAGCAGACTCGTACGGAAGTTCCATCTGTGCCGGAACCGCCGAAAACAAAACCAATGACATTAACAAAGTGCAAAATAATTTCATATCGATCCACCTACAATTTGATACAAACATTCTTCTCTTCAGTAAAAAATCTCAAGGTCTCAAAACCGCCTTCGCGGCCGATGCCGCTGTCTTTGACGCCGCCGAAAAGCGTTCGCAGATCGCGGAGCATCCAACTATTGACCCAGACAAAGCCGGATTCGAGTTTAGCGGCTACGCGATGGGCACGCGAAAGGTTTTCGGTCCAGACGGTTGCCGACAGGCCATAGCGGACGCTGTTCGCGTAAGCTAAAACTTCGTCCTCAGTGTCGAATTGCATTATCGTGACAACCGGGCCAAAGATCTCTTCCTGATTTGTGCGGCAATCGTGGGGCAGGCCTTCGATCACCGTGGGTTTGATGAACCATCCTGCCAATTTCGAATTTCGAATTTCGAATTTCGAATTGTCTGAGGACAGGTCAACCGATACACCGCCAAACAAAATCGTCCCGCCTTCGGTTTTTGCCAGATCGATGTACGACATTATCTTTTCAAAATGAGGCTTTGAGACGATCGCACCCACATCCGTGTCAGGGTCGAGCGGGTCGCCGACTTTTAATGCGGCAGCACGCTCCACAAAATCCGTCTTAAATCGCTCGTACAGCGGCCGCTCGATAAATATCCGCGAACCGCAAAGACATATCTCACCTTGATTTGAGAACGACGAGCGGATGGTGGTTGCCAGCATTTCTTCGTAATTGCAGTCGGCGAAGATGATGTTGGGATTTTTACCGCCGAGCTCGAGCGACAGTTTTTTGAACATCGGCGCTGCAACGCGTGCTATCTCTTCGCCGGTCTTTGTGCCGCCGGTAAAGGATATTGCCTTAATATCTTTGTGCGAGGACATCGCCGAGCCGACCTTTGGCCCGAGGCCGTGGATGATATTGAGAACTCCGGGGGGCAGACCTGCTTCGATGCAGAGTTTTGACAGCATAAATGCCGTCATTGGGGTCACTTCGGAGGGTTTGGCAATTACAGTACAGCCTGCGGCGATGGCGGGTGCGATCTTCCAGGTAAAAAGATAAAGCGGCAAATTCCACGGCGAAATACAGCCAACAACCCCGAGCGGCTGACGCAGCGTGTAATTGATCGCCCCTTGAGCGACGTTGTCGTGCGACTCGTTTGCCGTATGCATTGCGGCGGTCGCGTAAAATTTGAAATTTGCCACTGCCCGCGGAATATCAACAGAGCGTGCAAGCGATAACGGCTTGCCCTGATCGATGCTCTCGGCCAACGCAAGCGGTTCGAGATCGCGCTCGATCAGGTTAACGAGACGCATCAAAATATCGTGCCTCGCATCGGTCGAGGTCGCGGCCCACGCGGGAAACGCAGCATTAGCCGCCTCGACCGCAAGATGGACGTCGCGATCGTCCGAATCTGCGATCTGCGAATAGACCTCGCCGGTCGACGGATCAAAATTGTCGAGATACGCACCCGACGCGGGCTCGACCAATTCACCGCCGATGTAATTGTGGATATTTGTCATTCGCGACCGTTGAAAAACCTTTCAAAATAAAGAGACTTACGCTATATTAGCAAAGTCGTTAAAAAATATGACCGGATCGTATGGATTTTTCCGCATATGTAACTGCGGAAGTTTAGTGACCTATTCCCGTTTTTTAATTTAACTTATGACTAAAGCGTGTCCCAGTTGTAACCAGCTCAACCCATCCGATGCGGCGTTTTGCTTAAATTGCTCGGCCTCTTTGAACCCGGCCCCGCATATCGGTGCGCCCCCTAACCAGCAATGGCAGCAGCAGCCAATCGGCGGCCCTATTGCCGGCAATCCGGCTCCTCCAGGCGGAGGTTCAGGCAGTGGGCAAAAGGCCACGATCGCCCTTGTCCTTGCGATCGCTGCTCTTGTTTGCTGCGGTCCGGTCGCTGGTGTGCCCGCCGCGATCGTTGGATGGATGGAACTCGACGCGAACAAACACGGCCGCTCCCCCGCAGGCGGCAAGTGGATGGCGCAGGTCGGATTGTGGGGCGGTCTCGCATCGTCAGTGATCCACGTCGTCATTTATATGATATGGGTGCTGTTGTCGGCGATGTCGTCGAATCAGTACGGGTATTAATAGATCGATATAGTTTATGGCTGCAGATGATCAAAAAACGCCGGTCTGTATAAACGGGCACCAGCAACCCGTTCAGGGCTCCCGGTTCTGCATTTATTGTGGCGTCGGAGTGAATTCGGCAGCTGCGGCCGGAAATGTTCAACCTTCACCGCAAACGAGCGTGCCAAATCCCGGTATTCAGGCACACGCCGTCGTTCCTCCGCCGCATCAAAACGTTAATTTTCAACCAGTTGGCGTTCAACAGATCTTTTGCTCAGGCTGCGGCGGAGAGGGCCGGAACCTCCCGGCTAAGGCCGTTATTTGCAAGGAATGTCGCTGGTTACGACCGCTTGTGCCCGGTTATCAGGTCGACACAGCGGCTTTTGCCTGGGCGGCCGACGCTAAAGCAATGAACGCTCTGCGCCGGATGAAACCCCTGAATGCCGCCGCCAAGGCTGTATCCGAAAAGGTCGGACGCCGCTGGATCGAAGTTACATTCAATGGCGTTCTGCTTGGCGAAAAGCAAATGCCCCACATTTACGGCCAGGCCGTTCGGGCCGCTCGCATTCTGGGCATGTCGCACATGCCGGACGTTTTTCTGTCAGGCGAGAGGCCGTGGGATTGCCTCACTTTTGGAAGCGACCGTGATTCGTTCATTGTGCTCGGGTCGGCTCTGGCCGGTAACTTCCAAGGGGTGGATATGTTGTATCTGCTGGCCCGCGAAATGGGGCATTGCAAAGCCGGACATGCTCTCTGGAAAACGGTGATACGCTTTTTCCTCGGGGAGCAGGGCCCTGCGAAAGGGTTTATGGCCGGCGGCATCTTTAACGCGATCCTGAGCCCGACCGCGCTCGTCGGCGGCGCCCTCGAGGTGCCGCTTCTCGCGTGGGCGCGTCAGGCAGAGATCACCGCCGACAGGGCAGGTTTGCTCACCGTCGGCAGCGAAGAGGTTGCACGCCGGGTATTGATGTCCTGGTCGCTAAAATCTTCGTTTATTTACCGTCAAATAAATATCGACAGTTGGATCGAGCAGCAGTTGGAAGACGACGGCGACATGCTGCGGCTCTCGGAATTGACGACGTCATCCACACCGTATTTGGGCCCGCGATTGAAACTATTGACGCAGTTCGCTCAAAGCCCGGAATTGAAGACGTCACTACAGCAGATCCATGAAACTATCCGCCGGGCCGCTCCGCCGGCACAACCGAGTGCGGAATCACCGCCGAAAGACGTTTTGCGAATAAAGTGCTCGACATGTGCAACGTCGATGACCGTACCACTGTCGGTACTTGCAGGAAAACCAAAGTTGTCGATCAAATGCCCGGATCCAAAATGCGGCAAGTTGACCATTGTTACGAGAAAATCGAAACCAGCCGAGCCCAAGGCTCGTACGGCTCAAATAAGGGAGGAAAATACAAGTTATGGCGAATGAACAGGAACCCGTAATTCTAACGGAAGACGCGGAAATAACGACTGAACAAGCAGAAGAAGGAACTCTGGTCGAGGAGATCGCTCAAGCACTATTTGGCGAAGACGAGGCGGCTGCGGAGGTCACGTATGCAGATACCGACGGCGACGGAAAGATCGACGCCGGAGCTGTTGATACGGATGATGACGGCCAATTGGACACGATCGCGGCTGACACGGATGGCGATGGACGCATTGACTCTATTGCTGCAGATACCGACGGTGACGGTCAACTCGACGTCATTGCAATGGACACGGACGGCGACGGAGTGATCGACGCTGCCGGCGAAGATACCGACGGCGACGGCACCATCGACACGGCGTATCTCGACGAGGATGGCGATGGTGAATTCGAAGTCGTCCTTGCCGATACGGATGGCGATGGCGAAGCAGATGAGGTCACGGAAGCATCCGCTGGCTTACCAACCGACGAAGAGATTTCAACCAACTCCATCGAGTTTACGGTTGGCGAAGATGGTTTTCCGGTAACTGACGGTGAGAGTACGGGAGAGTTCACCGAAGGACCGGGCGACGAGTTTGCAGTCGGGGCAGCCGAATATCAGGTCGGCGATACCGCCTACACGGCAGCGGATACAGGCGTCACGAGCAGTGAATACTCGACGGAGGCATCCAGTGACCCAGCGGCTGATGCCGAGCAGTTGGCTAACGCAGATGCAGCAAGAGAGGCTCAAGCGGCAGCAGATGAATTTGTGGCGGCGGGCGACTATGAGGCAGCGGCAGAGGCACGGGCCGAGGCCGAGGTGGCTGCTGATGCCGCGGGCGATCCGAGCATAATCGAATCGTCGGATTACACCGGCTATGGCAATTCCGATTCGGCCGAGCTGGAGAACGCTGCCTACAAACAAGAGATCGCCGAAGAATACCGGGCGCAGCAAGCCGAGCACATCGCTGAGGGTGATTACGAAGCGGCGAAAGAAGACGCACAGAATGCCGCCTACGCGACAGGCGACGCAGATTTTCAAGCCAGCGGCGACGATCATACCGGCCAATCCGACCAAGACGCATATAACTTGGGTAATGCTGTTTCCGAGGAAAAGAACGCTGACTATTTTGCGGATAACGCCGAGTGGTATGCCGAAGCCGGAAATCCGGATGCGGCCCAAAGCAGCCTGGAAAATGCCGGAGAATACCAAGCATCTGCGGACAATTATGCCGCGTCAGCCGATCCAGTTTCGCCCGTGTACGACGTCGATCCGGCATCGGCGGTTGAGACGGGCGGAAGTTATGATGCCGGCGGCTATGATGCCTCTGTTGCATCCGTTGATACCGGCATGGATGCATCCGTCGAGACAGCTCCGGTCACGTATGACACGACTACCGATGATACGGTCTAAGTTAACGGCCCTTTAGGTAAAAAAGCCGCACTTGCAGATAGCAGGTGCGGCTTTTTTTGTTCTCGATCTCGAACCTGGTAGTGAATCAGTTTCCACGGCCGTACTTTCGCATAATCCCGCGCACCTTATCCAGCGGCAAGGCTTCGACAGTGCGGCCATTGCCAGTGACAGTCGTTGCTTTCAGGAGAGAATTGATTATTGCTTCTTCGGTGGCCTCTATAACTGCTTGAAAGAGCGGCGACATAGCGTCATTGCCGAGTACTTTGATATCCCGAGCGTTCTGCGAGGCATTTATTCGATTCGCCGTCGAAAACGCGATCGCGTAATCTCCGCTGCCGTTCGTCATCGAGGATCCTGTGCGCCCCAGACCTACCATTGAGCGTGAAGCGAGCCGCTTTAGTTGACGATGATCGAGCGGAGCGTCGGTGGCGATGACGATTATGATCGAACCGTCGGCCACGTCAGGCTCGTCACGCTCCTGACCGCTCGCAAGCTTTCGCATTGAGGTTGCATCTTTGAGGTAATACTTGCCTAGTTCTTTACCTACGGGCACACCATCGATAGTCAGGACGCCGCCAAAGTTTGATTGAACGAGAACGCCGAGCGTGTATCCACCGAGGCTAGCGGGAAGTCTTCGCGAGGAAGTACCGATACCGCCTTTCCAACCGAACGCGACGGTTCCCGTCCCGGCGCCGACCGAGCCTTCTTCAACCCGGCCAGCTTTTGCCGTTTTGAGTGCGTTAAAAACATCTTCGTGGGTAATGTGGCGGCCGCGACCGTCATTTAGGCCGCCGTCGTTAGTTTCGGCAACAATAGGATTTATCGAACGAACATTCTCGTTCCCCTTAAGCCCGAGCATGTAGTCGAGCAGAGAGTCGGCAGCTTTCGGGACGGAAAGAGTCGAAGTTAATAAGATCGGAGTCTCGATCTCGCCAAGTTCATTGACTTGCGTCGAACCGGCCAACTTTCCAAACCCGTTACCGACAAAAACTGCGGCGGGCACCTTTTCGAGGAAAAGATTACCGCTGTGGGGCACGATCGCGGTGACGCCCGTCCTAACGTTTTCGCCGCGGATGATCGTCGTCTGACCGACGGTAACCCCCGCGACATCGGTGATCCCATTGTTTTCCCCGGGCGGTAGCACGCCGATAGTGATGCCTAAACCGCGTGCCCGTGGGCGCTCGGCGGATGTCTGCGTATTTGCCGCACTGATCATTGCCAGCGAGAGTAATAGTGCCAATAGATATTTATAGAACATTCTTTAGCGGCTAAACCTTTGCGAATGTCAGACCCGATTGCCCCTGATATTTTCCGCCGCGGTCGGCGTAGCTGACACCGCAGTCTTCGTCGGATTCGAAGAATAGTATCTGTCCGATACCCTCGTTAACATAGACGCGGAGTGGCAGATTTGCGAGATTGGCGATCTCGACAACGAGACGGCCTGTCCAACCGGCTTCGAGCGGAGTCGTGTTAACGAGCAATCCGGCCCGCGCGTATGTCGATTTACCAAGCGCGACGCCGGTCACGTTTCGCGGCATCTTGAAAGTCTCGACCGTAACGCCGAGGCCGTAATGGTGGGGCGGCAGCAGATAATACCGTGCACCATCTTCGGCAACTCGAACTGGCGGCTCGATCAGAGACTTAGCTTCATCAAAACGCTTTGGGTCGATCTCGTCGCCGTTTACCGACGAAAAAATGCGAAATCCGTCATCCGCCAAACGCATGTCATAACCGTAGCTCGAACAACCGGCCGAGATAATGCGTTTGCCGTCCACCTCGCGGACGAGATCGGCGAGGAACGGCGAGATCATCTGCTGCTCTTCGGCCATTTTTCGCAGCCAAATATCCGATTTAATAGTCATAAAAAAGGTGATAATCCAAGATAGTTTATCACCCTTTATTTATAGAATCCGAATCCGCGTCGCTCATTGTGGCAGTGCGAGATTGTCCAGTCTCAGCGTACCGTCGCCGACACTGAATTTGAGCGCAACGCCGCCGACGCCCGCCTTAGCCATGATCGAGCGTTCAGTGAACGGCACCTTGCGGTCGCGGGGTTTTAAGTCGGGGAAAATATTCTCGATGGAACCGGTTCGCAATACCACAGCATCCAGCTCAGCGCTCAGATTTGCCGGCAGATGGACGTTAAGATCGCCCGTGGCGACCAACACGTTAACGAGACGGCTACGCCAGCCCCTGGCCGCAAATGCGACATCAACATTGCCCTGGCCGACAGTCAGATTGATCGAACCGCTGATGATCGCGACCTTTGCATTTGATTCGAGAAAGTTGATCCGCATCGAACCCTCAATATTTTCGACCGCCAGATCGCCTTTACCGCCATCGATCTCGAGATCGATGTAACGCGGCACGCGGATCACGTAATCGATGCGAAACGGCAATCCCATCAACTCCTTTGGCAGTTTCTTGCCGGATTTTTTCAAGAGCTGTTTCGCGTGGGTGCCCATACTCGTGATCAGGACACGCGACGCGCTCCCCTCGGATATGAACCCTGTCACCTCTGCAAGTTTGTTGAGACCGTTAGCGTTTGGTGCCTCAAGCTCGATCGTTGCGACGATCTCTACTTCGTTAGTTTGTGCTCCGACGATGTGTATCGATCCATTTGGAGCACCCGTGACCGTCAATGTCCCGCCGGGGCCAAAATCGACGATCTCGGTCTTGGTTATGGTTCGCTTGACCTGCGCTTGGGCGGCGGTCAGCGAAATTAGAAATATAAACGCGGCAAAACCTATTAGTTTTTGTGCTTTCATTTGATCTGGGTACGAGGAGAGTGCCGTATTTAGATTACGCCTTTATGAAAGGTGAGGTCAACGAAAATCTCGGGCAGATCAACGTCCGAGAAAAGCGATGGCGCCGCGTTGGTTGGTGACAGTGATTGATGCGCTGCCGCCGTTAAACTTGCCTAAGACGCGACGGCCATCGCCGAGATAGTTCGTATCGGAGTTGGCAAAAGAGCCGAGCGAAATATTTCGGGTTGATGGCGCCGTGGCCACCATTTTGAACGATGCGCTGAATGGAATACGCAAAGCGATGTTGCCCTTAGACGAAGAAAAGCGATAGGTTCCGCCCTCTTTGATCTCGCCGTCAAAAAAGATATCGCCTATCGTATTTTCAGCGGCAACATTTGTGGCCTCGATGTTGGTAAGCGTGATCGCCCCCTCACTTGTGATATGGGCTCGGACCAGAGCACTGCGAATATTAGTGACGCTTAGATTGCCGATACGCGTTTCGATATCGACCATCGAGGTGTAGGGTACGCGGATCGTAAAATTAACGTTGCCGATCTCGCGGCCTTGGTTATCGCGGAGCAAATTGATATCGATAAGGCCCGACAGATTTTGAGGAACGATGTTGGCCGCCGGTGCCTCAAGCTCCGCTGAGATGTTTATCTGAGCCTTGTTCCAACCTTCGACGGTTACGGTCCCGGTACGATTCATCAATCTGAGCCGGACATTCTGTCCCGCCGGATAGTTTTTCGAGAATCGTTTCTGAGCCGATGCCTCACCGCTAAAGAGCGCAAAGAAAAAAACTACGCTCAGGAGCATCGTAGTTTTCACTGCCGCTTGGCGGCAAAAAACCTTTTTTTGACGGAGGGGCATCATTAAAAACTATAGATCTGCGAAATCACGTAGCAGATTCATCTTGTCATTCATCACTGCATCGAGCATTTCGCCCGACAGCTCGTCTTCGGGATCGTGCCGCAAGAGCGTTGTGTAATCCGTTACCGATTCTTCGATAACCTGTAAGTTGCGGTCAAACGCCTCACGCGTAACACGGTCCCACTGCGCGCGGCGTGCCTGTACACGGGCATTCCAATATTCGATCGCCGCCTCACGCTCTTTCAGGCGCCGTTCGCGCGCCTGCTGCGGCGTTTCGACGAGGCCGATCTTACTTAAAACTTTTTCAAACGTGGTCTGTGTCGCTGCCGAGCGGCTCGTAAAATCGTCGGTAGGCGGCTGAATATAATTTCTCAAGGCAAAATACGTCACCGTCGAACTGATCACAGCGATCACCAATACCGCCGCGGAAAATCTCAATATCGAGATGCCCCAACTTCGAGTGACAGGCGGCTCGGGCAATGCGGGAGCGGGTTTTACGTCGCTCTCGATCATATTATTTATTCGTAGCCAGAGGGCTTTTGAATTGGGCGGGACGATATCAGACGCTCCGTTCTTACAGGCATCAAAGATCGAGGTCAGATCTTCGCAAACGACGGCACACTCGGCACAAAATGCCAGATGCTCACGAACCGACGTCGCCTGAGTTTGCTCAAGCTCGTTGTCCATTAGGGCACCGATCAATTCTTTACAGTCGCTGCAATTCATCTTTAAAACAAATCTACCACCAGATTCAACTTAGTGACCACATTGATAGATTAGTCCGGGGCGATTTTAGTTGCCTCACCGATAGGCATTTAATCAACAAAAATCGGCACAAAAAACACGAACAACGTATTACGCGTGTTCGTGTTCCCCCTGGAATATTATGTAATTAATCCTGTTGCTTTTTCAGCAATCCCCGCAACTTTAGTCTGGCCTTATGAAGCTGCGATTTAGACGTGCCGACCGAGATCCCCATCATGCGGGCGACCTCTTCGTGTTCAAAGCCCTCAACGTCGTGGAGCAAAAACACATTACGATAACCATTTGGCAATTCGGCGATCGCATTTTTTAACGCGATACGATCAACGACCTGCATTTTGTTAGGATTAGCAGAGCCGGCAACCATCTGCTCGGGCATTTCGCCTTCCTCGGTCGTCCGCTCATTCTTAACGCTGCGGCGGCGAAAATGCATCAGCACCTGATTTACCGTCAAACGGTGAAGCCACGTCGAAAACGCCGAATCGCCGCGAAAGCTGCCGACCTTGCGGAATAGCTGAATAAAAACTTCTTGGGTAAGGTCTTCGGCCTCGGTCTGGCTGCTAGTCATCCGCAGGCAGAGGCTGTATGTACGGCGATGATACCGCTCATAAAGCACCTCAAACGCCGCGATATTGCCCGTCGCCGCAAGACGGCAAAGGTCAAGTTCGGGGGCAGCCGCGTCAAACGCCACTTCGGCAACGGGTGCCTGAAAGTCAGGTAACGCCGCCGTTGATTCAAAACCAAAGGCGATATCCTGTTCGATCGCTACGGAGTGTGGATCCATACTCGCTCCTAAAAGATCAGTTCCGGATTGTAAAACTTCGTCTTGGGCTATGATGACCGGCCTCCTGTTACAGGTTGCTTGAATGCAATTAAAATTCTAAGCCTAATTTGCTAAAACGCAAAGCTATTTTTCACTCACCCCTAGTTGTTGTAGGTTCAGCGACAAAATCAACGTCTGATAGATCCTCGGTAATCGTCAGCACTCGCGGCGTAAATTGATAACGCCTTGACATTACCGTAACTACGTAAGTCTGCCCCACCTCAAGGTCGTCAAATTGATAACCCCCAAATGCGGTAGTCATCACTCGTCTTGAAATACCCTGCGAATTTGTGATCATAACGGTCGCGTTTCGGATACCGCGTCCATCGGCAGATCTAACCCGGCCCGAAACAGATACGCCCGCCGCTGTCGGTATCGCAAAGGTTACGCACCAGCCTGTAACAGCCGTCGCTCCGCCGCCAACACTATCATCAACCGCATACAAGGCCCAATTTCCATTAGGATTAGTGGCGACAAAGGTCGAGGCCAAAGTGGCGGCCCCGCTTGGAGCGGCCTGGGTGAACACGCCGGGAGCAGGCGCAGGATAAGTGTCGGGAGCACCGGCATTTATGTCCGTTGGCCTATACGTACCACTTACTATTGGCGTGCCGTTTGGCAGCTGGCTTGCTGCAGCATCGCTAATGTTTAGGGTAAGCGGGTTGACCGCAGTAACTGAATCGCCCGTATCAGAAATTATTTGGATTGCCTGCCCGCCTGGGCCAACCAACAGAAAATCCAGGTTTGATGTCCTCGGAACGTTCATGCCATTTAATTGGACGCTTAAGGAAGTGACGACTCCAACCAAACCAGACACGGTAATGTTTGACGGAAACACAGTCGAGGCTCCCGCGTCAGCAATGGAAAATCCCCCGTTGTTGCAGAATTGCAACCCGTTTACAACCGTAGGACTATTTACAACCTGAGTCATACTGCCATTACTAGTTGCGAATGACGCCGTGCCGTTATAGGTCGCAGTTATCGTATGTCTCCCCTCAGGACGAGTAGTCATGCAAGTCGCACTGCCAGAGGCATTGACGGGTACATTTGAGCAGCCCGCGATCGCGACAGTGTTATCGGTAAAGGAGACCGTCCCCGTATTAACGGTCGAGCCACTCGTTGTGCTCGATGTAAATGTTATGGTCTGTCCTGTCAGTGCCGGGTTCACGTTAGAAGAAACTGTAGTGGTTGTTGCGGCAGCTCCGCCGGCAGTCGTTACATCTATCGACCAGCCGCCCGAAACCGTTGACGCCCCGCCGCCAAGTGCATCGTCAACAATATATAAATGCCAATTTCCATTTGGCGCAATACCATTAAAGGCTGATGCAAGAGTTGCCGCTCCCTCAGGCGCTGAATTAGTTACCGTTCCCGGGCCCGGCGCCGGAAAATCATCGCTGTCAGTTCCCGAAAAAAGATAGTCGGTCGGTCGGTAAGTTCCCGTTGTAATTGCCGTACTTGGTACTACAGCCGCGGCGGAATCATCAAATGTCAGATTGACGCTTGTGGTTCCAAACAGATCGCCGGCGTCACCCATTAGCATCAGCGTCTGTCCGGTCGGAGAGACAAGGGCGAAGTTCAGATCGCGCTCACGAGCGGTCGTAAGACCGTTGATCGTAACATTGACATCCGATACGGTGCCGGTCATTCCCGAAACCAAAATACTCGATGGATACGGCGTAGAAATGCCATTAGGCGTAGCCGCTCCGGCTCTGTCCGCTATCGAGATCGGTGTTGAGTTAGGAAAAACCGTGAATAGGGAAGAACTTGCCTGATGAAGAGTCGGACCGGCAAAGAACGGTAACTGCCTGAAGTCATACGCCAGGGAGATCGCAGGTATTTGGAATACGAAGATCAGCGAAATGCAGATCAACTTTAACGAAAAATGAAACTTCGGGCCCGGTCCTTTTTTCATGTCAAACCTCTGGGAAACAAATTTTGGGGTGGCAAAGATACTGCTATCAAATGCTCATTTACGAAAAACGCTACCGCGAACCGCTAATTCCTGGAAGGGAAAAGGCCAACGATCGCGATGACAAAATTCATACCCAGGTACGGCTGCTCTATGGAAAAAGGCTGACTACCGCCCGTTATCGAGTTTGTCACTTGTACGGCACCGGCATTCATCTGCGTGTTCGTCGCGCTATTGTAGATCGATCCTTCGGCCAGATAATTTCCCGTCGGCAGACTGTCGTTTGCGGCTCCACTATTTGCCCTCAACGATGCCGTGGCCGTATGAGTATGAGCAGGCATCTCAGTCGAGATAAGCGTATGAGTTGGCGATCCAGCGAGCTGGCCTAAAACCATATTGGGCAACCCCGGCCCTGTTCCCGTGCCAACAGGCACACGGCCCCGCAGATCGGGCAAGGCAAATGTCGTCTGGCCATTACCGCCGTAAGTCGTACCAAGCAGCGCAAACAATGCCTGATTTTGCGCTATCGACATTATCGCTCCGTTACAAAAAGCAAATCCGCGCGGCGCGAAAGTTCCGGCAAACATAAAGATCTCAGCAATAAACGGTGAAGCGGGCATAATTTCTCCTTAGAAAAGCAAAAGGTAATTTACATTGCGTTTAGCATGAAAATTCAGGTTAAACGTTTTTCTTACTATTTTCAAGTCTCTATTTTGAGCCGCAATTCACCGGCTGGGCAGGGATGGAAGAGATTAAAACATTGAAATCCCAAGCGAATGATGATACTCTCTCTTCCTATTCAGTTTGCGGAATTTAAATTATTATAGGGATCTAAAAATATGGTTAGTCGTCGAACTTTTCTACACCTCGGTAGCATAGCGGTGGCCGGCGGATTGGCGTTTGGGGCGGACATTAATGTTTTTGGGCAGACGACAGAGAAAACTCGATACTTCCCGATACCGGCCAACGCATACTCCGACAATCTAATGTCCCTTAACCGGCAGACTTTCGAGCCGTTGTTAAATACAGCTTTTTCTTTCCAAAAGAAGGACGAAGATGAAGATCTTTCTTTAACTCAAAAAGATAGATCTCCGACTTCTTTGCGTTTGGTTGAAATTGTCGGGGATGAACAGACAAAAAAATATCTTTCACGCACGCCTATTGACAGTTTCACCCTGATATTTGAGGGAGCAAAAAGGCGCGGTTTGGGTGACAGCATATATACGGTTGCCCACCCCGAGCTGACTCAATTCTCAATGTTTATCTCGACCGTGGGCCGAAGCAAAATTAGATATCAGGCCGTTTTTAGCCGGGTCTATTCTTGACAGGCTCTTTCTACACCAATAATCGATTGATGACGGCCTCAAATATCAGGCCGTCTTCTTTTTGATTTACCGGTACGAGGAAAAGATCGATTGCATCCAGCTTGTCATGCTCAAGATGAAATAATCCCTGAACTGGCGGCGTATCGAGGGGAACTTTGAATATTAGAGAAAAACTCTCTTGCGTCGGCGTCGAGATCCCGGGATCCAACCGCAAAAAACGCAGGTCAATGATCTGCCCGTCATCAAGGGTAGCTCGAAAGGTAGAGTCGACATGTGCCAAAAATTGTTCTTTGTTGGGGAGTTCACCCCGTGTCTCGCTCATAAACAGTAAAGCTGATCAAAAATTGCGATCTGTAAACCCTAGCCGATTTTAGCATAATCTTTCTTGGAAATAGGACTCATTGTGCCTTAGACTTAAGGTATGCCGGATAAGGATTTTCAGGAATTTCGAAGGGCAGTTTTCAGTGACCCCGATCTGCAGCGTGACCTACGAAATATCGAAGAGCAAGCCCCTTTTAAGGACGCTGTCGTAAGCAGAGCAGCCGCCTTGGGCATTGATCTAACGGTCGAAGATGTGGAGTCAGCAATGCGTGACGGGCGCCGCAGCTGGATCGAAAGATGGATCTGATCGACGCCCCTGAACAACTTATCGGCTGGACGCCCATACGCGTACAATGGCACGGCACCGAACCATTGATCGACTGGTGCTTTACTGGTGAGAGTCGGTTTACCGAGCCCTTTTTTGACCACTCGGTCGAACGCTTGCTGCAAGATCCTTTTAATCTGGCGTTTCGACCGCTCACGCCAATAGACGCACTTCGTGTCGCTTCGACCGAGATCCCCGCACTGGCACCGACCGGTTTTATCTTTCATATGTCGCGTTGCGGCTCGACGCTCGTATCGAGAATGCTCGCCTCTCTGCCCCAAAACATAGTAATCTCCGAAGCCTCGCCACTCGACTGGATGATCCGTGCAAACATTCGCCGACCTGAGATCACTGTGGATGAACATATCAATTGGATCCGATGGATGATCGGCTCTCTGGCTCAGAAACGATCGCCTGATGCACAGCACTGCTTTATCAAGTTTGACTCGTGGCATATGCTCTATTTTGACCTTATCGAACGGGCATTTCCTGACGTACCGTGGATATTTCTCTACCGCAATCCACCCGAGGTTATGGTGTCACATAGCAAACATCGAGGCAGTGCTTTGATACCTGGCGTGGTTGAGTACGGGATACCCGGGTTAGGGATCAACGAAATGGTCTTACACCCACCCGATGAGTATTCAGCGATCGTTTTGACCCATATATGTAAAGCGGCGCTCGATCATCGCAATAATAAAAATGGTGTCTTTGTAAATTACAACAGGCTGCCCGATTTTGTCTCCTCGGAAATGCTGCGTCATTTTGACGTTGATCTTTCAGACAAAGACATCTCTACAATGAACGCGGCCGCCCGATTTAACGCAAAAGATCCGGGGGTCGAATTTGCGTCTGACACAAAAGAAAAACGGAACGAAGCTAGCGGGGAAATAATGCGCATCTCCGACAAATACCTAATGCCGCTATACGCCGAGTTGGAATCGGCAGCCGGGAATAATATCGTTGCAGATGTCCGAGGAGAAGTAGAATGACCTTGAAAAGCATGAAACTGCCGTTCTTATTCGACGCCGAACGTCTCCAGGCCGATGCAGCTCAATTTGGCAATTCCGAGTGGATCCCTCATTTCAATATCCACAATTACGAGGGCGAATGGAGCGTCGTGGCTCTTCGAGCAGTCAAGGGGTCAAATATGCCGATCTACCCCGATCCGAATGCCCCTGAGGGCTATGTAAGTACACAAATGATGGCTAGGTGTAATTATGTACCGGACCTGCTTAAATCCTTTCAATGTGAATTACAAACGGTAAGGTTTTTGAAACTCGCAGCTGGATCCAATATCAGACGCCACCGCGACTACGATCTCGGACTCGAGGATGGATTTGTCCGTATACACATTCCGGTAGTAACAAATGATGATGTTGATTTCGTACTCGACGGTGAGCCTTTATCTCTTCGCGAAGGCGAGACATGGTATTTGAACGTAAATTTCTATCACAGCGTAAACAATAACGGCAAGACCGATCGCATTCATCTAGTGATCGATTGTGTCGTGAACGACTGGCTCAGATCTTTATTTGAAAAGACTGCCGATCAGATCTATTCTCCATTGAAATCAAGCACACGGGCATGACGTGGTCATCAACACTTGTGACTCAGGAAGTGTGTCTAGAAATTTTGTGTCGGCTCAAAGCTGTAAAGGATCAAAGCGAGTTCACCTTGTACGCCGACGTCATCTACGCTTTTGACCTCGTCAGCTAAAGATGTCGCAAGCATCGTGATCTCAAAGCCATTGCGGGCGTCGAGCCGCGATGCCGGGATAAAAAGCCTGCGTCCCCAAACGACGAGTTTTTCGCCTGTCTCGGACGTTCCACCGCCCTGAAATCTGACCTCATATGCACGCCAATCACCGTTAAGCTTGATCTCGCCCTCGGACACCATCTGATAACCCGGCAGCAGCTTCTTTAGAGTCTCGTTGGTCTCTTTGACCATCTGAGGGAATTTGTCCGCGTCGTTATTAAATGTGCCTTTGCTCGGGTAATAGCTGACGAGCATCTGCTCTTTGAGCTTTCCCTCGGGCGTCGAGCGAGCGATGTCTAAAAACTTGCCACGTCCACTGGCGGTGACGCTTTCCTGCGGACCGTTGAGCTTCCACTCTTTTGGATAATAAAGCGAAAACCCGACAAAATTACGCAGCAGGTCGCCCTTGAGATTTTGTTTATTGTTCGAATAATAGTCAGTGTTCGGCGGCTGCGCGATCCTTCTCGGCTGCGGTGGCATCTCGGTATCCGTCGTGATCGTCGGTGTCGAAGGGCCATTGGTGTTTTGCGCGGCATTAATGTCGCTAGGTTTAGATCCCGACGAACTAACAAAGTAGTACAAACCCAGAACTAGCAACGCCAGCAGCGCAAGTATACCGACCACCGCGATTATCTTTCCACGCGAAGTCTCTTCCTGGGGAGGTTCGGGCGATCGGTTTTTCCATGCCGGTTCTTGTACGTTCGCCGGGGTCGTTTCGAGAGGTTTTAAGATCTCCACCTTAGCCTCAGGAGATACGGGACGCGCATCGGGAACAACTTCGTCAGATGACACCTCGACCACATTTTTCGTAGCAAAAGCGGCCCGTGCCAATACTTGTGGAGCAGCGGTCAATGCGTCAAAAAGCGCGTCGCCAAATTCGCGTGCTTTTGTATAGCGACCTACCGATTTAAAGGAAAACGCCTTGTCAAAAACCTCATCGACATCAGGAGAGATATCCGGATCGGTTTGCGACGGTCTGTTCTTTAGCCCGCCGTGTTGCAAACGCATGAGCTCCTTGGTGCTCTCACCCTCGAACGGTACATTGCCCGTCAACATCTCATACGCCACGGCAGCCAGTGAATAAGTATCGCTCGCCGCGGTCGAGACGCGTCCGTCGAGTATCTCAGGGGCCTTATACGCAGCGTTATGAGGATTTGGATCGCCGTTAGACGCTCCAAAATTTACCAGTTTTATCTGCTCGGAATCAGTGTCCGAGATCGACAGGATGATATTTTCAGGGCGGAGGTCGCGGTGAATGATCCCTTCCTGATGCGCCTCACTCAACGCATACGACGCTTGGCGGATGACGCGGGCGATCCGGGCAGCATGAAACCTGCCGTGGATACTGAGGATGTCCCGCACCGAAAGGGCGTCGGTATATTCGCTGATCAAAAATTCCGTCCCGTCGGTGAAAGCCCCCGAATCGAAAAGCCTGGCGATGTTCGGATGGCTAAAATGCGACAGCGAGACACGCTCCTCCGCGAGTATGCTCTCCATCATTGGGTCAGCATCCGCTTCGAGCAGGATGCGGACCAACACCATTTTGTCGCTAACGATCTTGTCGTCAGCAAGGTATGCCAGGCCCGTCTCATCACCGCCGAGAAACTCCGTAACCTTATATCGTCCCTTGACCATGCGGCCGACAAACCCGTCAGGGTCACTGGCGTCAAAATCATTAAAGACACTAGCCGTCCGCTCACTGTCGTCGAGTTCTACATGACCGGCGGGGATATCGTACGGGTTAACTTTTCTTGCAACGGGTCTCGGTTCTAATACCGGCTCGGGATTCTGTATGGGCGGAGGTGGTACAAATTCTGCCTGAGCTCCGCTTACCGGTTGTATGTCATCTAACTCAAAAAACGGCAGATCATCGGCGACCACTTCCTTTTTATCGGCGAAAAGATCTAACTCAGGTTCTCTCACAATAACTTTCGGCGAATCAGGCAGCACTTCGTCTTTGCCGCCGACAGGAGCGGTCTTGGGTATGAGGTTTGAAAATATGCCGGGAGTCTCGGGCTGATCGTACGAATCTGAGATCAAGCGCGAGCCGTCGGTCGGGCAAAATCGCCGCGACCCTTGTTCAAAATTCTGTCCGCATTTAGGACAATACACTTCCGCTGTCATTGTGTCTTTTACCGCTTTTTTCTTTGTACTGGAACACAAAGATACTTAAATCAAATATAGACAATAGATCCCGGATTTCAGTGAACCCGTAAAACTGAATAAATGGATGTAACGATCATCCGCCTTGTGATCTGCTGAGTTTTGCGGCGAGTGCGGGATTTTCACCGTCGAGCGATATCGCCTGCATATACGAACGCTGGGCGCTTATCCGCCGTCCCGACTTAAGATAGCCGTCACCGACGGCCTCAAACTGCTGCGAAAGCCGCCGTTTTTCCATCAGGGGTACGCTGAGGACGGCTTGCTGTAATGCAGCCTCGGCTTGCTCAAATTTACCCTGACGCGTATATAGCGACCCCAGCAAACTGTTGGGCATAAAGCTGTTAGCACTTACCGCGAGGCTGCGACGCAGGATCGATTCGGCCTCGGGAAAATTTCCCTGTGCGATAAATGCACGCCCCAGCAGCAGCAACGCAGAAGGATTTTTCGGATCGTCATCCACCGCCTTTCTTAACAGCTTTTCCGACTCGGAATAACGCTGCGCTGATTGCATCACATCGGCAACGAGTATCATCGTCGCGACATCGGTCGCACGCTGAATGGCATTCTGATACGCGATATCCGATTCTTTTGTAAGCCCTCGCCTCCTGAGCAGCCGGCCCAGATGTGCATAAGCCGGAGCAAACGAAGGGTCGAGTTCGATCGCCCGACGGTATGCGTTTTCGGTCTCTGCGCCGATCATGCCCCGCAGTTCCATCGAAACGCCAAGCTGATCAAACGCTAACTGGTTTCTCGGTGCTAGCTGTATCGCAACGCGTGCAAGATTTTCGGCCTCTTCGTATCTATCGGACAGATTTGGCGCCGACAGCGGCTGTGTCAAAACATAGCTCAATGCAACGTGCGTAAACGCCTCTTTCGGGTCGATCTGCAAAGCCGTGCGGTACGCCGTTTCGGCATCTTCCCATCGCTGCTGATCGCTGTATAAATTTCCAAGGCCGTAAACGGCACGCGAGTCTTTTGGTTTGATCGCACGGGCACGCTGGTAAGCAGTTTCGGCTACCGAATAATTTCGGTCATCGCGGGCGTTGTTTCCGTCCTGAATCAGCGTTTCAAAAAGCCTATTCGAAGCGGCGCTGATCGGAACCTCGCGTTCGCCGGCCTTAGACGGCCTTACCTCAAACTTCGCAGGCCCTGAATTGCCGCTGGCCGTTTTAGGTGTCGTTTTCGGTTTTACTGCGGTGGTACTTTTGCCCGGCTTGGCTGCTGACTTTGGGGTTTTAGATTTTGCTGGCTGAGATTTGGGTGCAGCGGTTTTTGCGGTCGAGGCCTTTTTTTTCGGCGTCGTTTTCTTTACAGTTTTCTTTTTGTCCGAGGTTTTGGCCTTTCCCTTGCCAAACAGTTTATTGCTGCTCCCGAGATCCTGCCCGAAAGCCACTTCAGTCACCAATAGAACTGAAATGAGGCCCAAGAGTCTGAGGTGTATCGAATAACTTCGCATTATAGAACCATCGCGTTGATCAGCCACGTTTTAGCCTACTCGGACGAGACGGAAACCGAGGATTTTATTAGTCGTCCCTGGCGGAACTGGATTGCGACGAGTTGACGATACCTTAAGCTTCGCCGACTGCTCATCCGCAGCCCCCCCACGGATCATCACAAAGCCCGTAACGTCATTTGTCTGATCAACCTTATCCTCCGTTCCCGGGTATGGCTTATATTCGGTGCTTGTCCATTCCCAAACGTTGCCGATCAGATCTACGACGCCCCACGTGTTTGCTCCTTCGGGCTTAGAACCTACGTCAGTTGGTTCTGAATCTTTTTTTCCAATAACCGCCTTATTATCGGCCCACTGGTCGCCCCACGGGAAAATATTCCCTTTTGAGCCGTTCCGTGCAGCGTATTCCCACTCTTCCTCGGTCGGCAAGCGGTATGTCACGCCATCAACTACCGAACGCCATCGGGCATACGAGTTCGCGTCATCGAGAGAAACATAAGCTACTGGCCATTTTTCTGTGCCTTTGACGGGCCGTCCCGCTGACCAATTGCTCGGAGGTACTCGGTTTGTTGCCTTAACAAATTCGAGATACTCCGCGTTTGTCACCTCAGTCTTACCGATCGCAAACCCAGTCACGGTCACCGAATGCTCACCGAATTCGTAAGCTTCTTTATTCCGGCCCATCGTGAACGTTCCGCCGGGTATCTGAACCATCTCCGGCTTTGGCGACGTAGGTACCGAAATGGACGGGATCGGCGTTCCGGCATTACTATTTCCGGGCACCGTCTGAGTACCGAAAACCCCCATCATATACGCCGCACCAATGCCTCCGCTGACGATCAAAAAGAGTGCCAATACGCCGCCAATTCCAAGAATCATGGCGGATTTTCCGGGCTTTTTAGGCGGGAGCGACTGGGTGCCATAAACATGTGGTGCGGTCTGTACCATCCCGTCGTTGACGACCGTTGCTTGAAAATGAGAGTCATCGAGCCGGCCTGATCCGCTGACGGTGACGTCGGCGGGCATGGGTATCGAGGAACGCGAATCCGTCACTCCCGGCTGCAGCTCGGCAACGACCTGTTGCGGCTTGCCGTCACAGTTCACATCGCCAAACCAATCTTTGAATCCGTTGTGGCTGATCCGTAGGTGATGATTGCCGCTTTGAATGCCCTCGAGCAGCAGAGCACCGTCATTCTGCGTTTCGCCCACCGAGACATTATCGACAAACACCCTCGATTGAGGCGGCCTCGTAATTACCTTTAGCGAAGACACCGGCAACGATCGACCGACCGAGCTGTGAATCGTCGAGGCTCCGGGGTGGATCGCCGCCGTCAATTCCTCGACAAACATCTCGACCGTAGCCGTTCGCTGGTTCTTGTCCTTTTGCAATGCATGCAAGACGGCCTTTTCGAGCTCGAGCGAGACCCGCGTACCATGGTCGGCAAACGTCGGAGCCGGATCGCTTATGTGCTTTTTCATGATCGCCGGTATAGACGAACCCTTAAAAGGCACATCACCCGCGACCATCTGAAAGAACATCACGCCTAGCGAATAAACATCCGACCGCGCGTCGGGCTCTTCGTCTGCCCACTGTTCGGGTGCCATGTAATACGGCGAACCCATCAACCCGGTGGTCTGTGCCTGAATAAACGAACCTAAAAGCTCGCCGGATTTGATCTTTGCGAGGCCAAAATCGAGTATCTTGACCGCTTGCGAAAGATTGGGCTTGTCGCTGCAGATCATTACATTGAGAGGCTTGAGATCGCGGTGGACGATGCCCTGATGATGGGCCGCACCAACGCCCGCACAGACTGCTGTAATAAGTTCGAGAGCCCGTTCCGGTGAAAGTGCCTTTTCGCGCGCTAGGAGGTCGTGAAGCGACTCGCCCTCGACATACTCCATAACCAAAAACGGCAAACTACCGTCGATGACTCCATAATCAGTTACGCCGACAACGTTTTGATGCCGGATGGCGGCTGCGGCAAGTGCCTCTTGTCTAAACCGCGTGACGAGCTGCGGGTCGTTGCCGACGAGGTCGGGCAGGATGACTTTGATCGCAAGCTGAGTTTTGAGAAATGCGTGGCGGGCCTTGTAAACAACGCCCATTCCGCCTTGGCCGATGCGGCATTCGAGATGGTATTTGCCCTCCAAAACAGGCTCGCCCGCAATGGTGTGCGAGGTCGGCATCCCGTCATGCGGACAGGTCGCGACATCGTCGGCGAAACAGTTTTTACAAAGCTGGCATTCTTTCATTTAGCCACAGACCTTAAACGAAGTATCTCAATTCGAACAACCGCAATGATTTAGATGATCCGACAGGCGCAAAAGTACTATCAAAGTACGAATTGATTTTAGTTTTTTTGCACCCCGCAAGCAAGGATGAACTCATCGCACATCCGCTTAACCTTTTACGACAATATTTATCAGTCGGTTCGGCACAACAATAACCTTTACGATCTCTTTGCCGTCAGTAAATTCACGGGTCTTTTCGTCCGCAAATGCCATTCGCTGCAATTCTTCATCCGACGTTCCGGGTGCGGCTATTATCCTCGAACGCAGCTTACCGTTGATCTGAACCGGTATCTCGATCTCGTCGGCCTTTGCCAGGTCTTCGCTATATTCGGGAAAACAGGCTCCGTTAGCGATAATGCCGTCTTCGTTATCGATGAGCACGGAATACAACTCTTCGGCGGTATGCGGAGCAAACGGCGTCAGCATCAGGACAAGGCTTGTTAACGCCTCGCGAACGGCGAAAAGATCGCTCTCGGTCGCATTCGACGGGTCAACGGCCACGTCGCCGACCGCATTCGATAGTTCCATCAACGCCGCGACGGGCGTGTTGAACTGCAACACTTCAAAGCTGTCCGTCACGCGCTTTATCGTCTGATGCGACTTTTGACGAAGCTTCCTCGATGTCGGCGTCACGCCTTCGCCGTTGACCAGCGGGGTTCGTTCCGCTTCGCTGATGGACGTACGCCATTTATAGACCTGACGCCAAACACGCTGCAAAAACCGCACGCCGCCTTCGATGCCGGCCTCGTTCCAGACGAGCTCATTTTCGATCGGCGCGGCAAACATTATGAACAGCCGCGCGGCATCGGCTCCGTAGATCTCGACCCTTTCGTCCGGGTCAACGCCGTTGCCCTTTGACTTGGACATCCGCTCGATGCCGTATTTTAGAGCTCCGCCGTCTTTTGCGACCGCTCCGGTGATCTTGCCTTTGGCATCGCGTGTGACCGTAACGTCACCTGGCATGTGATAGACCTTTTTGCCGGTCGCGTCGTCAAAAAACGTCTCGCCGACGACCATCCCTTGCGTGAGCAGCCGTTTGAACGGCTCATTAAATGTCACCAACCCCAGATCACGCATCATCTTGGTCCAAAATCGTGCGTAGATCAGGTGCATGACGGCGTGATCGTCGCCGCCGATGTACTGGTCGACCGGCGTCCAATAGGCCGCGATCTCAGGGTCGAACGGCAAGACTTCGTTCGTCGGGTCGGTGTAACGAAAGTAATACCACGACGAATCGACAAACGTATCCATCGTATCCGTCTCGCGTTTTGCCGGGCTTTCGCAGGTTGGACAGACGGTGTTTACAAACTCGGGAACCTTAGCAAGCGGCGATTCGCCAGTGCCCGAAAACGGAGCCGTTTCCGGCAAACGCACAGGCAAATTATCGTAACTTTCCGGCACTACGCCGCACGTATCGCAATAAACGATAGGTATCGGCGAACCCCAAAACCGCTGACGCGAAACGCCCCAGTCACGCAGACGATACGTCGTCGCCGCTTCGCCAAACCCATGCTCAGTCGCGAACACGCCCATTTCCTTCTTCGCTTCCTCCGACGTTTTACCCGACCACACGGCGGAATTGGTGACAAAACCATAATCCGAAAATGCCTCGGTCGCCACCTCGGCAGGTACTGACTCCGCGTCTTCGCGTCTCTGCGGTTCAACTACCGTCCTGATATCCAGTCCAAATTTCTTTGCAAATTCAAAGTCTCGCTCGTCGTGAGCAGGAACCGACATTACCGCGCCGGTGCCGTATTCCATCATTACGTAATTACCGACCCAGACCGGCAATTCCTCGCCGCTAAAAGGGTTGATCGCACGCAAACCGGTGTCGATCCCGTCTTTTTCGATCTCAGCCTCGTGGTCGGTCGGTTTCGCATTCTCTGTTCGCAATTTTACGATCTTGTCGGTTACGTTTGCCGACAGGCTAGCGAGGCTCGCTTCGATGACCGGATGTTCAGGAGCAAGCACCACAGCATTCGCTCCATATATCGTGTCGATTCTCGTGGTAAAAACACGAACCGTTTCATCGGACCCCTTCAACCCAAAATCGACAAACGCACCCTCAGACCGTCCGATCCAGTCGCTCTGGCGTTTTAAAACATTTGCCGGCCAGCCGTCTTCGATCTCGGCCATGTCGTCGAGTAACTGGTCGGTGTAAGCAGTTGTTTTGAAGAACCACTGCTCCAGGTCTTTCTTGGTCACCCGGTTGCCGCAGCGCCAGCACAGCCCGCCGCTCGCCTGTTCGTTCGACAGCGTCGCCTGATCGTGCGAACACCAGTTGACCTGCGTCAAACGCTTGTACGCAAGGCCCTTTTCGTACATCTTCAGGAAAAACCATTGGTCGAATTTGTAGTATTCGGGCCGGTGAGCATACATCTGCCGCCGCCAGTCGTAGCTGATGCCGAGCCGCTGTAACTGGCCGCGCATCGCGTCAATATTTGCTTCGGTCCACTCGCGCGGATTGACGCCCCGCTTGACCGCCGCATCCTCTGCTGGTTGGCCAAACGAATCCCAACCGATCGGGTGCATGACGTTAAACCCTTTGAGCCGCTTGTACCAAGCCATTGCGTCACCGGCCGAATAATTTCGCACATGCCCCATGTGCAGATTGCCCGACGGGTACGGCAGCATCTCGAGCTGATAAAATTTTGGCCGATCGTCCACGCTCTCAGCCTCGGTCTCAAACGCCCCGCTATCGGCCCATTTCTGCTGCCATTTCTGCTCGACCTTTTTTGGAAAATATTTCTCGTCCATCTGTTTATGTAAAAAGTTTAAGTTTAGCGAATTTTTTCTTTCCACGGCGAAAAAACCGTGATATTCTGACAAAACCTTTGAGACTCAAGTTTCGGAGCACACGAACTTAATGATAAAAACAATAATTTTGCAGACGTTAAGGACGTAAAGTGTAACTCGCTAGGTTCGACCGTCTGCCCCGAAAATTGGAGGCAAGAGAGATGGTCAACCAAATGAATACAACTGCCGCTCGTGAACCCGGCAAATTAACCCCAGCGGCCGCAGCCCGCAACTACAACGCAAAAAACTCAACTTCCCGGTCAGTCGATAATGTTATTGTCGATGAGGTCATCGCGTCTTTAGCAAACGCCCACGAAAACCGCCGAGCCCGACAGGTAACCGAGTGGGAACGGATGGGTGGCAGACAGTTGCAACATACAGTATGAAGAAGTTGGGGAGTAGAGGAGTAGAGGAGAAGGGGAGACTCATGCGTTGGGTCAGACACTTGTTACCGTCACTCTTATTTTTCGTGTATTTCGTGTGTTTCGTGGGCAGTTCCTACTCTCAGAATCTAGACTTTATTAAAGCCAACCTCGCCTCCGGCAATACCGAGCTCAAACGCAACGCACTCTATCAAATCAAAATCATTCGCACCGAAGACGCATCGAGACTCGCGATTACCGCACTGTCCGATGCCAACGAGATCGTGCGTGCAACAGCCGCCTCGGCAATAATTTACTTGCCGAAAGGTGAAGCTACCGCCGCACTAATTCCTCTATTAAATGACAAAGCCCCATTCGTTCGTGTAGAGGCAGCTTTAGCTCTTGGAACTGTCGCTGACCGTTCATCAGCGGCTCCGCTTATCCGCTCCTTGCAAAAAGACCGTGCTAATGAGGTGCGATCCGCATCCGCGGTCGCGCTCGGAAAGATCGGTGATATTTCAGCTCTCGATGCCCTTACTGCCGTTCTAAAGAAAAAACCTACCGAGGATGAAGAATTTCTCCGCCGCGCTGCCGCGAAAGCTATCGGACAGATCGCAAATTTCGCGAGATCCGCTAATACCTCCGCCGTTACGCCGCAAAATTTTCTTCCGTCAAAATACAAAGAACCTGCGTCAAATGAACCGGCAGATCCGGCATTCCGGCTCGCGACCGGCGTGCTCTCAAACATACTTAAAAATTCCAAAGAGGCAGACGACACCCGTCGCGAAGCTGCCTTTGCCCTAGGTTCTATCGGCGACCCTTCATCCGCAGCAATCCTCCGCTCATACCTCAATTCACCCGACATTTATCTCGCCGAGATCTGTAAAGAAGCGTTGATCAAACTCGACCAGCCACAATAAATCTTCAAATTTGCCGCCGGATTTGGTTTAATTGTAAAAATGCAAGCTACTCCGAAACAAGATGTTGCACTGACCCTACGCGCGTTCTTTACGTCAGTTCGCTCATACACCGAAACGCTGTGCGAGCCGCTTGAGGTCGAAGATTATATACCGCAACCGGTCATCGACGCTTCGCCGCCAAAGTGGAACATCGCCCACACGACCTGGTTTTTTGAGGAGATGATCCTCAAAAAATTCGCACCCGGCTATCAGGTCTTTGACGAAAATTTTAGCTTTCTTTTTAACAGTTATTACAACTCGGTCGGTGACCGAACCGCCCGCGACTACCGCGGTGCCATCAGCCGCCCGACGGTCAAAGAGGTATTTGAATACCGGAAATACGTCAACGAGCAGATGATGAAGCTCTTGTCAGAACCACCTGCGGTAGCGGGTGGTTTAACGCAAGCATCGTTCAAGTCAGCCGACATGCAAGGTGCCGATCTTCAACCACCCGCTACCGCAGGTGGTTCCGACCTGACCGATCTTGTAATTCTGGGTCTTAACCACGAACAGCAGCATCAAGAGCTTTTTCTAACCGATCTGAAATATACCTTTAGCCTCAATCCGCTGTTCCCTGTTTATCATCCTGACTTTGCTTGTGAGGAGACTGCATCCGGAACGGGCAAGTATGTCGAAGTAAAAGGTGGTATCCACGAGATCGGCCATAACGGCGAGGGCTTTTGCTTTGACAACGAACTTTCCCGTCACAAGGTCTATCTTGAGGATTTCGAGATCTCGGACAGACTAGTGACAAACGGCGAGTTTATAGAATTTATAGATGCCGGTGGTTACGACGATCCGATGCTTTGGCATTCGGATGGGTGGGACTGGGTGAAACAAAACGATGTCGCGTCGCCTTTGTATTGGCATCATGATAATACGGATTGGCGGCACTACACGCTCGCAGGGCTCCGAGATCTGCCGATGGACGCTCCGGTGACGCACGTTTCTTATTACGAAGCCGCAGCATTTGCCGAGTGGAACGGCGGTCGTCTGCCGACGGAGTTTGAATGGGAAATAGCATCATCGCGATTGGACTGGGGCCAACGTTGGGAGTGGACAAACAGCGCGTATCTGCCGTATCCGGGTTTCAAAAAGGCCGCGGGTGCGGTAGGTGAGTACAACGGCAAATTTATGATCAACCAGATGGTCTTGCGCGGAGCATCAGTCGTCACACCCGCCGGCCACAGTCGCTCAACTTACAGGAACTTTTTCAATCCTCATCTAAGATGGCAATTTACGGGAATCCGACTAGCGAAGTAGTGAATTATGCAAACCTCGACCTCGACCGAACTCTCTCAATTTGCCGATGACGTCCTTCGTGGGCTTTCGGCGACGCCGAAGGAGCTTTCGTCAAAATATTTCTACGACGACGAAGGCTCGCGACTGTTTCAGGAAATAATGAAACTGCCCGAGTATTACCTGACCGGCTGTGAGAACGAGATATTTTCGTCGCAGACGAGCGAGATACACAGGGCGTTTGCTAATGGCGACAATGCATTTGACCTGATCGAACTCGGTGCAGGCGACGGAACGAAGACGGCGGTTTTGGTCGATCATTTTCTCAAACAAGACGCTGATATTTCGTATTCACCGATCGATATCTCACAAGAGGCTCTCGATGCGTTGACCGAAAAATTTGAGAGCGAATTTCCGCAATTGCGAATGAATGCAATGAACGGCGACTATTTCAAGATCCTCGAATCGCTAAGATCTGAGAACGGACGCCGCAAGGTTTTGCTATTTCTCGGTTCGAATATTGGCAATTTTAGTGCGGAACAATCGGTGGCATTCTTTAGCTCTTTGCGCGAGGTGATGAGTGATAACGATTTTCTCTTCGTCGGCTTTGACCTGCAAAAAGATCCGCATGTTATCGCAAACGCCTACGACGACGCGGCAGGTGTGACGGCGAAATTTAATCTCAATCTGCTGACCCGCATCAACCGCGAGCTCGGTGGAAATTTTGACCTCGACAGATTTACGCATTACGCAAATTACCGTCCGATCGAAGGCTCGGCACGCTCGTTTTTGGTCAGCCGTAAAAAACAGACCGTACGGATCGAGGCTCTTGATCGCGATTTTGAGTTTGATCAGTGGGAAGCCGTATTTATGGAGATCTCGCAAAAGTACAGTTTGAAGATGATCGAAGAGCTTGCGGAAAAAAGCGGTTTTACCATAAAACAAAATTTTTTTGACAGTAAAACTTATTACTGCGATTCACTTTGGCGACCTGCCCGATGAATATCAACATCCTACGTTTCGATTCCCTCGGCTCGACCAACACCGAAGCCGCCAGCCAAGCCCGCCAAGGTGCCGACGAAGGCCTGTGTGTGATCGCTCGCGAGCAGTCGGCGGGACGCGGTCGGCACGGACGAACCTGGGTTTCCGAACCCGATGCCGGCTTATATTTCAGCATTGTCCTGCGGCCAAAACTTGATCTGAAATATTTACCGCTGATCACGCTGATGGCTGGCGTCGCAGTCTATGACACTCTCAAAGAATTTGGCCTAAAGCCCGATATTAAATGGGTCAACGACGTGCTGATCGGCGACAAAAAGATCAGCGGCATACTCGCCGAGACGGTTGATACGCCGTCAGGAAATGCCGTGATCGTTGGTATTGGGATCAACCTGAAAAGCAGTAATTTCCCAGTTGAGATAGCAGAAACCGCCACATCTATCGAAGCAGAAACCTTAGGATCGTCCGGTAATGTCGAGGGTGCGTTGATCAAGTATCTGAGCTACTGGTACGAGATATTAAAAAACGACGAGGGGCCAACGGAAATAATTCAAAACTGGCGCGGGCGTTCGTCATATTTTAGCGGAAAAGCCGTCCGCGTCACTTTGCCGGACGGTGTTCTTGAGGGGACGACCGACGGGCTCGAAGAAAACGGAGCGCTCAGAGTGAAGACGAGCGATGGTTCGGTTACAATCGTTCAAGCCGGAGATGTTGAGCGGCTGAGAGAGATTTGAAAAAACGCCTTTCCGAAATTCACCCAATTTTTTACCGCACGCGCATCTTGCAAAAGCGAATGTTTCGCCACATTGCAGACCTGCCGCGTATCGGGCGTTTTGCGTCCAAAAAACAAAACGACGCACTAAAATTTACCTGCAAAAAGCATCAGTCTCTGCTGCGGCGGCGGTTGGGCAACTCGGACCCGCAACTGCAGGAAAACAAGATCAAAAACTTACGGCTTGCGTGTCCGACTATCGACGGTATCTTGATCAAGCCGGGCGAGACGTTTTCGTTTTGGCGATGCGTCGGCGAGGCGACCGAGGACAAGGGCTATCACGAGGGCATGCAGCTCTCTCGCGGCGAGGTCGTCCGCGGCGTCGGCGGCGGGCTCTGTCAGCTCGCCAATTTGCTCTACTGGATGTCGCTGCACACGCCGCTTGAGATATCCGAAAGGCATCATCACAGCTTTGATCCGTTTCCCGATGAGAACCGCGTACTGCCCTTTGGCAGCGGTGCCGGAGTTTTTTATAACTACATCGACCTGCGCTTTTATAACCCGACCGACCTCACATTTCAGATCAAGCTCTGGCTGACGGACGATCATTTGAAAGGGGCGATCTATTCTGACCGCGAGACGCCGCATTCGTACCACGTGATCGAAAAGAACCACAAATTTTCGACCGAAGACGGCAAGAATTTTCGTGAGAACGAGATCTGGCGTGAGGTCATCGACCGGCGGACAGGCAACCGCGTGGCCGAAGAAATGCTCGTCAAAAATCATGCCGAGGTCAAATACGAATTGAATTTCGCCGCCCAAGCGTGTAACGTGTAGATACACAGGAAGCGAGTATGAACGAAGAATTTGAACTAGAAGCCGATTTTGATTTTGACGAGGATCTCGAAAAAGACTTGGTCGGTTTTGACGACGATTTTGATGAGGATCTGGCTGAGTTCGAAGACTTTGACGAAGAGTTTGAAAACGTGGCGTTGCGAACTGCCGTCATGCAAAAAGATAATATGATCGCTCTCCTGTGCATCAAAACTGCCACGGTCGGTGCCGCTATCTGCCGCGTCGATCCGCGTGAAGATCGACCCGCCGTCCAGATCTACGACGACGCCCATGCAGCAGTCGAGTGGTTTACCAAAAGCCTCCGCACAAGCCGCCGCAACGGCTGGAACGTAATATACGACGGCCTGCCGCTCAAGGGATAATGCTCCTCGCCGTTGACATCGGTAATTCAGCGATAAAATTCGGCGTCTTTGACGGCCCTACTCTCCAATCCAAATTTGCAATACGAACGAAACCGGATTTATCGGTTGACGAGCTGCGCTCTGTCATTGGCGAAAAACTCGCTCCTGCGATCGCCGGAGCCATCGTCTGCTCCGTCGTGCCTGACATTAATTCGCCGCTATATACGTTCCTGAGGTCGACCTATGGCTTAGAACCTTTTTTCGTCACAAACAATCTTGATCTCGGCCTAAAGATCAAATACGAACCGCTCGAGGCCGCCGGAACGGACCGGGTCGTAAATTCGTTTGCCGCCAGCGAGAAATATTGTGTACCGTGCATCGTGTGCAGTTTTGGCACTGCGACCACGATAGATGTTGTTAATCGAGAGCGTGAATTGCTGGGCGGGCTCATTGCGCCGGGCATGGCCGTTATGTCCAAAGCCCTGCATATCACAACTGCCCAACTTCCCGAGGTCGAAATCATTGCACCGGACGCGGTTATAAACCAGACGACTGAAACTTCTATCCGATCAGGCATTTTTTACGCCCAGATCGGCCTTGTCGAAGCCGCCGTTTTGAGGATCAAAAATGAAATTGGCGACGACCCTAAGGTCATCGCCACCGGCGGTTTTGCATCAATGATGGCTGCAAAAACTGATGTCATCGATCTCGTTGATGAAAACTTGCTGCTCGAAGGCTTACGATTGATACACAGCCGCCGGTCGTGATCACGGCCAGGTAAATCCAGTCAGCGGATTCGAATAGAACGCATCCGATTTCCACGTAGTCGAACTCCACTTATCTTTAGTACCCATAATTTTCACGGGCACGATGACCTTGTTATCGGCAAAACCGTTGCCCGACGCAACACCGTTATCGGTGAACATCCCGCCCGAAACGCTGAACGAAACCTCGCGGATCTGTACGGCTTTGTGAAAGACTTTAACGGTGTATTCGCCGTCCGAACCATTCATAAATCTCGCCTGACGAAACATGTTTCGCCCCTGAGCAGTCGCAGCATACTTAAATTTGTACCATTCGAAATTGAACAGCTCCCAGCGATGCGTTTCCTTGTTTTCTAGGCTGTTCGGGTAACGTTGCTGTGATGATGTCGCCGCTCCCATCTCATCCGTCGTCGCTATTTGTTCGCCGTTGTAAAAGAGACGTGCCTCGAGATCGTCAAGCCGTGTCTCGCCCTTGATCCACATGCTCACGGTCGGAGCCGGGGCGTTCTTTTCGCGGCTCCAGTCAAGCCAGACATAGCCGATCGGCATATTCCAGTCCTGATCGACAAAGAAATCATTTTGATTTTTGAACATCGGTATGTTTGGCCCGTGTTTGAATTTACCGACCTTAAATTTGCCTTGAAACAGCACGCTGCCGTCACGCGAATCGGTGATCTTGACGCCAAAGAGCCCGGTCGCGATCGTTGATTTGCCCTCAAAACCCCCCGACACACGATCCGTCATGATATCGACCGTCTTTTCCGAAGAACTCGACATATTTGTTATCAGTGTCTCGGAGAACCACGGCTTGCCGTCGGGTGTAAAATATTCGGCCATCAGCCGCAGCTTTGTTGCACCGACGTAGCGGACCTTGAATTTGAGCTGCGGTATCCAGCTCGTATAATTCGATTCCGTCGGCATTTTCCAGTAACGGTTCTCGGTGTCGCAGCGAACGTCGAGTGTCGTCTTTAACAGCACTGGATTGTCGGTCGCCGTTGGCGGTTGAGCGTTGCTCGGACCGTTGTTATTGCCGGAGTTATTCGGCGTTTGCACCGGACCACCCATCGTCGGCGTAGAAACGGGTTTTGGCGTCGGTTTTGGCCCAATTTGAGGGAGCTTAAATATTTGTCCTGAAACAGAAATTGCTGAAAATGCGAGTCCGCAGACAATCGCAGCGATCGATCTTTTCATTGTTATTTTCCTCGGTCGAGTTTTAATAGGTAGAGCTATCCGTCCTATAGACGCCGCACGAGTGCAATCGGTCGCAACTTTTTTATTTCTTTCACTTTCACCGTATACTTGTCTGGTATGGAGCAGGCAAGGACAGATCTTTCACCGCCGAGACTGATCACTGCCTTGCGCGGTTTTAATCTGTTGCCGGCGATCGTCTTTCTCCCGACCCGGCGAAAATGTGACGAAGCCGCTTCTGAGGTCGCCGCTGACAAATCGCAGCGTGCAGATCCTGAACGGCAAGCGAAGCGAAAGGCCATCTTTGACGATTTTGCCGCTGAGTTTCCCGAGGTTCTTGATCACAAACACGCTGCATTGATCGTCCGTGCCGGTGTCGCCGCACATCATGCGGGACATATCCCATCATGGAAACTGCTCATCGAAAAGATGATGTCCGGCGGGTTGCTCAATGCCCTGTTCGCGACCTCGACCGTCGCGGCGGGTGTGGATTTTCCTGCTCGAACGGTTGTCATCGTTAACGCCGACACTCGCGGTAATGACGGCTGGCGGGCTCTGAGGGCGAGCGAACTGCAGCAAATGACCGGACGTGCAGGCCGCCGCGGACGAGATAACGTCGGGTTTGTCGTACTCGCTCCTGGACAATTTCAAAACCCTAAGAAGATCGCCGAGTTATTAAAGGCTCCGCCCGATGCACTTGAGAGCCGCTTTCGTGCGACTTACACGAGTCTGTTAAATCTGCTCGACGCGTTTGGCAATTTCGAGCAGGTTCGCGAGATCGCCGAAAAGAGTTTTGCCTTTCGCGAAAGCCGCCGCCAGAGCGCGGACAGCCGGCAAGCGGACGGTGCCGAGATGTTGAGCGACCGCATTTGGGATCCGTTCGAACGCCGTGCCGCCGTGCTTGATCACTTTGGCTACATCGACAGCAGGTCTGAGACTGTCACAGTGGACGGCAAATGGCTGGCTGATCTGCGGATCGACCGGCCCCTGCTGGTTGGCGAAGCTTTGAAACAAGGCACGTTCGACAACCTAAAAACATCCGAAGCAGCCGGCTTGATGGCGTCTGTCGCGGCGGACGCCGACCGCAGCTATGGCGAGATGCGGGCTTCGCGGGCGATGACCGACATCCTCGGCAATTTCGAAGATCTCGTTGTCGCTGTGTCTAATATTGAGTGGAAAAACGGCGTTGAGCCGACCGAAGAGATCAATAACTCCGCCGCCTCTGCCGCCGAACGCTGGACCGCCGGGATGGAGTGGGACGAGCTCGTCGACCGCACCCGTGCCGAAGAGGGCGACCTTGTCCGGCTGCTGTCTCGAACGGGCGAGGCCCTGCGTCAGCTATCAAACCTTCGCGAATCAAACCCAAAAGCCGCCGCTATCGCCTCTGCCGCTGCAGACATTATTCTCCGCGAGCCAGTCCGCTAACTATTCGATCGACTCGATCCGATCCAAATAAACATTTACGAGTTTGTGATTGGCAGAAGCTGCCCGTATCGATTTCCAATTGTCTTCGATAAACTTGATGAAGTCCCGCAGTCGCATGTTGCCGATCCTCAAATGAACGATCCGTGGGGGCGGCTGTGAGAGAATAATTCTATTTGAAAAATCAGCGTCTTTGGTTACGATCGTGCAGTCATTCTTGCGGGCGTAATCCCAAATCTCCGAATCACTCCACTCCTCGTCTATATCGCCTACAAACAAAAATTTCTCTCCTTGCCAGACCGGAACCCTAAACGGCAAATTGACATCGATCAAGAATCGCTTCATGCCATTACGGTTTCGATCTCATACTTATTCTGCATGATGCCGGATGCAAATTTAAGGCAAGCAAAAATATCTTCCTTTTCGAGCGACGGATAATTGGCCAAGATCTCATCAAAATCATCACCATTTCCCAAAAACTCAAGAATCGTCTGCACAGCAATCCTTGTCCCGCGAATTGCAGGCTTTCCATTTAGCATGTCCGGGTCAATAGTGATTCTTTCCGCAATTGTGTCCATACCAAAATCTTATTCCTACCCTATTTGAGAGTCAACAAAAATCAGCGGTTCAACTTACAATTTCAGCAGCATCTCGTATTGACTCAGACGCTCGTAAAACCCGCGTTCGGCAAAAAAGCTCACTGCTGCCGCGAGTCCTTTATCGATATTAATTATCTGTAGCGAATAGCCCTGAGCGGTGTCGCTCTGAACCTTTCGCAGGAGCATCGTGCCAATGCCGCGGTTGCGATAATTGAAAGACACCGCCATCTGGGCGACGCGGCCGAATTTTGATGAATAAACGACATATCCGACACAGCGTCCGTCGGTGAATGCCCCGGCGATCTTTTTCATCGCGGAGCTGCGGCCGACAGCGTCGATCGAATTTTGCCACGATGGATTACCGTCCCAAAATGTCGAAAGCTGTGCCCAATCCGGCTCAGTGATCTCGCGGATCTCGACATCGGGTGGCGATTCGTAAACCGAATTAATAACTCCGTCACACTGTAACAACGCCAATTCGCGGGTCGTTTCGAAGCCGAGCTTTTTGTATAGATCTATCGCGCCGTCATTGCCCTTGATGACCTCCAGCAGGCATTGCTTGATCCCCTTTTCCTGAAATACAGGGATCATCATCGCAAACATCGCGTCGCTGATGCCCTGTCTGCGGTAACGCGGCACGACGCCCGTGCCCGCGTCGTACACTGTCTCTTTGCCGTCCCACAAACCAAAACCATTTAGCGAAAAACCGACAAGCTTGCCGTCGTCAATGCATCCAACTGTCTGGTCGAGATCGACGGCGTTGAGAGCGATGTGATTGTGAAATTGGGTCTCCGTCAGGGCAAACGGATACACATAGTCCGAAAACGCTTCGGTAAACGTCTCGTAGAGCTGCGGGAAATTGTCAGCATTCAAGAACCGGCAATGCCGGGAATTAGTTTCGTTTCCATTATCCATTTGTTAAAATGAAACTGACTTTAGGTGTGGTAACTAGAAAATAAAGTAAAGTCATATATTAATGCAAGTACTGTTAGCAAATGAATACGGGTTTTGTTTTGGCGTCGAGCGTGCCGTCGAGATGGTCGAAGAGGCGGTAAACGCCGGCGATACCGTCCGTGCACTCGGTCCGCTGATCCATAACGAGCAGGAAATGCAGCGTCTGGCTCACGAAGGCGTGACCACGATCAGCGACCCGATCCAGATCGGACGGCTCGAGACGGCGGTCATTCGTGCTCACGGAGTGACGCCCGAGGTGCAGAAAGAATTAGAGGAACTTGCGGCTAAGGTCGTCGATGCGACGTGTCCGTTTGTCACCCGAGTGCAAAAACTCGCGGCCCGTGCCGCCGCTGAGGACCGTCACGTCATCGTCGTCGGCAGCCCCGACCATCCCGAGATGATCGGCGTCAAAGGCTACGCGCCCAACCACGCTTTTGTCATCAAAGACGAGACCGAGGTCGCAGGTTTGCCGCGTCTTCGCAATCCGCTCGTCGTGTCGCAGACGACCATAAAGGTCAAAACTTTCTTTGACACCGCCGAGGCCATCCGCTCAAAGACCGACGATCCCGTCCAGATCATCAATACCATCTGCTCCGCGACAAAAGACCGGCAGGAAGCGGCCCGAGCGCTCGCCGGCATGGTCGATGCGTTTTACATCATCGGCGGCCGCCACTCGTCAAACAGCGTCAAGCTGCTCGGCGTGTGCAAAGAGCAGTGCGAAAAGAGCTTTCTCATCGAAACCGAAGAAGAGATCAACTCCGCGGACCTCGACGGAGTCGCAACAGTCGGCGTCACCGCCGGTGCGTCCACCCCAAACTGGCTCATAGACAAGATCGTCAAACACCTCGAATCCATCGGCCGCGACCAAGACGCCGGCCTCAAGCCGTAAGGCAGTAGTCGGTTGTCAGTTGTCGGTTGTCGGTAGTCAGAATTCGGAATTAAGAGAAAAGGCCGCGAGTGTTACGTTCGCGGCTTTGTCGCTTGGAGTCCCGCCTTTATGTGGCGGTCGAAGCTGGTCCTTTTGGTCCGGTCCGGACCAGGTGGACCAAGGTGGACGGCCTAAATTAAGCAGTCAGTTGCTGAATAGGTGAATTATTGAGATGCAAAGCTGGCTAGTCCTGTCATCATCATTTGCACGGAAAGAGTGATCAGCACCATTCCCATTAGCCGTTCAATGGCAACGAGCCCGCTGTGTCCGAGATAATGGCGCAGTTTACTCGCAAAATACAAAATGATGCTCGAGGCAAACCACGCTATGAAAATGGCAAGCAGCCATTCGGGCCATCTGGCGGGTTCGCGGTTCATCAGCAGCAAAACCGTCGCGAGCGCCGACGGGCCGGCGACGTAAGGGATGGCGAGCGGCACGATCAAGGGCTCGCCGGCAACTTCTTCCTCTAAACTTTTGTCGGTAGACGGGAACACCATCCGCAACGCGATCAAAAAGAGGATCACTCCGCCCGCCACCGTCAACGCAGCATCTGAGATCTGCAATATTTGTAGCAGATAGCGGCCAAGAAAGAGAAAGAAGACCAATACGGCAAGTGCAATGAGAAGCTCACGCAAGACAACCCTGTTTTGTCTGGCCGGATCGACGTGTTTGAGGGCGGAAAAGAATAAAGGCACGTTGCCCAGAGCGTCCATGACCAAGAATAGTAATAATGCAGTAGAAATAACTGTCATATTAATAGTATTCGCGGGCACCTACTGGAGAATTGCTTAGAATGAATCCGCTCGATAGGTCTATTCTACATTTTATCTTGACGTTGTCGCATCTTTAATGCTCCGAGGCGACAAATCGCGCAGGGTTATTAGCGTGGTGCTAATGATCGTCGTTAGGGATGCCTCGTTCGGTGGCGTCGTCGAGGAGGAATTTGAGGGCGGCGGTGCGGGTGGCGGCGATCTGGTTTAATGCCGCCTCGTTGCCCGCCAGCCCCTTTTCTAATTCGGTAAGCTGCGGCAGCAGGTCCAACGCCGTGCGGCGGCGTATGTCTGGGGCTTTGTCCTGGTCGGATACCGCTGTTTGGACGCCGGCGATCAAGGCCTCGGCCTCTGCGATCTCTGCATCGACTATTCGAAGCGCTTCTTGCACCCTAGGGAGCATCTCCGGCGGCGCAAACTTTAACCCGTCCGCTAACTCTTCGCGCTGTTTGTACAACTCTAACAGTTCCCGCTCCGCCCGCTCGGCGCTCTCATCTCTTGGCCTCATAGTTTCTATCGCCCTGAAAAACATGGATTAGATGTCACAACACTCTGTATCATCACGGCATGGTATCCAAAACAAATCTCTTAAACTGTGAGACGGAGATGATGGTCGTTTGAACCAATTTCCTGGCTGCTTCGAAATCTTTGTCGCCTGTGATCAGGTAATCTGCTTCGGCGGCGAGAGAGCATTCGAGAAACATAGCGTCTTTCTGATCTCGCGGAAAAGTGAAGCTAACCTCGGGCTCGATTATTGAAATACACTCGTCGAGTATCTCGCTCCAATTCTGCAAAACCTCTGTTGGTAAATTAAACTTTTTACGGGATAAAACTTCGGTATATTCTTTGACGATGGGAGCGGAAGCAACCCAATCAAATTCGTCGCTTTCGACGATGGCGAGGATTATCTCTTCGGGTATGCGGTCTTTGAATGCCGCCGAAACGACGACGCCTGTATCAATGACGACTCTGATCATTTGCCGGACCGATGAGCTTCGATTTCGAGCGCAATTTCGTCTTCGGTCAAAGTGCGGACTTGGGGTAAAGACTGGGTCTGTTTGAATAGGGCTTTTAGCTTTCGCATGCGATCCGACCGTGAGCCATTTTCAGCTCGGCTTACGACAACTTCGACCTCGTCACCGACACCAAATGGTATGTCAGACAAGATCACTTGTTTTGAGGGCGTGATCACCGTGGATGTTTTATATGGGTTCATCAAGGTAGCTCCTAACAGCATTATTTTTGCACGAATCGAGTTAAACAACAACGCATTTTTTGCCCAACAAAAAAGCCGCCTCTGATCTCTCAGGGCGGCTTCGATATTGTAAATCAAGAACCCAGTCGCTATAGCTCCCGGTTCTGACAAAGATTTATACCGTTGCTCCGGGGTAGCCTTCGCCAAAGCGGGCGGGGTCGCCGTCGGCGAGCGAGTTTAGCAGCTCGTAGTGAAAGTAGTCAAAGCGGGCCGCGACGGGCGGCTGGACGCGTTTGTCGTACATCTCGCGTGAGCGGTCGATGGCTTCGCGCAGGCGGTCGTACAGGTCGTGTGCCTGACGGCCTTCGAGCACCTTTTTCTCGTTATAGAGCTTGATCTCGGATACGAGCAACCTCGCAAAACGGCGTGCGTCGTTGTGCAAACGACGCTCTTCATCAGGGACCTCGATCGGCAGATCTACCGGGCGGTCGCTGAGGCGTGCCTGAGGAGCAGGCGCCGTTGGAATTTGCACGGCCGGCTCGGCGGCCCTTGCCATTCCGCCGCCGCCGATCGTGCCCGCGGGCTCAAACGGCTCGACCGCACGGTCGAATGGCGAGGGTTCGGACACGGGGGGTGCGGCCGGTTCGATGGAACCGCCGGAATCGAACACCATCGCACCGCCTCGAGTTTCAAACTCAGGTGCGGGCTCTTGCTGCACAGCGGGTTCAAAGGCCGGTTCATATGAATGCTCAGCGACAGGTGCCTCGACGGCAAACGCATCGGTCGCGTGCTGGTTGTCGGTAAATGAGAATTGTTCGGTCTCAACCGCTGAGGTCCCGACGGTTGTGGTTTCGACTACGACCCGCATATCCTCGACGGTCTCCGCAAACGCCGACGGCGTCTCAACATAGCTGTCCACCGGAAGCTGTGCGGTATCCTGAACATTCTCAAAATCCGCAGTTGCAGCAGAACTGTCATCACCTTTCGAAGTTGACGCGACAAGCATCTCGACGGTCAATCCGGCGACTCTTACCAGTGTCTCAAGTGCCTCGACATTTACTGCCGATCCCCGGCTGCCGCGATCGGCGTACATCACCGCGACGCTGCGGCCGCGGGCGACGAGCGGTATCGCACACATGCGATCCGGCTGGCCAAAACTGAGCGGATTCAGAAATGCGTCGTCTTGGGAATTGGCGCCGTACGAGCCCTGCGTTAACGCATTAGACGTGACGGCACTGCCGAGGATCGAGTCATTCGAGACAGGAAAATGGATCTCGCGGATAGTGTTATCAGCACCGTCGGCCTCGCTGCCAAAAACTTTCCAACCAGCGATGTGCTCGTTTTTGATGATAAAAAACGCACCTCTCGGGGCAAACGCCGCAGCGTGCTCAACGAGGGTTTTTAGTATTGCCGATTGCGAATCTTTGCTGCTGATATCCGCGATCGCATCACGCATATCGGCAAAATTCGTAGTCGCGGTGGCGGGCGCATCCAGCTTTTCAGCCTCTGCGAAAGCGGTCGCGCTCAGCTTGGCACCCTCGTCACGTGCGAGTTTTAAGTGCTCGGCGACGGATTCGCGAAAACCACCGTCAAATTCGGGCGCGGAATCAAAACGAGCGGCAAAGCCCTGAAAAGCCTCTTCCATCCGGGCCCGCTGATGTTCATGATCCTCTTGCATCTTGCGTTGAAATTCGGCAACACTTTGCTTCATTTCTGCAGAGATATTTTTTAGATAACTCTCGAATTCAGTTTTCAAGCTTTGTTCGAGTTCTTCGCTATTCACTTAGGTTTCTCCTCCATCAGGGCAAAATAATGTTCAATAAGGATATATTTGCGGTTGGCAGATCTGGGCAGCGTGTTTGCCCTCGGGTTGGGGGCGACGATTGGCACAAATCGCCTACCTTCGAATTATGACGTTTTCAGGCTGAAAAAGTCAAGAAATTCTTATGTATAAACAAAATAAAGTTTGTTGAACGCGGGGCCAAGATCAGCTAGGCAACGATGACTTTGATCTCGGGATCGATCTCGTCCTGGATCATATTTTCGATCGCCATCAGTGTGCCGGTCAAGGAGCTTGGGCAGCTACCGCAGGCACCCTCGTAACGTATCTTGAGGGTAGAATCAGTGAGTTCTAAAATTTCTAACCACCCGCCGTCGCTGGCCAGAAAAGGACGTATGCGTTCGTCAAGAAGAGCCTCGATCTCCCGGATCTTTGGATCGTCGCTTGCGGCAGCGGCGATAGCTCCGCCGACCGCAGCGGCCGCTGCTGTACCATTCGATGAAACCACTGTCTCGGCCGCACGGATCGGGACGGCAAGATCGGGCAAGATCTCGTCCCACTCGGCGTCATCGGTCTTTTCGACCGTGATCATCTTGTCCATGTAAAACACCGATACGACCTCGCCAACATCGAAAATCGACTTTGCAAGAGCGTCGCGCTCACCGGCCTCGGCCGATTTAAACGAGTGCGAAGTGCCGTGCGACACCGGTTCTTTGAGGATGAACTTAACGGCGTTGGGGTTTGGTGTTTCCTGTATGTCTGCGATCTTTGGCATTTTTAATCCACTATCCAAAAACGTAATCTAATCATTACATTTTTTTCAACATTATAAAGTATAACGCAAAATCAGCGGGTGTCCATAGTTGAGGCGAAGTGAAAAAAAAGAAAAACGACAGGGATCGTTAGATCCAAGTCGTTTTTACACAAATATATTCGGCTGTTACAACAAAATACAGCCGTCTGTTGCCATATCAAACCAAATCGATTTATTCGGTGATATGAATGTCCTCATTTTTATTGACCCTGCCCGAGAGAAACAATCCGCCCAGTACAACTGTCAGGATCACAAAAATGATCGTTCCCGCGATGTACATCGTCTGGCCGCCTCCGCTCACATATTTGTAAAACGAAAACGCCGCGATCGCCGCGGAAACTAACGCTAATAATGCAAATAACATATCCTTCACAAAAATCACCTCCGATCGTAAAAGGTTCGTTTACGAAGTTCAAATGGCGATTGGTCCGGTCGCCGCTGATCGGCACCGGTCCAGATCTGCCCTACCCGACAAATTTCAAATTGCCTACTACTAAATCGTGAGTCAATCTTAACCCCACTTACATCTCAAAGCAAGCATTTTTTGACGCGGTCAGCGGACTCTATTTTTTGAGCCAGCCGAATAATGCGTTGACCGTGATGTCGCGGTTCGTCTCATAGATCGCTTTGGTCAGCGGAACACCCATCGGACAAACCTGAATGCAGTTTTGCGCGTTGCCGCAATTGGTGATGCCATCGTCGCCAAGCAAGCCATTAATGCGATCCTCGGCGGTCATCTTCCCTGTCGGATGCATATTGAACAGCCTCGCCTGCGCGATCGCCTGCGGGCCTATGTAATTGTCATCGCCATACTGCGGACAAGCCTCGAGACAGCAGCCGCAGGTCATACAGCGTGACAGGTCGTAACGTTCCTGAGCGGTTTCGTTAGGAATGTGAGGCCCGGGGCCGAGGTCGTAGCTGCCGTCAAGCTCGATCCAGGCGTTGACCTGTTTGAGATGGTCGAACATCTTTGAGCGGTCAACCTTGAGGTCGCGGACGTTTGGAAATTTTGACATCGGAGCGAGCGTCACGGTGTCTGAATTAGATGCCAAGAGCAGATCGTCGATCAGCGCCGAGCACGATTGCCGCGCCCTGCCGTCGATGACCATCGTGCAAATGCCGCAGACCTGTTCGAGACACGACATATCCCAAACCGGCGGCGTGGTCTGTTTGCCCTCGATCGTCACCGGCTCTTTGCGGATCTCCATGAGCGCCGAGATAACGTTAAGATTACGGCGGTATTGCAGCTCAAACGTCTCCCAATGCACCGGAGCTCCCTCTTTCTCACGCCGCTGGATCTTAAATTTGATCGTCGCGGGCGGCGATTCGAGGCGTTTCTTTTCGATGTGTGCGTGCGTGGTCATCTATTATGCCTTTTTCTTACTCGACGAATAATCTCTTTTTCTCGGTTCGACCAAGGACACGTCGATCGGCTCGTAGCTCAGCACCGGAGCCTCGGCCGAGTATTCGGCGATCGTCGTTTTCATAAAATTTTCGTCATCGCGTTCCGGAAAATCAGGTTTGTAATGTGCTCCGCGAGATTCGTTGCGATTTAATGCTCCGAGCGTGATGACACGAGCGAGGTTGAGCATATTCGAAAACTGGCGTGCGTGCGGCACCGCCTGTGTTGCCCACAGATTTGAATCGTTGATCGAGATATTTTTGAATCGGTCTTGTAGCTCGCGGATCTTGTCATCGGTTGCCTGCAGGCGGTCGTTGTAGCGGACAACTGTTACGTTATCGGTCATTACCTTGCCAAGTTCTTCGTGAAGTTTATGCTGATTTTCGCCGCCTTCGCTCGTGATGATCGATCGGTTGATCTCTTGCTGACGGTTGAGTTCGGCAGCGTGAACACCGTTAGTTTCGGACGAACCGCGTTCGACATTCTTGGCATATTCCATCGCCGCAGGGGCCGCGACAAAACCGCCATAGACACACGATAGCAACGAATTCGCACCAAGCCGGTTCGCTCCGTGGATCGAATAATCACACTCGCCAGCCGCAAACAACCCAGGAATATTTGTCCCTTGCTCAAAATCCACCCACAACCCGCCCATCGAATAATGAACGCCCGGGAAAATGCGCATCGGAACGTACCGCGGGTCGTCGCCGACGAACATTTCGTAGATCTCAAGGATCGCCCCGAGCTTTTCGGTCAGCACCTCGGCGGGAATGTGCGTCAGATCGAGATAGACCTGATTTTCGCCGCCGACACCCGCACCTTCCAGACAGACCTGAAATATTTCGCGGGTCGCAATGTCTCGAGGTACGAGATTGCCGTACGCCGGATATTTTTCTTCGAGAAAATATCTTCGGTCCGCGTCGGGAATTTCTTTTGGCTTACGTGCGTCCATCGGATCGCGCGGAACCCAGACGCGGCCGCCTTCGCCGCGAGCCGACTCTGACATCAGCCGGAGTTTGTCTTCGCCGGGGATCGACGTCGGATGGACCTGGATAAATTCACCGTTAGCGTATTTAGCACCCTGCTCGTAACAAGCTCCGACCGCGCTGCCGGTACAGGTTTGCGAATTCGTGGATTTGCCAAACACCATTCCGGGACCGCCGGTCGCCATAATTACGGCGTCGGCCGCAAACGATTTTAGCTCGAGTGTTTGCAAGTTCATTGCGACCAAGCCGCGGCACACCTGATGGTCATCGAGGATGAGCGAGAGCATCTCCCAGCCCTCGTATTTCGTCACCTTACCGCCCACTTCCCACTTGCGGACCTGCTCGTCGAGAGCGTATAAAAGCTGTTGTCCCGTCGACGCTCCCGCAAACGCCGTCCGGTGATGAAGCGTTCCGCCAAAGCGGCGAAAATCCATCAACCCCTCTTTTGTCCGCGAAAACGGCACGCCCATTCGATCAAACAGATAGATGATCTCTGGCGCCATATCGGTCATGCGTTTGACCGGCGGTTGATTGGCGAGAAAGTCGCCGCCATAAACGGTATCGTCGAGATGCTTTGCCGGCGAGTCGCCCTCGCCTTTGGTGTTAACCGCTCCGTTGATGCCGCCCTGCGCACAGACCGAGTGCGACCTTTTCACCGGCACGACTGAGATCAGATCGACCGCGTGGCCAGCCTCCGCGATCTTCATCGCCGCCGCAAGGCCCGCTAGGCCTCCACCGACGATCGCAATTTTTAAACCACTTGATGCCATAAAATTAAAACTTTGCCGCTCCCGCCGGTGCCGGTTTCTTTGTTTCTTCGCACAGAGCCTGTGGCATCAGCCCGCACGGACGAACAAATGAAAACGCCGCATTGATGCCGACGAATGAAAGCAGTGCGGCGAGACCTAGACACGCCGAGAGCGTAACCTTTTGCGCCTTTTCGCCTATGACGATGCCCCAGTCGACCGCGAACAAAAAGAACCCGTATACCAGATGCCAGGCAGTCGCGAGTATACCGAGAATGTAAACGACCATCACCCAGGTGATCTGAAATTCGGCTGAAACGATCGCAAAAGCCTTATCAGCATTGCCCGCGATGGGCGTCATATTTAGATACGGGATCAGTCCGAATCGAAAATTCAGAATATGAAAAAGAATAAAAAAGAACAGAAATATTCCGGTAGCCCGCTGGAGTATGTAAAACCAATTGCGGCCATAACCGTAATTTAGGGCATTGGGCTTTGCCTCAGCCGAGATCAAAACGCCATAGACCGAGTGAAAAACGAGCGGTAAAAAGATACCGAAAATCTCGATCAGCAGCAAAAACGGGATGTCGTGGATCTCTTTGACCGCTTTGTTAAAGCTCGCCTCGCCGTTCATCGCCTTTGAGTTGGTGAACATGTGGACAAAGAAAAACATCCCCAGCGGGACTATACCCGTGATCTGATGCAGCTTTCTCAGCAGAAAAGTCTTGGAAAATTTAACGGCCATTCTGTGCAGGGTCCAGGTCGAACTGTAACAATACGCGTTTCCTGAATTCTAATTTGAAACGCAATAATCGGCAAAAGCATATCCGGTACTTTTTATAATAGGCCTATTGTCATATAAGATAAAATGAAAAATATAGCCCGGTCTAAACAGCTATACTAATTACTCAAGATGCACATCGAAACGCTAAAAGTATTTTGCGATCTGGTCGATCT